>NZ_QGSY01000158.1 GCF_003857035.1 Micromonospora arida
TTGCAGTTCCGGCTGTCGATATCAGCGGGATGCCCCATGTGTCGGGACAGTAACTGCAAGATCGCGGGGCAGGGCAAGATCGCGGGGCAGGGCAAGATCGCGCGTCGCGACGGCCTTGACCTGCTCCCTGCGCGCAGCGGGGGCGGCGCCTACTTCGTGGTTGCGGCGCGATCACGGCTTGTTTGGGCGGGGCGGGCGGCGGGACGCCGGCCCCACGGCTTGTAGGTGGACAGCACCGTAGCGATGATCATCAGGCTGGTCGACACCGCCGGCGCGATGACCAGGTCGGCGCGATCCCGGGCGGGCAGGGCGGCACCGACCGCTCCGGCGTGACGCAGGTTCGGGGTGAGCAGGAACAGCACCAGCCCGACCATCACCGTGGTGAGCAGGAGCTTGACCAGCACCCAGCGGTGGCGCAGCAGGCCCCACGGGGTGAGCAGCGAGCTGGCGACTCCGATCAGCCAGACCAGGACGCTCAGCGGCGCGAACAGCATCGTGCCGACCAGGGCCATGACCGGATAGACCACCGCCGGGTCGGCACCTCGCTGCACGGCGATGCCGAGGGTGAGCAGCACCAGGTCGGCGCCGAGCCAGCCCAGCGAGGTGACGAGGTGCAGGGTGAGCAGCGCCTTGCGGGTGCTGGGTCGGATCCGAGGCATACCGCGATGCTGCCCGCGGACCGCGGCCGGGTCGTCCGACGAGCGACGACATCAGGGGTACGCCCGGCGACGTAGCCGGGCCCCGGACGTACGTGATGCCTGTGAGTCATCACGATGACTCACAGGCATCACGACGCGTGGGTCAGTAGACCGACAGGTGTACGTGGTTGGTGTGGTCGCTGGACGGGTCGCCGCCCGCCCCGCTGTACGACTTCCACCCGCTGCTGGGCAGCCAGATCTGCCGGTACCAGATCACGTAGAGCACGGCGAGCCGGTCGGCGTTGCGGATGAAGTACGCGGCCAGGTTGTTGCCGTACGTCTTGTCGCCGCCGGTGGCATCCCCGCCGAAGCCGCCCTTCTGCGCCGCGAAGTCGCAGGCCCGGCCCTTGGGGTGTTCGCCGGAGCCGCTGGGGCGGTGGCACGAGACGTACCGGGTGAACCCCGCGGCCTTGGCCTGGTTGAGCGCGTGCAGGGTGCGGGGGGTGATGCAGCCGCTGGCCGGGGTGGGGTCGTTGACGCTGCACGACTCGGAGGGCCAGGAGCCGTCGGAGTTGCGTGGCGCGGCCGTCGCGTTGGCGCTGGAGGTGCCCCGGTTGGAGCCGGTGTCGGCGGTGGTCTGCGGTTTGGGTGTGGTGGCCACGGTCAGGGCCCGTTCGGCCTGCTCCTTGCGCTTGGCCATCACCGCGACCTGCTTGCGCTGTTCGGTGATCTCGCCGTCCAGGGCGACCCGGGTGCGGTTGGCCTTGTCCTTGCTGTTCAGCAGGTCGCGCAGCACCCGGTCCTCGTTGGCGGCCACCGCGTCCAGCGCGGCCGCCCGGTCCATGAAGCCTTCCGGGGTGTTGCTGTTGAGCAGCGCCGACATCGCGCCGAGCCGGCCGGTGCGGTAGGCCACTTCGGCGATCTCGCCGACCTTGCCGTTGCGCTGCTCGATCTCGACCTCGATGGTCTTCATCTGTGTGGCGAGCTGCTTCTGCCGTTGCACGGAGGTGTCCAGGGCGCGCTTCGCGTCCAGGTAGCCCTTGCTGGCCGCCTCGAGTTGGGCCCGCAACGCCGGGGTGCCGCCCTCCTCGTCGGAGTCGGGTGCGGCGGCCCGCAGGCCGGTCGGGGGAGCGGCCGAGGCGGTGCCGGCCGGAAGCGCGACGCCGAGGGCGAACATCGCGACGATCAGGGCCGCCAGTCGGGCGGCGGGTGGTCGTGCTGGTGCCACTGCGCATGTCCTTCCGTCAGCCGCCGACCGGGTTAGCTGACGGGTTCGGGACGGAAGATCCCTACCGCTGACGCGGATGCACCCCAGGAACATGGTTCCCCGGTTCGCCCGGTTGGGCGATTAGGCGGCGACCGCCACCGGCGCCGGGAGGGCGCCGCCTGGTGGAGGCCGGGACCGAGCCTACCGGTGCCAATGGGACCCCTGCAGCCGATGTGACGGACGGTGCGTGCGTCACCACGGAAAATTACCGCGAAAGTCGAGAAATGCTCCGAAAATCCCCAGTCACCATTCGATGGAGCCACACGCTCCGGGGGCGGCACCGGGCTCGATCTGCAACGTCGCGTGCTCGATGCGGAAGTCGTCGTGCAGGGCGGTACGCGCCGCGGTGAGCACCGCGCCGACCTCCGCGCCGGGTGCCATGGTCAGGTGAGCGGAGGCCACCTCCATGCCCGAGGTGAGCGTCCAGACGTGCAGGTCGTGCACCTCGACGACACCGGGGACGGCGGCGAGCCGGTCGTGCACGGCCGTCACCTGGAGGTGCTCCGGGGCGGCCTGCACCAGGATGCGGATGGCGGCGCGGGCCAGCCGCCAGGTGCGGGGCAGGATGAACACGCCGATGGCGACCGCGACCAGGGGGTCGGCCCACCACCAGTCGGTGACGGTGATGAGCAGCGCCGCGCCGATGACGCCGACCGAGCCGAGCAGGTCACCGAGCACCTCCAGGTAGGCGCCCTGGAGGTTGATGCTCTCCCGGGCTCCGGCGCGCAGCAGCGCGAAGGCGGCGATGTTCGCGAGCAGGCCGAGTACGGCCACCACGAGCATCGGGCCGGCGACGACCTGGTGCGGGTCGCCGAAACGGCGGATCGCCTCGATCACCACGTAGATGGCGACGCCGGAGAGTAGGAGGGCGTTGGCCAGCGCGGCGAGCACCTCGAGCCGGTAGAGCCCGAAGGTGCGCTGCGGGTCGCCGGTGGCCCGCCGGGTCGCCGTGATGGCGGCGAGCGCCATCCCGATGCCGAGCACGTCGGTGAACATGTGCCCGGCGTCGGAGAGCAGGGCTAGCGAGCCGGTGTGCAGGGCGGCCACGGCCTCGACCACCATCAGGGTGGCGAGCAACCCGAAAGCCGCCCAGAGTCGACCTCGGTGCTGGTGTGCGGCATTGGCGACGGACCCATGGTGGTGGTCATGACCTGCGCCCACGAGAACCACCTTCCGCCGCTGGTCGGGACCCGGTCAAATGTATGCTCACATCGCTATGTGTGCAAGTGTGCGGCCGGGCCTTCCACTGGCGGCAGTCCGCACACGTCAGCCGGTCGGGTCGATGGTGGTGAGCCGCTGGGTGGCCCGGGAGAGCGCCACGTACAGGGTGCGCACCCCGGCGCCCGGATCCGCCCGGATCTCGCTCGGGGCGACCAGCACCACCCCGTCGTACTCCATGCCCTTGGCCTCCAGGCTGGTCACCACCTGCAACCTGGGCGCGCCGAGCGCGCCCAGCCAACCGGCGACCTCGTCCCGGCGGGGGACCGGCGTGATCACCCCGACCGTGCCCTCCACCTCGGCCAGCAGACCGGCGGCGGCCTCCACGGTCGCGGTCTCCAACCCCGTCGCGGGCACCACCAGCTCCACCGGCTCGACCCCGGTGGAGCGAACGGCGGTCGGCAGCGGCAGGTCCGGGTAGAGCCGACGGATCTCCGCCGCCGCCACCGCGAAGATCTCCGCCGAGTTGCGGTAGTTGGTGGTGAGCGTGAAGTCGTGTCGCTTGCGCCGGCCCAACGCCTGGTCGCGGGCTCGGGTCAGCTCCTCCGGATCGCCGGTCCACGCGGTCTGCGCGGGGTCACCCACCACGGTCCAGGAGGCCAGTCGGCCGCGTCGACCGATCATCCGCCACTGCATCGGCGAGACGTCCTGTGCCTCGTCCACCACCACGTGCGCGTACTCCCGGTAGTCCTCCGGACGCTCCCGGGCCGCCGCGCGGGCGGCCCGCTGCCGTTCACCGAGGGTGCTCAGCTCACGGACGCCGCCGGCGAGCTGGAACGGATCGCGTCGCGCGCGGGCCGGCTGCGCGGGCTTACCGAGCAGCGCGTCCAACTCATCCAGCAGCGCCACGTCGGCGATGGTCAGCCCGGCCGAGTCCAGGTTCCGGTACGCGGCGTTGAGCAGCCGGATCTCCGCCGAGGAGAGGATCCCCCCGGCGTACCGGCGCAGCCGGTCCGGCTCCGCCAACCAGCCGAGCACGTGCCGGGGGTGCAGCCGAGGCCACCACGCCTTGAGGAACTCCCGGAACTCCGACCGCTCGGCGATCTCCGCCTCGAAGGCCGGTTGCTCCGGCAGCCGGCCGCTGCTCAGCTCACGGGCCTGCGCCCAGAGCGCGGCGAACACCCCGTCGAAACCGGCCCGACGCACCTCGTTGCGTCGTGCGCCGCGTTGCAGCGCGCGGTCCCGGATCCGGTCCAGCGCGGCCCGGTCCAACCGCAGTAGCGTGCCCCGGTAGAGCAGCCGCAACTCACCCGGGCCGCCCGGCACCGCGTCGCGGGCCGCCCGCTCCAGCACCCGGCGCATCCGCAGCGAGCCCTTCACCGCCGCAACCTCCGGCGGGTCGGGGCGGGTGGCGGTCATTCCCGGGAAGAGGGTGCCCAGCGAGTGCAGGGTCGCGGTGTCCTCACCGAGCGACGGCAGCACGGAGCCGATGTACTCGACGAAGACCGACGACGGGCCGACCACGAGGATGCCGCCGCCGGCGTAGCGGCTGCGGTCGGAGTACAGCAGGAACGCGGCCCGGTGCAGGGCGACAGCGGTCTTGCCGGTGCCGGGGCCGCCCGCGACGATCGTCACCCCGGAGCCGGGCGAGCGGATCGCCTCGTCCTGCTCCCGCTGGATGGTCGCCACGATGTCACGCATGCCCCGGCCGGTGGCCTTGGACAGGGTCGCCAGCAACGCGCCGTCACCGACGACGGTCATCCCCTCCGGGGCGGCCGTCGGGTCCAGCAGGTCGTCCTCGATCCGGGTGACCCGCTCGGCGCGGGACTGGATGGTGCGCCGCCGCACCACGTCCAGCGGCTGCGCCGGGGTGGCCTGGTAGAAGGCGGCGGCGGCCGGCGCGCGCCAGTCGACGACAAGCGTGACGGCGTTCTCGTCGCGGATCCCCAGTCGCCCGACGTGCAGCACCTGACGGTCGCGCAGGTCCAGGCGGCCGAAGACCAGCCCCTCGTGCTCGGCGTCCAGGGTGTGCCGCCGCTGCGCCGCGTGGAAGACCATCGCGTCGCGCTCGACCAGGGCGCCGTGCGTGCCCACCCGGGCCATCCGGTAGCCGTCACGCTCGGCGCGGACGGCCGACCGCCGCAGCTCGGCCAGTCGGGCGTACACCCGGTCGAGGTGTCGTTGCTCGACGGCGATCTCCTGCTCCAGGCCGGACTGGTCGGTCAACGCACGCTCCTTCAGAGGTCGCCGGCAGGCGGCGGGAACCGCGCGGGCCAACCGAGAAGAGTACGGCCCCGGAGTCGACCCGCCGCGCCCGAGGTGCGCGAACGTGCTCAGGCAGGCGTCTCGGCGGGCGACGCGCCACGGTGAGCCGGCGGCGATTCGGCGAGCACCCGCCGGACCACGCCGGTGAGCGCGGCGTTGACCTCGTCCGGACGTTCCATCATCAGCATGTGCCCGGCACCCGGGCAGACGGTCAGCTCGGTCGCCGGCAGAGCCGCCGCGATCGACTCGGCGCACGGCGGCGGGGTCAGCCGGTCCCGGTCGCCGACCAGGGCGGCGGCCGGCAGGTGGGCCAACGCGGTGAGGGTGTCCAGTCGGTGCTGGGTGCCGATGGAGGCGCGGAACCCGCCGATCGAGCGCAGCGAGGCCCGAGCCACCGCCGACGTCACCAGGCGGATGTCGGCCGGATCGCAGCGGTCACCGAAGAGCATCCACCGGATGCTCGGTTGCAGCGCGTTCAGCAGTGCCCGGGGCGCGCGCCACGAGCCACACCGCGCCAGCACGCCGGCGCCGGTCGTCTCGGCCAGCCGGATCAACCGGGCGATCCGCGGCGAGAGCCCGTAGACGGTGTGCGTGTGCCCCTCGGCGGTGGTCGAGACAAAAACCAGGCCGGCGGTACGGGCGGCGAAGTGCGCGGGGTGGCGGTGGGCGTACTCCATGATCGTCATGCCGCCCATCGAGTGCCCGACCAGCACCACCGGGCCGGTCGGCGCGACCGCGTCGATCACCGCGGCCAGGTCGTCACCCAACTGGGCCAGGGTGGCCGTGGGCAGCGCCATGCAACTGGACCGGCCGTGCCCCCGCGCGTCGTAGGCGACCACCCGCACCGCACCGCCGAACGGCGGTGCCGTGAGCGCGTCGACCTGCCGGTGCCAGGCACGCCCGTCCAGCGTCCAGCCGTGCAGCAGGATGGCGGTGACCTCGGCGTCCGTCGGACCCGTCGCCTCGACGTTGAGCCGTACACCGTCCGGCAGACCGACCTCGAACCGCTCCGGCATCGCCGCCTCCCCAGGGCCGCCCAGTACCACCAGCACCGGGATACCCGGCGGTAACACCGGCTACCCGCCATGACACCACGCCAATCACGCCGTGGCGAACATTCCCGACCTCGCCCGTGCCCGACGGCGGCGGGCCAAGCTGAACGGCATGGGGTCGTCGGGAGCGCCCATGGGTGCGACGTCGGGGCCGGGGCGGCAGGCCGGCGGTACGCCCCGCGCCGCGCTGGCCGCCCTGCTCGCCGGCAATCGGCGGTTCGTCAGCGGCCAGCCGGTGCACGGACACGACGTCACGGCCGCCGCCGCGGCCTCCGGCGACCAGCAGCCGTACGCCGTGGTGCTGGGCTGCATCGACTCCCGGGTGCCGCTGGAGGCCATCTTCGACCAGACCTTCGGCGCGATCTGCGTGATCCGTACCGGGGGGCACGTGCTCGATCGCGCGGTCTGCGGCTCGATCGAGTACGTGGTCGGCCAGCTCGGCGTACCGCTGGTGATGGTCCTCGGCCACGAGCGGTGCGGTGCGGTGCAGGCCACGGTGGAGGCGCTGCGCACCGGGCAGCGTCCCGGCGGGTCGCTGGCGCACCTGGTGGACGAGATCGCTCCGGCGGTCACCGAGGCGGGGCTGGACGACCCGGCGGTGCAGCCGCTGGCGATCCGCCGGCACGTCCGGCGTACGGTGCGCACCCTGCGCGAGGACGATCTCCTGGCCGGACCGGTGGCGGCCGGCCGGGTGGCCGTGGTCGGCGGCCTCTACGACCTGGCCAGCGGCGAGGTCGCGCTGCTCGATCCAGGCTGACCCGCCCCGGGCACGCGAAAACCGCCCGCCGGGAACTCCCGGCGGGCGGTTTCGTTGGTGCGGTGGGGGAGGGGCTCAGCCCTCGAAGACGCCGGCCGCGACCAGGCGCTTCTCGGTGGCCTCCCAGCCGTCACCCGGGTGGGTGGCAGCCAGGTTGTTGATCTCCGCCCGGATCTTGGCGGCGTGGCCGGCGGCGGCCAGAACGCGGATCTCCTCGACGAAGGCGTCGGAGTCCGTGCGCAGGTGCGCGGTCTTGCCGTTGGTCAGGTTCCGCACGTAGGCGTGCTTGCCGCCGTTGAGCGGGATGAGGTACTTGAACTCGCCCAGCACGCTGAGGGCGCCACCCTGGCCAGCCTGGCCGGCCCGGACGGACGCGCGCGCGGTCTTAGAGGTGTTGCTCGCCACGGAGGTACTCCTTGCAAGACGTACGGGAGGACTGGACGTCCGGGGGCTGTGTGCGGGTCGTACGTGACTCGACCCGCGAAGGTGTAACGCGGCATAAGCCGCCGGTGGAACTGTACAGGACCACGACATCATGCTGGTCGTCGCGGTGTCCTGAGAGGCAACGGCGACCACCCGTCCGGCTATTCCACCCGGCGTTTTTTCCGATTCCCTGGCGCATCACGCGTCACAGGAGTCATCATGTGTTGCAGCAGCCACCTGGGTGGACGAGGTCGTAGGGGAAGACGCACCTCGCTCTCCGGGAGGTCACCGTGCCAACGCGTGGCGTCGTATACGTCCATTCGACCCCGCTCGCCGTGTGCTCACACGTCGAGTGGGCGATCGCGCGCGTCCTAGCCGCGCCGGTCAACCTGCAGTGGACGGCTCAGCCCGTCGACCCCGGCGCACGCCGGGCCGAGTGCGGGTGGACCGGTCGTCCGGGGACGGGCGCCGAGCTGGCTGCTGCCCTACGGCAGTGGCCCATGATCCGTTTCGAGGTCACCGAGGAGCCGAGTCCAGGTGCCGACGGTGAGCGCTTCATGTACGTGCCAGCCCGTGGCCTGTTCCGGGCAACGGTCGGCGTGGCCGGCGACATCCAGCTCGGCGAGGACCGCCTTCGGGCGCTGATGGCGGCCTCCCGGGCCCCCGAGGCGCTGGCGCACGCCCTCGACAAGGCGCTCGGCACGGCGTGGGACGCTGACCTGGAGCCCTACCGGTACGCCGGGGACGGCGCCCCGGTGACCTTGCTCACTCGGGTCGGCTGACCCGGCCGGCGGGCCGCTGGCCGTACGCCGTCGCGCCGGTGACGACCGGTAAGGTCAAGTTGCCCCGATAAGGGAGAAGCTGGTGGGATGGGCGACGTGTCGAATCGCCCGTGGCGCGCCAGTGTCGCTGTCGCCGCCCTGACCGCCCTGCTCGTCTCCGGCTGCTCAGGTGACCCGGAGCGCCCCACGCCGACGCCCAGCCCGGTCGGTACGTCCGCGGGCCCGAGCGTCCCGGCCGCGCCGCCGGCCAGCGACCCCGCCAGCCGCGCCGCCGCGCTGGTGGCGACGCTGTCCGACGAGGACCTGGTCGGCCAGGTGCTGATGCCGTACGCCTACGGCGACTCGGCGACGAAGGTCTCCGCCGGCTCGGCGGCCGGTAACCAGGCCCTCGCCGGGGTGGACACCCCCGCCGACATGATCGCCAAGTACCGACTGGGTGGCCTGATCCTGGTCGGCTTCAGCGCCGACGACCCGACCAAGGGCAACCAGGAGACCACGAACGTCGACAACCCCAAGCAGGTGCACGAGCTCACCACCGGGCTGCGCACCGCCGCAGGTCGGCTCGCCGCCGGTTCGGCGCCGCTGCTCATCGGCACCGACCAGGAGTACGGCGTCGTCACCCGCGTGACCGACGGGGTCACCGTGCTGCCCAGCGCCCTCGCCGCTGGCGCCGCCGGTGACCCGAAGCTCACCGAGGCCGCCTGGCGGGCCGCCGGCGCCGAGCTGGCCGCGATGGGCATCAACATCGACTTCGCCCCGGTGGCGGACGTGCTGGCCACCCGCAGCACCGTGATCGGCTCCCGGTCGTACGGCGCCGACCCGAAGCAGGCCGCCGCGCAGGTCGGCGGCGCGGTCCGTGGCCTCCAGGCGGTCGGGGTCGCGGCCACCCTGAAGCACTTCCCCGGGCACGGCCACAGCGCCGACGACTCGCACCAGGACCTGCCGGTGCTCACCCAGTCCGCCGCGGCGTTGCAGAGCGGCGCGTGGCCGCCGTTCACCGCCGGGATGGACGCTGGCGCGATGGCCGTGATGTCCGGTCACCTGGATGCGCGCGCGATCGACCCGGGGACCCCGGCGACGTTCTCGCACAAGCTGCTCACCGACGTGCTGCGCGGCCAACTCGGCTTCAAGGGCGTGGTGATCACCGACGGGATGAACATGCCGCCCGCGAAGCGCTGGGCTCCCGGCGAGGCGGCGGTCCGGGCGCTCAACGCCGGTAACGACCTCATCCTGATGACCCCGAACGTTGGTCAGGCGTACGACGGGCTGCTCGCCGCACTGCGCGGCGGATCGCTGCCCCGGACCCGACTGGTCGAGGCGGTCACCCGGGTGCTGACCATGAAGTTCCGGCTCGCGGAGCTGCCGGCGGCGCAGATGTCCACCCTCAACACCCCGGAGCACCGGGCGGCGGCCGACGCGCTGGCCGCCGCCGCCGTCACGGTGCTGAGGGGCGCCTGTGGCGGAGCGGTACGCGGGCCGGTCACCGTCACCACGTCCGGCGGTCGGGACGGCACCCGGGCCACCCTCACCGCCGCGCTGACCGCCGCCGGGGTGCAGGTCAAGCCCAGCGGCGGCACGATCGTGCACCTGGTGGGCTACGGAGACGGCGGCAAGGACCTGAGCCCCGACGCGGCGGTCACGGTCGCCATGGACACCCCGTACGTGCTGGCCGACGCGAAGTCACCGACGCTGCTGGCGACGTACTCCTCCAGCCGGGCGTCGATGACCGCCCTGGCCGCCGTGCTCGCCGGCAAGGCCCGGCCGGGCGGCCGGTCCCCGGTGGCCGTTCCCGGACTGCCCGCGACGACCTGCGGTACCTGACCGTCCGGCACGGCCAGGTCAGCGCCCACCTCACTCGCCCTTGGCGAGCCCTCGCACCGCGAGTCGGTACGCCGGCAGCACGTCGGTCCGTTCGGTGATCAGCCCCTCGTTGACCGCGAAGACGAGCGTCTGCCCCGCCGACTGGACGGCCAGCGCCCAGTTTCGCGACTCATCCTCGTCCTCGACCAGCGGGTTGGTGGCGAGCCAGGTCATCTCGGTGGCGTCGAAGCCGCCGGCGCGGAGGTCGCGGAACTGTTGGCCGGCGACCGTCTCGCCGGCCCCGGCGGCGAAACTCTCCAGCGCGGCGCGCGGCGTGACCGTCGGCGAGTCCGCCGCCCAGATCCGCAGGAATCCGCCGCCGGCCGGCCGTCCGTCCACCTCACAGCGCACGGTGGTGCCGCCGCGCTTGGTGAGCGCCTCGCCGAGCAGCTCGGCCAGCTCGCCCTTGGGCGGCTCGATCGCCTTGGCCGTCCACCCTTCGGCCAGCGGAAACGTCACAGGTACCGGGCAGGGGGAACTCGCGCCGCCGGTGGTGCCGCTGGGCGACGCGGGGGCCAGCTCGTCGTACCAGGGTTCGCCAGTGGCCTGTGGGGCCGGGGCGCCGGCCGCGGGCCCGGCGGGAGCGGCGTCGTCGTCGCCGCAGCCGGTCAGCAGGCCGAGGGTGAGCGCCGCCGCCGACACGGCGACGCGGGTACGAGTGTCCATGGTGGTGATCCCCGTCAGTCGATCTTCAGTCGGCCCATCTAAGCCGTGCGGTCTCCCGACGTCAATCGGGATCGCTGCATCCCTGATCGAAATCGGGTCGCCCTGCCTCCGGTCGGTCTGACAACCTCGCCCCATGGGAGCGGCAGCAGGATTCCGGCACATGCAACGGGCGGACGGCACCGTGGTGATCACCCACCACGGCCGGGTCGCCGGCACACTGCGCGGCGCTCGGGCCGCGGAGTTCCTCGCCGAGGTCGACGACGACCCGCAGTTGGTGATGGCCCGCTGGACGGGCAACTACCGCCACGGCAACGAGCGCACCGCGAAACAGCACCCCCGCAACCGAGGCTGAACGACGAAAGGGCCCCTCCTCTCGACGAGGAGGGGCCCTTTCGCGGGATCTCAGGGACGGGCGAAGACGAGCGCCACGTTGTGGCCGCCGAAGCCGAACGCGTTGTTCAACGCGGCCGGGATCTCCATGTGGCGGGCCTTGTGCGCGGCGACATCCAGGGTGAGGCCTGGCTCCGGGTCGTCGAGGTTGATCGTCGGAGGAACGACACTGTCGCGGATCGCCAGGATGGTGGCGATCGACTCCAGCGCACCGGCCGCACCGAGCAGGTGACCGGTCATCGACTTCGTCGCGGACAGCACCGGGTGGTCGCCGAGCGCCTTGTGCAGCCCGCCGATCTCCAACATGTCCCCGACCGGGGTCGAGGTGGCGTGCGCGTTGACGTGCACGATGTCCCGCTTGGCCACGTCCGCGTCCGCGATCGCCTTGGCGATGGCCCGGATGGCGCCCTCGCCCTCGGCGTGCGGCTGCACGATGTCGTACGCGTCGGAGGTGATGCCGGCGCCGGCGAGGCGCGCGTACACCCGGGCGCCCCGCGCCGCGGCGTGCTCGGCCCGCTCCAGCACCACGATGCCGGCGCCCTCGCCGAGGACGAAGCCGTCCCGGCCCCGGTCCCACGGGCGGGAGGCCCGCTCCGGGTCGTCGTTGCGGGTCGACATGGCCCGCATCGAGCTGAAGCCGGCGATCGGCAGCGGGTGGATGACCGCCTCGGTGCCGCCGGCCACCACCACGTCGGCCCGGCCGGAGCGGATGATGTCCAGGCCGAGGGCGATCGCCTCGGCGCCGGTGGCGCAGGCGCTGGCCACCGAGTGCACGCCGGCCTTGGCGCCCAGCTCCAGCCCGACCCAGGCGGCCGGACCGTTCGGCATCAGCATCGGGATGGTGTGCGGGGACACCCGCCGTGGCCCGGACGCCTCCAGGATGTCGTCCTGGGCGAGCAGGGTGGTGGCACCGCCGATGCCGGAGCCGACGCTGACGGCCAACCGCTCACCGTCGAGGTCGGAGCCGGCGAGGCCGGCGTCCGCCCAGGCCTGCTGCGCCGCGATGATCGCGATCGCCTCGGAACGGTCCAGGCGGCGCAGGCGGACCCGGTCCAGCACCTCGGACGGCTCCACGGCCAACTGGGCGGCGATGCGGACCGGCAGTTGCTCGGCCCACTCCTGGGTGAGGGCACTCACCCCGGAGCGGCCGGCGAGCATTGCGTCCCAGGTCGACGCGACGTCCCCGCCAAGCGGGGTCGTCGCGCCGAGCCCGGTGACGACGACGTCAGGACGACTCATGATCAGGACTGCGCCGCGATGTAGCTGACAGCGTCGCCGACGGTCTTGAGGTTCTGCACCTCGTTGTCCGGGATCTTGACGCCGAACTTCTCCTCGGCCGCGACCACGACCTCAACCATCGAGAGCGAGTCGACGTCGAGGTCGTCGGTGAAGGACTTCCCCTCGGCCACGTCGTCCGGGTTCACCCCGGCAACCTCTTCGAGGATCTCGGCGAGGCCGGTGGTGATCTCGTCACGGGTCATTGCGGTTGGTTCCTTTCATCGGGGTTCTCCGGCGGCCGGCGTCGCCGACCGCCACTCCTGGACGCGTACGCGCCGAGGGGGTCATCAGGGGCAGCGGACGACCTGACCGGCGTAGGTCAGGCCACCGCCGAAGCCGAACAGCAGCACCGGTGCGCCCGAGGGCACCTCCCGGCGCTCGACCAGCTTGGACAGGGCCAGCGGCACGCTCGCCGCGGAGGTGTTGCCGGACTCGACGATGTCCTTCGCGATGATCGCGTCGGGGATGTTGAGCCGCTTGGCGATGCCGTCGATGATCCGGGCGTTGGCCTGGTGCGGAACGAACGCGGCCAGCTCCGACGGGTCGACCCCGGCCCGCTCGCAGGCCTGGAGCGCGAGTGGCGCGATCGCGGTGGTGGCCCAGCGGAACACCGCCTGACCCTCCTGCTGGATGTACGGGCGCCAACCCTCGATGCGGACCGCGTCGCTCTTGTCCGGCACCGAACCCCAGACGACCGGGCCGATGCCGGTCGGCTCGTCGTCGGCGGTGGCGGAGACCACTGCGGCCCCGGCCCCGTCCGCGAAGATGATGCAGGTGGAGCGGTCGGTCCAGTCGGTGAAGTCGGACAGCTTCTCCGCGCCGATGACGATCGCGTTGCGCGACGCCCCGGCCCGGATGGCGTGGTCGACGGTGCCCAGCGCGTACGCGAAGCCCGAGCAGGCGGTGTTGAGGTCGAACGCGCCCGGCGCGGTGATGCCCAGCTTGGCGGCGACCCGGCAGGCCACGTTGGGGCTACGGTCGATGGAGGAGCAGGTGGCGACCACGACCAGGTCGATGTCGGCGGCGGTCAGGCCCGAGTTGGCCAGCGCCTTGCCGGCGGCCGCGGCGGCCATGTCGGCGACCGTCTCACTGTCGGCGATCCGCCGGCTGACGATGCCGACGCGGTCGCGGATCCACTCGTCGTTGGTGTCGACGAGCTGGGCGATGTCGTCGTTGGTCACCACCCGGGAGGGCTGGTAGTGCCCCATCGAGACGATGCGACTGCCAGTCATGAACGACCTCCGATACGGGCGATCAGGTCCCGTGCGGCCGGCAGGTCGTCCGGGGTGTTGAGGGTGACGATCTCCGGGGCGCCGTCGCCCTTGAGTTCCCGCTTGACCAGGCCGGCGAGGGTGCCGGCCGGGGGTAGCTCGATCACGCCGGTGACCCCGAGGTCGGCCAGCGTGCGCATGCACAGGTCCCAGCGCACCGGCGCGGTGACCTGACGAACGAGGCGCTGCACCATGGCCGCGCCGTTGTCGACGGCGGTGCCGTCGAGGTTCGAGAGCAGGGTCCGGGCCGGGTCGGCGGGGGTGATCCCGGCGGCCTCCGCGGCGAGCGCGGTCTCGGCCGGAGCCATGTACGGCGTGTGGAAGGCGCCGGCCACCTGGAGTCGGATGATCCGGGTCCGGGCGGGCGGCGCGGCGGCGAGCTTGTCGAGCCCGTCCAGGGCGCCCGCGGCGACGATCTGCCCGGCGCCGTTGCGGTTGGCCGGGTAGAGCCCGTTCGCCTCGATCGCGGCGATCACCTCGTCGGGGTCGCCGCCGAGCACCGCGGCCATTCCGGTCGGCTCCAGCGCGCACGCGGCGGCCATCTCCCGGCCGCGGACGCCGGCCAGGGTGATCGCTGCGTCGGCCGACAGCACACCGGCCAGGGCGGCGGCACCCAACTCGCCGACGCTGTGGCCGGCGGTGAGTGCGACGCCGTCCAGCGGCAGGTGCTCGGCCGCGAGCAACGCCGCGGCGACCAGCAACGGCTGGGTGCGGGCGGTGTCCTTGATCTCGTCGGCGTCGGCGTCGGTGCCCAGGTGCAGCAGGTCGACCCCGGCCAACGCCGACCAGTCGCGCAGTCGCGCCTCAGTGCCGGGCAGGTCGAGCCAGGGGGTCAGGAAGCCGGGTTTCTGAGAACCCTGGCCGGGACTAAGTACGGCGAGCACGTCTATGACTCTCCCGGATAAAGGCGGGTAACGCGGTGCCGCCTACGACCAAACCACACTAGGACCTTTAGAGGTTTCCTACAAAGATCGGCGGGGATCATCCTCGGTTTGTGCGGATTTCCGGGTAGCCGGGGTCATTGTCTGAGTCGGGACCTGCGAGGCCAGCGGGGCGACCGGATCCAACCGACCCACGGTCAGCGCGACCTGAAGGGCGAACGCGTCTCGCGGCGACAGTGGCGAGAAACCGGTCACCTCGGCGATCCGGCGCAACCGGTAGCGCACCGTGTTCGGGTGCACGAATAGTGCCCGTGCCGCGCTCTCCAGCGTGCCACCGGCGGCCAGGAAGGCGTCCAGGGTCGCCAGCAGTTCCCCACCGGCGCGCACCAGCGTCGCGTACACATCGTGACGCAGCCGCCGACGGGCCTCCGCGTCGCCGGCGAGGGCCCGCTCCGGCAGCAGGTCCGCGGCCAGCACCGGCCGGGGCGCGCTCGGCCAGGCCGGTGCGGCCCGAAAGCCGGACAGCGCGGCCCGCGCCGACTCGGTCGCCTCGTCGAGGCTCGGTACGGCGGGACCGACCACCACCGGGCCGTCCCCGAACGCGCTCAGCAGCTTCGCCGTGGCGGTCAGCGGGTCAGGTGCGCCGCCCAGCACGATCACCAGCCGGTCGCCGTGCACGCCGCCGATCACCTCCACGCCGATCCGGCGGGCCTGGCGGTAGACCACGTGCAGCACCGCGGAGACCTCGCCGCCGGGCGACCGACCGACAGCCACCGCCACCGGCGGTGCGTCCGCCCAGCCGAGCGCGGCGGCCCGACTGGCCAGGACGTCCGGCGAGTCACCGCGCAACAGCGCGTCGACCAGCAGCGCCTGCAACCGGGCGTCCCAGGCGCCGCGCGACTCGGCGGCCCGCGCGTACACCCGGGCGGCGGAGAACGCGATCTCCCGGGAGAAGCGCAGCACCGCCTCGCGTAGCTGCTGCTCCTCGCCCACGGCGGCCAGGTGCGACACCTGCTCCTCGACCACGTCGATCGTCACCTTGATCAACGCCACGGTCTGCTGGAGGGTGATCGACCGGGCCAGCGCCTGCGGGGCGGCGGCGAAGACCTCGTCCGAGACCTCCTGGGTGCTGTCCGCCGTGCCACCGCCCTCGCGCAGCCACTGCACCAGCGACCTCGCGCCCGCCTGGGCCACCAACATCACCCAGGAACGCTGGTCGGCCGGCAGCGCCCGGAACCAGGGCAGCGTCTCGTCCATCCGGGCCACGCTGGAGGTGGCCAACGCCCCCGCCGATCGTTCGATCCGGCGCAGCGTGGCCGACAGCTCCCCACCGCCCGGCGTGCTCACCGCCCTAGCCTGACACGTCGTGAGCAGGCCAACCACGCCGGCACCGGTCCGCCGACCATCGTCGACGCGCCCAGCGGGCCCGTCTCACGGCTGTGGGGGAGCGGGCAGGCCCACCTCCTGGGCCAGGATCGCGGCCTGCACCCGGCTGCGAAGGTCCAGCTTCGCCAGGATCCGGCTTACATGGGTCTTGGTGGTGCTCTCCGCCAGCACCAGTCGATCAGCGATCTGCTGGTTGGACAGGCCCAAGCCGAGGCAGGCCAGCACGTCACGCTCACGCGGTGTGAGGGTGTCCAGCGCGGCCCGGGCGTCCGCCGACGCGCCCGGCGCGGTGGCCGCGAACGCGGTGATCAGCCGGCGGGTCACAGTGGGCGCGATGAACCCGTCACCCCGCGCCACCGTCCGCACCGCGCTGACCAGGCCGTCGGCGTCGGTGTTCTTGAGCAGGAACCCGGCCGCGCCGGCCCGCAACGCCCCGAAGACGTACTCGTCCAGGTCGAAGGTGGTGAGCACCAGCACGTCGGCGAGCCCGTCGGTGACGATCGCCCGGGTCGCGGAGATCCCGTCCCGGTGCGGCATCCGCACATCCAGCACCGCCACGTCGGGGCGCAGCTCCCGGCACAGGCGCACCGGGTTCTCCACCGTCAGCACCACCTCGGCCGGCCGGTACGCGATCGTCAGCTCCGCCTCCCCCGTACCGTGCTTGAGCGCGTTCGTCAGCGACTCCTGCACGATCCGGTACGCGGCGAGGTCCACCCCCACCGGCAACGCGCCCGGCGTGCCATCGGTCCGGACGCGGACCGCGAGGCCGGCCGCCCGGACCCGGTCGACCAGTCCGTCCGCCTCGGCCAGCCGCGCGGTGACCACCTCGGGGGTGGCCAGGCCGGCGCCGGTTCCGGGCTCGCGCAGCACCTCGATCATCTGACGCATCTCGGCGAGGCCCTGCACACTGCTCTCCCGGATCACCCGCAACGCCGACTCCACCTGACCGCGATCCAACCCGGGCACGGAGAGCACGGCGGTGGCGTGGATGGCCACCGCGCTGAGGTGGTTCGCGACCACGTCGTGCAGCTCCCGGGCCATCCTGGCCCGTTCGGCGCTGACCGCCTGCCGACGATCCAACTCGACCAGCCGGGCGGTCTGCTCGGCCCGCTCCCGCTCGGCGGCGGCCTGGTCGCGGTACTGCCGCACACTGATGCCGGTCAGCACCGGCAGCAGCCCGGCGAGCACCACCAGCACCCCGAGCGCCGCCCCGCGCCACTGGCCGTACGTGAGCACGCCGACGACCACTCCGACCAGGCTCAGCGCCACGGTGATCCGCAGCAACCACCGCCACAGCCGGGGCGGGCCGTACACGCAGGCGTCGTAGAGCACCTGCGTGTAGACCAGGACCGTGCCCAGCGAACTGCCCAGCGCCGTGTCGACCACCAGCGCGCCGGTCCCCACGGCCAGGCTGGCGCGTGGTGCGACCCGCCGTAGGCCGACGGCGACGCAGACAGCCACCAGCGGCGGCAGGAACAACGCCGACGGCACGTCAGCGTCGGGACGGACCTGCGGTTGCCACCCCAGGGCGTGCAGCACCAGACCACCCGCCAGCGACGCGCCGGCAAGCACGAGGTCGCGGCCGAGGGTGCCGGAGTCGAGCCACGGTGGCGCACGCATGCCCCGATCCCACCACAGTCGCCGCCCGCCGAACTCCCACCGGGGGAGGACCTCGACGGCACCGCCATGGGCCGAAAGGGGTACGCGGACCCTTACCGACCGCCAGTACGGTCAGCGGCCGTGACGCGTCGGGTGAACGGCACGAAAAGAAGCTGTGAACTGCGTAACCGGCCCCCGCGCTCAGCGGCGTCTTCGAGGACCGGCCGGTCCGGACCCCGGGTACGCTGCCGCGCGGCCCGTCGGTCCCGGCCAGTACGGTGACAGGGCACCTCGGGGAGAGCACCCGAGGGTGAGGCGAGCGTGAGGAGACCGGGGATGGCGCACGGGGAGGCCGAGCACGGCTGCGCCCAGGGCGAGCCCTGCCGGCCGGGGCACCACGACCCGCAGGCGGCTGGCAAGCATCGCCGGCCGGTCGGCGGCGCACCATCGCACTCGGTGGAGCCACTGCACGGGCGCGTCGACGACGAGCCCGTGCTGCCGCGTCAGCGCTCCGCCGAGCCCGACTCGGACGTTCCCGCTGGTTGCCTCAGCGAACTTCCCGGCTGGGCCGGGGCGCACCGGCACGGCGCGGTCCGGCCGCGGCCGCGGGCCACCCGCCGGGAGCGCCCACCGCGCCGCTGGTGCTGAGCACCGTCGACGCACTCGCTGCATCAGCGAGTGCGTCGGGTCAGCGCGTGCGGCGGCGGATCAGCAGGGCGATCCCGGCGAGGCCGACCGTGATGGTCAGCATCACGCCGACGTTGAGCAGTAGCAGGCGTTGCAGGTCGCCGAGCGCCTCGTCGAGGTCCTTCGCCGGGTCGAGCGTGTCCTCCGGGAGTACGCGCTCGCCGCCGCCCGCGCCGCCACTGACCGTGTCGAACTGTCGCTCCAGCGGCACACCGGCGGTGCGCAGGGTCTCGGACATGCTGAGCCGACCCAGGAACCAGCCGGCGCTGGTCTTGCGGCCGTCCGGCTGCTTCGCCGGCCGGTAGACGCGGGGGCCGCCGATCGCCTTGGGATAGAGGTCGTAGGTCTGCTTCGGCGTCTCGCCGGCGAGCACCACGACCGTGTATTTCGGACCGAGGTTGGCTGCCTTCGGACCGGTCGGCATGCCGGTGCGAGCGAGGAAGTTGACCTGGTCGATGACCGCGCCCACGAGGGCGGGCTCCTTGTCCGCGTGCAACCGCAGCGGCTCGGACAGCCCCGTGCCGGTGATGTCCACTCCGGCGGGTGCCGGCTTCGGCGCCGCCGAGGCCGAGCCGGCGGTGCCAAGCGACAGCAGTGCCACCGCCAGCGTGCCCGCCAACACGGCGGCCAACCGCCTCATGTGTCGGACCATCCCGCCTCCTCGCCCCGTTCGATGGATGGCTTCGTCGTGACGTCTGGACCGATCTGCCGGTGCGGCATCGACCGGATGGTCGCGTCCACTCCTACAGACTCCGCAGAACGTCGATGAGTTGCAGCTTTCGGAACAGTAATTGGAACTATCTGCGATCTCTGCTCGACTAATGAGGAGCCGTTTGATCAGCGGGCGGATCGTACCCTTACGGAGGGGTTCATGGGGGGCAGGGTTACACGTACGGTGCGGGTCATGCCAGTGGTGCTCGGCGTGGCGTTCGGTGTGTCGTTTCTGATGCCGGCGACTCCGGCCGCCGCCCACAACCAACTGACCGGCAGCAACCCGCGCGACGGCGCCCGCGTGGCGACGGCACCGGCCCGCGTCGAGCTGCGGTTCCTCGCCAAGCCGTCGCCGACTACGACGAAGATCACAATAACCGGACCGGACAATGTGGTCGCTGGCGGGACTCCCGCCTTCGACGGCAGTCGGGTGCGGGTGCCGTTCAAGCCGGCCGCCGCCGGGCTCTACATCGTCGGCTACCAGCTCGCGTCGTCCGACGGGCACCCGGTGAAGGGCGAGGTGCGGTTCACCCTCACCACCGGCACCGCGGCCGACCCGTCCGCCTCGCCGTCGGCCGCCGCCAGCACCAACCCGGCCGACTCGCCCTCGGCAGGCGCGTCGGCGGTCGGCGCACCCTCCAGTGGGCCCGCGTCGGCGACACCCGGCAACTCGACGGCCTCCGGGGTGCCGGCGGCGTCGGAGCGGTCCGACTCCGGCGGTCGCTGGTGGTTCTGGGCGCTCGGCGGCCTGCTGCTGCTCGCCGCACTCGGGGCCGGCCTCGTGTTCCGCCGCCAGCGACGGGTTCGGTGACCCTCTGACTCACCGCTCCCGGTGGGTCAGGTGTGCGCGCCATCCTTTGCTCTGCACCCGCGGAAGCGACGGCTACGGTCTGTGACCGGCGCCTATTGGGGTGCAGAGCAAAGGCAGGGCGATGCGGAGTTGGGCCGGCGACGCGCCAGTGACGCGTCGACGAGCGACAGTCAGACCAGGCGCAGGCGGGCGGCGCGGATCCGGGTCAGGGTGCGCTCGCGACCGAGCACCTCCAGCGACTCGAACAGCGGCAGACCCACGGTGCGGCCGGTGACCGCGACCCGCACCGGTGCCTGCGTCTTGCCGAGCTTGAGGCCCCGTTCGGCGCCGACCGCCTCCAGCGTCGACTTCAACGACTCGGCGTCCCAGGACTCCAGCGCCTCGAACGCCGCGACGGCGTCGTCCAGCAGTTCGGCGGAACCGTCCTTCATCGTCTTGGTCCAGGCGGCCTCGTCGATCAGCGGTGAGGCCAGGAAGAGGAAGTCGACGTTCGGCACGATCTCGCTGAGCACCGCGATCCGCGTCTGGGCCAGCGGCGCCACGGCGGCGAACGCGTCGGCGTCGAACTCCTCCGGCTGCCACGGCGGCGGCGCGATGGTCCCGGTGCCGGTCAGCCAGGGCTGGCAGGCGTCGATGAACTCGGCCACCGGCAGCGCGCGAATGTACTCGCCGTTGAACGCGCGCAGCTTCTTCTCGTCGAAGAACGCCGAGGAGAGGTTGACCTCGTCCAGCCGGAACTCGTCCTCGATGACCGACCAGGGAACGATCTCCCGGTCGCCGGAGGGGGCCCAGCCGAGCAGCATGAGGTAGTTGCGCATCGCGCCGGCCAGGTAACCCTCGTCGCGGTACGCCTCCAGGGCGACCTTGTCCCGGCGCTTGGAGAGCTTCTGCCGCTTCTCGTTGACCACCACCGGCACGTGCGCCCAGATCGGCGGCTTGACCCCGAGGGCTTCCCAGAGCAGCTGCTGCTTGGGAGTGTTGGGCAGGTGCTCCTCGGCCCGGATCACGTGGGTGATCCCCATGGTCATGTCGTCGACGACGTTGGCCAGCAGGAAGACCGGCGAGCCGTCGCCCCGGGCGATGACGAAGTCCTCGATGAGCTTGTTCTCGAACGTGGGCTCACCACGGATCAGGTCGACCACCACTGTCGCGCCCTCGTCGGGCGTACGGAAGCGCAGCGCGTGCCCCGGGCCGGGGCCGAGGCCACGGTCGCGGTGGTAGCCGTCGTAGCCCTGGTGCTGCGAGCCGGTGCGGGCCTGCACGTCCTCGCGGGTGCAGTCGCAGTAGTAGGCGCGGCCCGAGTCGTACAGGCGCGCGGCGGCGGCCCGGTGCTCGCCGGCGTTCGCCGACTGGAAGTACGGGCCCTCGTAGCTGCCCCGGGAGATCCCGATCCAGTCCAGCGCGGAGAGGATGCCCTCGGTCCACTCGGGCTTGTTGCGCGCCGCGTCGGTGTCCTCGATGCGCAGCACGAACACGCCGCCCTGCTGCTTGGCGTAGATCCAGTTCTGCAACGCCGAGCGGGCGCCGCCGACGTGGAACATACCGGTCGGGGAGGGGGCGAAGCGCACACGTACTGTCACGCCCCCCAGCCTACGGCGGTACGCGACTGCTTTCCGCCACCGCCCCCTGGCTCACGGCACCGAGCGGATCTTGACGACCAGCGCGCTGCCGAGCAGGGTGACCACGGCGGTGACCGCGTAGAGCGTGGGATAGCCGCCCAGGTAGACCACGAGCGGGGCGGAGAGCGCCGGGCCGAGCACCTGCGGCGCCGAGTTGGCGATGTTGATGACGCCCAGGTCCTTGGCCCGGTCGGTGGCCCGGGGCAGCACCTGGGTGATCAACGCGGCGTCCACCGAGAGATAGACGCCGTAGCCGGCGCCGAGCAGCAGCGCGGCGACGATCGCCATCGGCCAGACCGGCGCGACCGCGAGCAGCAGCGCCGCCACCGCCATGATCAGCCCGGAGGCGATCACGTAGATCTTGCGGCGGCCGGAACGGTCGGACAGCCGGCCGGCGACCACAGCGGTCAGCATCATCCCGAGCGTGTAGAGCAGGATCAGCACCAGCAGGCCGCCCTCGGGGTCGGGGTGGCGCACCCCGTCGGTGAGGAAGTACAGCAGGTAGAGGGTGCCCAGAGCGTTGCCCAACTGGACCAGGAATCGGGTGATCCAGGCCCAGGCGAAATCCGGGTGCCGGCGAGGGCTGATCCACATCGAGGCCAGCAGCGCCCGCGTCCGGATCGCCGGCCGATGGGCACGCGGCAGCGGTTCGTCGGGGGTGAGCAGCGCGAACGGCAGCGACAGCAGCAGGATGGCCACGGCGATCGCCAGGTAGCCGGCGGCGTTGCCGGTGACCACGGCGGTGACCAGCACCGCGCCGAGCACCAACCCGAGCGCCTGCGGGATGCCCACCCACCCGGAGACTCCGCCGCGCTGGCGCACCGGGACGCGGTCCGGGATGGCGGCGGTGAGGCTGGCCAGCATCGCGTTGAAGCAGACCTGCGCGGCGACCCAGCCGAGGGCGACGCCGAGGATGGTCCGTTGCTGGGCCAGCAGCACCAGGGCCGCCGCGCCGAGCACGGCCCCGCCCGCCGTCCAGACGTGCCGTCGACCGAACTCGCGCCCGGCGATCCGCAGGCAGGTCCGGTCGGAGAACGCGCCAGCGAGGGGGTTGGCCAGCACCGCGGCCAGCGCGCCGAGGCCGGTGACCACGGCCAGCATGTTCTCCTTGTCGCCGGGTGCGATCTGCTCGATCTGTTGCGGCAGCAGCACCTGGATGGGCGTGAAGAACGCCATCCACACGCCGAGGTTGGCCGCGAAGATCAAACCGATCCAGCCGCGCCGCACCGGCACCGTCGGCTCGGCGAGCGCCGCCGGCAGCGACGCCGGCGTCGGGTCGAGGGTGGTCACCGCGCCGACCCCGGCCGGCTGGCCGCGATCACGTCCCGCAACCAGGTGTACGACGACTTCGGCGTTCGGGTCTGGGTGGCGTAGTCGACGTGCACCAGACCGAAGCGCTTGGTGAACCCTTCGGCCCACTCCCAGTTGTCCAGCAGCGACCAGACGAAGTAACCGCGTACGTCCACCCCGTCGTCGATGGCTGCCCGGACCGCCCGCAGGTGCCCGTCGAGGTACGCGATCCGCTCCGGGTCGGCCACCTGCCCGTCGGCGTCGGGCGCGTCGTCGTACGCGCAGCCGCTCTCGGTGATCTCGATGGGCGGCAGCGCGTCGCCGTAGGTGTCGCGTAGCCAGCCGAGCAACTCGCGTAGCCCGTCGGGGGCCACCGGCCAGTCGAAGGCGGTACGCGGGTAGCCGTCCAGCGGCACGAGGTCGAACGGCAGGGGTGAACCCTGCTCGGCCGCCCGTACGCCGGTGGGGTTGTAGTAGTTCACCCCGAGCACGTCGATCGGCGTGGCGATCGTGTCGAGGTCGCCGGGGTGGATGACGCTCGGGTCGAAGCCGGGCAGCTCCGGGTAGCCGCGGCCGAGCAGCGGGTCGGTGAAGAGCCGGTTGTGTAGCGCCTCGTACGCCGCCCCGGCGGCCCGGTCGGCGTCGTGGTCGCCGAGCACCCGCACCGGCGAGTAGTTGTTGGCGATCGCCACCGGGCTGGCGGTGTGGGTCCGCAGCGCGGCGACCGCGAGCCCGTGCCCGAGCAGTTGGTGGTGGGCGACCGGGAAGGCGTCGAACAGCAGCATCCGGCCGGGGGCGTGCACACCCATGCCGTAGCCGAGGCTCATGTGGATGAACGGCTCGTTGAGGGTGATCCAGAGCCGGACCCGGTCGCCGAGGCGGGCGGCGGTCTTCTCGGCGTACTCGGCGAACCGGGCGGCGGTGTCGCGGTGCAGCCAGCCGCCGGCGTCTTCGAGAGGTTGCGGCAGGTCCCAGTGGTAGAGGGTGGCCACCGGGTCGACGTCGGCGGCCAGCAACTCGTCCACCAGGCGGTCGTAGAAGTCCAGGCCGGCCGGGTTGGCGGGGCCGGCGCCGGTGGGCTGGATCCGGGGCCAGGCGATGGAGAACCGGTACGCGGAGACGCCCAGGCCGGCCAACAGCGCCACGTCCTCGGTGTGCCGGTGGTAGTGGTCGCAGGCCACCTCGCCGCTGCTGCCGTCGCTGATCCGCCCGGGGGAGCGCGCGAAGGTGTCCCAGATGGACGGAGCTCGGCCGTCGGCAGTGGTGGCGCCCTCGATCTGGTGGGCCGATGTGGAGACGCCCCAGCGGAAGCCGGTGGGGAACTGGGGCATCGGTGCGGTTGACATGCGCCCTCCCGGTCAACGTGAAACGTGCTCGGGACTTTAGGGCGCTGTCGATGAATGCGCCATAGGCCGGCCTGGCGCAATGCGCAATGGTTGATCGGCGTGTCTTTTTCCGAACCCGTCCAGGTAAGTCCGATTTAACGCATAGAGTGCCGATATCGTGGGATGTCCTCACCGGAGGAAAGACGGAAATGATCCTCGTGGAACGCAGTGCGCACGTGGCGGCGCCAATTGAAGTGGTCTGGGATGTCGTGCAGCGGGCCGAGCAGTTGCCGGCCTGGCTGGCCGGGGTCCGAGCGGCCGAAGTGCTCTCGGGAGAGGGCTTCGGGCGGCGACAACTCGTCCAGGCGGGGCGCGGCTCGGCGCATGAGGCCGAGGTGATCGCCTACCAGGAGCCGACGCTGATCGGCTGGCGGGAACGGGCCAAGGGCGCTGGATCTCGGGCGGAGGCACGCACCGAGATCTACGTCCAGCTCACCGGAGACGAGGAGGAGGGCGGGACCATCGTGCGCCTCATCGTGGTCCGCTGGCCGGCCGGCCCGGTCAAGGCAGCCCTGCTGCGGCTCGGACTGCGTCGGGTCGGCGCCGACCTGGAGGACTCGCTGGCCCGGCTCACCGACCTGGCCGCCGTCGGCTGACGAGCGCCCATCCTCCCGGCGTCACCCGCGACGGCGGTGGTCCGGATCCCCGCCAGGGCCCCCGGACCACCGCCGCTCCCTACACCGAAAAGGGCCCGGCGCGGATGCGCCGGGCCCTCCTCAGTGGTGCTGGATCAGCTGTCGCCGCCGGTCTCGCCGACCGGGGCGGCGTTGACGTCGTCGATCGCGTACTTCTTGGCGGCCTCGGCCGGCACCGTGATCTCCACCGCGCCGCTGCGGGCGAGCTGCCGCAGCGTGGCCACCACGATCGACTCCGCGTCGACGTGGAAGTGCCGGCGCAGCGCGTGCCGGGTGTCCGACATGCCGAAACCGTCCGTGCCGAGCGACGTGTAGTCGCCGGGTACCCAGCGGGCGATCAGATCCGGTACCGCACGCATGAAGTCGCTGACCGCGATCTTCGGCCCGTCCGACTCGGCCAGCTTCTGCTGGATGTACGGAACCTTCGCCTCGGCGCCCGGGTTGAGCAGGTTGTACTCCTCGGTCTCCACCGCGTCGCGGCGCAGCTCGGTCCAGGAGGTCACCGACCAGACGTCGGCACCCACCCCCCAGTCCTGGGCGAGGAGCTGCTGGGCCTTGAGCGCCCACTGCATCCCCGTGCCCGAGGCGAGCAGGTTGGCCTTCGGGCCGTCGACCTGCGGTGCCGGCGAGTAGCGGTAGATGCCCTTGAGCAGGCCCTCCACGTCCACGTCGGCCGGCTCGGCCGGCTGGAGGGTCGGCTCGTTGTAGACCGTCAGGTAGTAGAAGACGTTCTCCTGCGCGTCCCCGTACATCCGGTGCAGACCCTGCTCCAGGATGTGCGCGATCTCGTACGCGAACGCCGGGTCGTACGCCACAACGGCCGGGTTGGTCGCGGCGATCAGCAGCGAGTGCCCGTCCTCGTGCTGGAGGCCCTCACCGTTGAGCGTGGTCCGACCCGCGGTGGCGCCGAGCAGGAAGCCCCGGGCCATCTGGTCGGCTGCGGCCCACAGCCCGTCGGCGGTCCGCTGGAACCCGAACATCGAGTAGAAGATGTACATCGGGATCATCGGCTCGTCGTGCGTGGCGTACGCCGAACCGGCCGCGGTGAACGAGGCCACCGAGCCGGCCTCGTTGATCCCCTCGTGCAGGATCTGCCCGGTCGTCGACTCCTTGTACGACAGGAACAGCTCGCGGTCGACCGAGGTGTAGCGCTGGCCGTGCGGCGAGTAGATCTTCGCGGTCGGGAAGATCGAGTCGAGACCGAAGGTGCGGGCCTCGTCCGGGATGATCGGCACCCAACGCTTGCCGAACTCCTTGTCCTTCATCACGTCCTTGAGCAGACGGACGAAGGCCTGCGTGGTGGCCACCTTCTGCTTGCCAGAGCCGCGCTTGATGTCGGCGAACCGCTCCGGCCCGGGGATGGCCAGCCGCTTCGTGCTGGTCCGCCGGGACGGCAGGTACCCGCCGAGCTGCTCGCGCCGCTCCTTGAGGTACGCCAGCTCCTCGGACTTCTCGCCCGGGTGGAAGTACGGCGGCAGGTAGGGGTTGTCCTCCAGCGCCGAGTCCGGGATGTCCAGGTAGAGCCGGTCGCGGAAGGTCTTCAGGTCCTCCAGCGTCAGCTTCTTCATCTGGTGGGTCGCGTTGCGGCCCTCGAAGTGCGAGCCGAGGGTCCAGCCCTTGATCGTCTTCGCCAGGATGACGGTGGGCTGACCGGTGTGCTCGGTGGCCGCCTTGTAGGCCGCGTAGAGCTTGCGGTAGTCGTGCCCACCCCGCTTGAGGTTCCAGATCTCGTCGTCGCTGAGCGGCTCGACCATCTTGCGGGTCCGTGCGTCACGGCCGAAGAAGTGCTCCCGCACGTACGCGCCGGACTCCGCCTTGTAGGTCTGGTAGTCGCCGTCGGTCGTCGTGTTCATCAGGTTGACCAACGCTCCGTCGGTGTCCGCGGCGAGCAGCGGGTCCCACTCACGACCCCAGACGACCTTGATCACGTTCCAGCCGGCACCCCGGAAGAACGCCTCCAGCTCCTGCATGACCTTGCCGTTGCCCCGGACCGGGCCGTCCAGCCGCTGCAGGTTGCAGTTGATCACGAAGGTGAGGTTGTCCAGCTCCTCGCGAGCGGCGACGCCGATGGCGCCGAGCGTCTCCGGCTCGTCCATCTCGCCGTCGCCGAGGAACGCCCAGACGTGCTGCTGGGAGGTGTCCTTGATGCCGCGGTGCTGCAGGTACCGGTTGAACCGGGCCTGGTAGATCGCGTTCAGACCGCCGAGGCCCATCGAGACGGTGGGGAACTCCCAGAAGTCCGGCATCAGCCGAGGGTGCGGGTACGAGGGCAGCCCACCACCGGGGTGCGACAGCTCCTGGCGGAACCCGTCGAGCTGGTGCTCGCTGAGCCGCCCCTCCAGGAACGCCCGCGCGTACATGCCGGGGGAGGCGTGGCCCTGGTAGAAGATCTGGTCGCCACCGCCCGGGTGGTTCTTGCCCCGGAAGAAGTGGTTGAAGCCCACCTCGTAGAGCGACGCCGAGCTGGCGAAGGTGGAGATGTGCCCGCCGACGCCGATCTCCGGGCGCTGCGCCCGGTGCACCAGCATGGCGGCGTTCCACCGGACGTACGCCCGGATCCTCCGCTCGACGTGCTCGTCACCCGGGAACCAGGGCTCGCGCTCCGACGGGATGGTGTTGATGTAATCGGTGGTGGTCAGGGGCGGAACCCCGACCTGGCGCTCACGGGCCCGCTCCAGCAGGCGCAGCATGACGTAGCGGGCGCGTTTGGCGCCGCGTTCGTCGATGACACCGTCAAGCGACTCGACCCATTCGCTGGTCTCTTCAGGGTCGATGTCCGGAAGCTGGCTCGGTAGGCCGTCGCTGATCACCGGGCGCTTGCGTTCCGTAGCCACAGGCGTTCCCTCGGTTGTGTGTGGGATAGGTCTCTAGCGCCATCCTGCCCCCTGGTGGCACCCCTCGTCACGTCTAGGTGCCCCCGACGCGATGCTGAACACAGGTACTCGCTGGTAACTTAGCGCGACGACCGGGTGAAAGCTGAGCGGTTTGACCGCCACTCCTACCGTTACCGCCATGAACGGACGCCGTGTCGCGGTCGCCGCGATCATGATCGTTGTCGGGGTGGTCGGCCTGGTCATCGGCGCCGTCGCCCTCGCCTCCGGCAACCTGCCGATGGTCGGACTGGTGGCCCTGGGCGCCCTGGTGGCCGTGCTCGGCGCGGGCCTGCTGCGCGACGCGATCCGCGCGGCCCGTCTGAGCGGCCAGGATGGCCGTCGCCGTCGTCCGGACCCGGACGGCGGCGGGTACGACTTCTACCCGATGCCCGCCGGGGACGCCGGGAGCGGGCACGTTGGCCGCCAGCGGGACGGCGACCACGACAGCTCCGACGGTGCGGAGCCGGCCGGCGGCAGCGGCGACTCCGGGGGCTGGTCCGGCTGGGGCTGGTCCAGCGGTGACTCCGGTGGCGGGTGGTCCGGTGGCGGTGACTCCGGCGGCGGTGGCGGCAGCTCCTGACCTCACCCTGCGGCAGAATGCGACGTATGCGCAGCGACGTGATCACCGTCCAGACCGGGTCCCGGCCGACCGTGCGGGACATCACCGCGGAGGCCCAGCAGTTCGTCTCGGGCGAGGGCGACGGCCTGCTGCACGTCTTCGTGCCGCACGCCACCGCCGGCCTGGCGATCATCGAGACCGGGTCGGGCTCCGACGACGACCTGCTCAGCGCCGTGGACGACCTGCTCCCCACCGAGGACCGCTGGCGGCACCGACACGGCTCGCCCGGCCACGGCCGCGACCACGTGCTGCCGGCGTTCATCCCGCCGTACGCCACGCTGCCGGTGCTCGGCGGCCGGCTGGCGCTCGGCACCTGGCAGTCGATCTGCCTCGTCGACACCAACGGCGACAACCCGACTCGCCAGGTCCGCTTCTCCTTCCTCCCCGCCTGACGGCCCGTCCCGCCGTCCCTCTGTCCCCTCCTCGTCGATCTTGCACTTACTGTCCCGACACAAGGGGTATTTCGCACATTTCGACAACCGAAACCGCAAGATCGGCGCGGGAGGGATCGCCGTGGGGGCGGGCCGCGCTGGGCGCTGGGCGCCAAGATCGCGCTCGATCCTGGATGTAGTGGGGTCGGGGAGCGAGGGAGGCCACTACATCCAGGATGTTGTGCGCGGCGGAGGACGATCGCCCGTCTGCCGGCTGATCGCCACCCAGAGCAGCCGTCCCCTTGTCAAGATCCGCGCAATTTCCCCGAAACTGTTGCCTGAACCGGTGCCGAGGCAGCAGTTTCCCCGATGTTGCGAGGGCTGCGGCCTACGTGGGCTGTGGCGTCGCGAGCCTGCGGCCTTCGTGGACTGTGGCGTTCAATGGAGCGCGGCATCGCGTGCATTGCGGCCCTGCGTGGGCGGCGGTCTTGCGACGGACCCGAGGTGCGGACCCGGAGTGGCGGACCTGGAGTGGCAGATCCCGAGTGGCGGACCCGGGGTGGCGGACCCGGGGTGGCGGACCCGGGGTGGCGGACCCGGAGTGGCGGACCTGGAGTGGCGGACCCGGAGTGGCGGACCCGGAGTGGCAGATCCCGAGTGGCAGATCCCGAGTGGCGGACCTGGAGTGGCGGACCCGGAGTGGCGGACCCGGGGTGACAGATCCGGAGTGGCGGGCCGAGCGGGTCGGGCTGCGGATCGGTGTGGTCCGTCCGGGCGGTGTGCCTGGGCCTGATCGCTGAGCTGGCCGTAACGGGCGTGCTGCGTACGATGTGGCCGTGACGCAGGAGCTGGGTCCCCCGACAGGTGAACGGGTGGATCGGGCCGGTCTCGCCGTCGATGTGGTGCGCCGGATGGCGCACGTCACCGCCGCGCTGCGACACCGGCAGGGTTC
Source organism: Micromonospora arida (assembly GCF_003857035.1). Taxonomy (GTDB): domain Bacteria; phylum Actinomycetota; class Actinomycetes; order Mycobacteriales; family Micromonosporaceae; genus Micromonospora; species Micromonospora arida. Next base: position 29,627 of record NZ_QGSY01000158.1, read on the forward strand.
CGCGTTCGCCGAGCTGGGGCTCACCCCGGCGGCGGCCCGGGCGCTTCGGGAGTTGGACCCGGACCACCCGCTGCCGGCTCGGGATCTCGCCGGTCAGTTGGGTTGTGACCGGTCGAACGTGACGGTGCTGGTCGACAAGCTGGAGCAGGCCGGGCTGGTCGAGCGCCGCACCGACCCGACGGACCGGCGGCAGAAGACGCTGGTGGTGACCGGGGAGGGTCGCGTCGTGCGGGCCCGGGTGATCGAGGTGATGTCCGACTCCCGACTCCTGTCCGGGCTGAGCGACGAGGAGCTGAGCACCCTTCGTGACCTGGTCTGGAAGGTGTCCGACGGCGGCTGTCCGGAGTCCTTCGGGCCGGAGTGAGCGCACCCCTGCCGGCCGTGTCCCACTGGGCGAGCAGGCCTTCCGTCGGTAATGCTGTCCGACGTGACCACCCCGCAAGATCTCGACGACCGGTTCCGGGAGACGTTGGCGGCGCTGCCTGCCGCCGAGCGGCGGCGTGACCCCGCCGACCCGGTCACCGACGACGCCCCGCTGACCGGCGCGCAGGTGCTGGACCTGTTCGACGCGCAGGTGACCAGCCGGCAGCTCGACCTGGCCGGCCGCTGGTTGCGCAGCTTCGGGGAGGGTTTCTACACCATCGGCTCGGCCGGGCACGAGGGCAACGCGGCGGTCGCCGCCGCGCTGCGTCCCACCGATCCGGCGCTGCTGCACTACCGCTCGGGCGCCTTCTACTGCCTGCGCGCCGCCCAGGTCGCCGCCGACCCGACGCTGGCCACCGACTCCGAGCCGTCCGCCGTCCGGGCGCGGGTCGCCGACTCCGAGCCGTCCGCCGTCCGGGCGCGGATCGCCGACTCCGAGCCGTCCGCCGTCCGGGCGCGGATCGCCGACCCCGACCGGGCCGCCGTCCGGGCGCGGACCGCCGATTCCGAGCCGCCCGCCGACCGAGCGCGGACCGCCGACCCCGACCCGGACGCCGACCGAGCGCCTCCCACTGGCTCCGAGCGGTCCGCCGACAGTGAGTCGACCGTCGACAGCGCATCGACACGTGACCCGGAGCCGACCGCCGATTCGCAGGTGTCCGAATCAGAGCCGCCCGGGACCGAGCTGACCTCGGCGATCGGGGCCGCCGACGGGTTCGCGGCGTACGCCGACGCGGCCCGGGACGTGCTGCGCGGGATGGCCGCGTCCAGCCTCGAACCGATCGCCGGGGGACGGCACAAGGTGTTCGGCCGGGCCGACCTGGCCATCGTGCCGACCACCTCCACCATCGCCTCGCACCTGCCCCGCGCGGTCGGAATGGGACTTGCCGTGGAGCGGCTGCGCCGTATGGACAGCGCCGGACGGCGTACCGGGGCCGGGGTGCGGGTCGGTAGTGGCGCGGGCGCCACGCACGCCCCCTGGCCACCGGACGCCATCGTGGTCTGCTCCTTCGGCGACGCCTCGGTCAACCACGCCAGCGCCACCGCCGCCTTCAACACCGCCGGGTGGTACGACCACGCGGGGCTGCGGATTCCGGTGCTCTTCGTCTGCGAGGACAACGGGCTGGGCATCAGCGTCCGCTCGCCGGAGGGCTGGGTCGAGGCGACCCTGCGGGCCAAGCCGGGCATCCGCTACTTCAGTGCGGACGGAGCCGACCCGGTGCGGACGTACGAGGTGGCGGCGGAGGCCGCAGCCTGGGTACGCCGCAACCGGCGGCCGGCCGTGCTGCACCTGCGCACCGTACGGCTGATGGGGCACGCCGGGGCGGACGCGGAGTCGGCGTACCGGAGTCCGGCCGAGCTGGCCGAGGACCTGGACCGGGACCCGGTGGCCGCCACCGCGCGGCTGCTGGTCGACGCCGGCGTGGCGACCGGCGAGGAGCTGCTGGCCCGGTACGACGAGACCGGCTGGCAGGTGCGCCGGCTGGCCGAGGAGGTGCTGGGCGAGCCGAAGTTGGCATCAGCGGCCGACGTGGTGTCGGCGCTGGCCCCACGACGTCCGGTGCGGGTGGCGCGGGCGGTGGCCGACGCCGCGGCGCGGGCCAGCGGGCCGGGCGCGGGCGCCCGGGCGGAGGCGTTCGGCGGCAAGCCGCCGGAGTTGGCCGGGCCGATGACCCTGGCGCAGAGCATCAACGCCGCACTCGCCGACGGGATGCTCGACCACCCGCAGATGGCGCTCTTCGGTGAGGACGTGGCCGCCAAGGGCGGCGTGTACGGGGTGACGAAGGGGCTGCGCGACCGGTTCGGGGCGGCCCGGGTGTTCGACACCCTGCTCGACGAGACGTCGGTGCTCGGGCTGGGCCTCGGTGCCGGGCTGGCCGGGATGCTGCCGGTGCCGGAGATCCAGTACCTGGCGTACCTGCACAACGCCGAGGACCAGCTGCGCGGTGAGGCGGCGACCATGCGGTTCTTCTCGCAGGGGGCGTTCCGCAACCCGATGGTGGTGCGGGTGGCGGGCCTGGCGTACCAGGAGGGGTTCGGCGGGCACTTCCACAACGACAACTCGGTGGCCGTACTCCGGGATGTGCCCGGGCTGGTGGTCGCGGTGCCGGCACGGCCGGACGACGCCGCGCCCATGCTGCGGACCTGTCTGGCGAGCGCGGCGGTGGACGGCAGTGTCTGCGTGTTCCTGGAACCGATCGCGCTCTACCACACCCGCGACCTGTACACGGAGGGTGACGGGGAGTGGCTGGCCGGCTATCCGGAGCCGGGCGGGTGGGTGGCTGGCCACGTGCCGATCGGGCGGGCCCGCGTCTACCGGGTCGGCTCGGCGGACGACCTCACCATCATCACCTTCGGTAACGGGGTGCGGATGTCGCTGCGCGCCGCGGCTGTCCTCGCGGAGGAGGGGGTGGGCACCCGCGTGGTGGATCTGCGCTGGCTGGCTCCGCTGCCGGTGGCCGACATCATCCGGGAGTCCTCGGCGACCGGCCGGGTGCTGGTGGTGGACGAGACGCGCCGCTCCGGCGGGGTCGGCGAGGGGGTGATCGCCGCGCTCGTCGACGCCGGATATGTCGGTGCCGCGCGTCGAGTAGCCGGAGTTGACTCGTTTGTACCATTAGGTCCGGCAGCACGTCACGTACTGGTCTCCGCGGAAGCCATTACCGACGGTGCCCGTACGCTGCTGGCACGGTAAATTCCGATCCACCCGGTGCGCCACTTGCGCGCAGACCAACAACTGTGTGGACTTTGCCTGACGGTCGTCGCACCGACGCCGCGAGCAGGGACGAGATGAGGAGGCACGCGACAGTGAGCGCGACCGCTGGTCAGGCCGCCGACGGGGTACGCAGCCTGGCGGACCGGTTCGGAATCGAACCGGGGATGGTCGTCATGGAGATGGGGTACGACGACGACGTCGACCAAGATCTCCGAGACGCCCTGACCGACCGCTGTGGAGATCTGGTCGACGAGGACACCGACGAGGTGGTCGACGCGGTGCTGGTCTGGTACCGGGACGGCGACGGCGACCTCTTCGAGCTGCTCGTCGATGCCCTCGGCCCGCTGGCCGACAACGGCGTCGTGTGGCTGCTCACCCCCAAGGCGGGGCGCGAGGGGCACGTCGAGCCGAGCGAGGTCGCGGAGTCCGCGCCCACCGCCGGCCTTCAGCAGACCTCGACCGTCAACGCCGGCCGGGACTGGAGCGGCGCCCGCCTGGTGCTGCGTCGAGGGGCCAAGGCCAAGAAGTAGCCAGCGCCGCTCCGCTCGCCCGACGGTCCGCCCACCGCCGGGTAGCAGGCTGGTGCCGTCCCCCCGCCCCGACGCCGTCGCCGGCGAGGCCGAGCAGCGAGGAGAGTTCGCATGCCCATCGAGGTTGGTGCCGAAGCACCCGACTTCGTGCTCAAGGACCAGAACAACCAGGAGGTCCGTCTCTCGGACTTCCGGGGCAGGCGCGTCGTCCTGCTGGTCTTCTACCCGCTCGCCTTCACCGGCACCTGTCAGGGCGAGTTGGGCGAGGTGCGCGACAACCTCGGCGAGTACGTGAACGACGACGTCCAGGTGCTGACCGTCAGCGTCGACTCGGCCTACAGCCACAAGATCTGGGCCGACCGTGAGGGCTACCAGTTCCCCATGCTGGCCGACTTCTGGCCGCACGGCGCCGTCGCCCAGGCGTACGGGGTCTTCAACGACGTGGCCGGCTTCGCCAACCGGGGCACCTTCGTCATCGACAAGACCGGCGTGGTCCGCTTCGCCGAGATGAACGGCCCGGGCGAGGCCCGCGACCAGCAGGGCTGGCGCAAGGCCATCGCCGAAGCGACCAACTGACCGGGGTACGCCGTGCGCCCGGGTCGGTGGCGGGCAGGTAAGCTTGCCAGCCACCGGCCCGCCACACGGGCGATCCGGGCGCGTAGCTCAGTGGGAGAGCACCCGCCTTACAAGCGGGGGGTCGCAGGTTCGAAACCTGCCGCGCCCACCAACACCCAGCGCGAGCTGATCAAGTGATGAAAAGTAGGTCAGGGACGTCCCTGGCACCTATTTCTCATCACTTGATCATGGAAGCCAGGGAAGCGCCAGCCCGGCTCCTCAGCTGGTGAAGCCGCCGTCCACATTGACCACCGCACCGGTCACGTAGCCGGCCTCGGGACTGGCCAGGTGCGCGACGGTGGCCGCGATGTCGGCGGGGCGAGCGTACCGGCCGACGGCGGTGAATCCGCTGATCGCCGCCGCGTTCGGTCCGTCCGCCGGGTTGGCGTCGGTGTCCGTCGGCCCTGGGTTGACCAGGTTGACGGTGATGGCCCGTGGGCCCAGTTCACGGGCCAGGCCCCGGGTCAGCCCGACCAGGGCGGTCTTGCTCATCGCGTAGAGCGTCAGCCCGGGAAAGACCGCCCGCTCACCGACGTTGCTGCCGATGCTGATGATCCGTCCGCCGTCGCCGAGGTGCCGCAGGGCAGCCCGCGCGGCGACGTACGGTGCCCTGATGTTGACCGCGATCGTCTGCTCCACCTCTGCCGAGCCGAGCTCGTCCAGGGCGCCGACCAGGAACACCGCGGCATTGTTCACCAGGATGTCCAGCCGACCCAGTTCGGCGGCTGTCCGGTCGACCGCGCCCCGCACAGCGTCCGGCTCGGCACCGTCCGCCTGGATCGCCAGCGCTCTGCGGCCCAGCGCCTCGATCTGCTTCACCACGATGGCGGCCCGCGCGGCGTCCTGCCGGTAGGTCAGTGCCACGTCGGCCCCGTCCTGTGCCAGGCGCAGCGCGATTCCGGCTCCGATACCCCGGGAACCCCCGGTCACCAAGGCGACCTTGTCGTTGAGTGTCGTCGTCATGCAAACGATCATCTGGCCGCGCCGCCCTCCCGTCTGGCGGCCATCGGACGTCTCGCTCGGACCTCCACGTCCGATTCCCGCGATCGTCGACGGCCCGCGGACCCGTCGGGCCGCCATGATCCGCGCAACGTCACGGATCCTGCTGCCTCACCAGGCGAGGAGACAGCAGGATCACCGAAGTTGCGCGGATCTTGCGAGGTGGGGGAGGGTGGGGCGAGCGATTCGGGGAGCGTGGGCGTGGAACTGGCAGGCATTGGCGCGGTGCTGTTCGACATGGATGGCACCCTGGTCGACTCCGACGCCGCCGTCGAGCGGGCCTGGGAGCGGTGGGCCGTCGAGTACGCCGTCGACCCCGCTGCGGCGCTGGCGATCGCGCACGGCAGCCCCGCCGACCGGACCATCCGACGGCTGCTGCCCGCGCTCGACGACAGCGCGGTCGCCGCGGCAGCGGCGCGGCAGTTGGCGTTGCAGTACGACGACCTGTCCGACGTGACGGCCACCCCCGGGGCGCACGAACTGCTGAACGTGCTGGCCCGGTTGGGGTTGCCCTGGGCGGTGGTGACCAGCGCCGACGCGCGGCTTGCCGAGGCCCGGCTCGGCGCCGCCGGCATCAAGGCGCCGGTGCTCGTCACGGTGGAGGACGTCAGCGTGGGCAAGCCGGACCCGGAGGGCTATCTGCGGGCCGCGGCGTTGCTGGGCGTACCCGTGTCGCGGTGCCTCGTCGTCGAGGACGCCGAAGTGGGGCTGCGGGCCGGGCGGGCGGCCGGGGCGATGACCGCCGCGCTGAAGGGGCTCGACGGCGACCTGCGCCTTGCCGACCTGGCGCAACTGGCACGCCACCTGGAGTCGACGCCGGCGGCCCCCTGACCCGCCCGCCGGGTCACCGGAGGCGGGTGGCCAGCCAGGGGAGCAGGGCGTCGGCCTGGGCCTGCTGAAACGCGCGAACGGTGGGGATGCCCTGCGGTGGCGGACGACGAGCGCCGTCGGCGAAGAACCCGGCCAGCCCGGCGTACACCCCGGTGAGCGTCATCGGGTCGACCTCCGCCGTGACGGGCAGCCGGCGCAGCAGGGACTCGGTGTCGTGCCCGCCGTGCAGCCGGACGTTGACCAGCAGCAGCGCGGTGTCCAGCCAGGCCGGCCCCCGGCAGGCCCACGGCCAGTCGACGACGGTGACCGTGCCGGTCGCGTCGAGCAGCAGGTTGTCGGCCCGTACGTCCACGTGGCAGAGCGTGTCACCGGTCAGCGCGGCGATGCCGTGGTCGGCGGCGGCGCGCAGCTGGTCCAGATGCTCCCGGGCCCACGGGTCCAGCACAGCCGGTGGGTCGGCGGCGATCCGGTGCCACCCGGCGAAGTCCTCGGCCAGCAGGTCGGCGGCGGTCGGCACGTGCGTCACCGGGCTCGGGGTGAGCACGGCGGCCATCACCTCCAAGGCCTTCAGGACGCGGGTCAGCTCGTCGGCCCGCCACGGGGTGGCCGGGTGTCGACCGTCCACGTCGGAAAAGACCAGCGCCACCCAATCGCCGTCGTCGTGGCAGCCCAACAGACGGGGCGTCGGTGCCGAGGCCGGCAGGGCGGCGGCCGTGCGGGCCTCTGCCCGGTGCATTCTGGGGCTGTCCGGCCATTTCCCCGCCGTCGGGTCAGAATGGACGGCGGTCAGCGCGATCAGGAGCAGCGTGACGCGTCACCTCGCCGCGCCTTGGGGTGGCAGGTCCCCGCGCTGACGGGCGGCAGCGACGCGTACAGCTTGACCAGCTCGGCCAGGTAGCGGTCGCGGGACCAGGCCGCCACCGCCGCCCGGCCGTCCCGGATCACGGCCCCGCGCAACTCCCGCTCGGTCAGCAGCCGGGTCAGCAAAGCCCCGAACGCCGCCGGGCTGGGCTCGGCGACCGGCCGGGTGGTGCCGGTGCCGGGCCGCTCGACCAGCTGGGTGTCCACGATGGCCACCGGCAGTCCGTACGCCTCAGCTTCGGAGAGCACCAGGCCCTGGGTGTCGGTGGTGGAGGTGAACGCGAGCACGTCCGCCGCCCGGTAGTGGGCGCCGACCCGGTCGCGGGGCACCGGGCGCAGCAGGTGCAGCGCGTCGACGACGCCGTACCGGCGGGCCGTGCGGCGGACCGCGAGCCGGTGTCGCCGGGCCCCGAGCAGCACCAGTCGGGCGGCCGGCAACTCGCGACGGACCTGGGCGAACGCGGCCAGCAACAGCTCGGGGTTCTTCTCCGGCGTGGCCCGTCCCACCGCGAGCAGCACCGGCGCGTCCGCCGGGATGCCGAGCCGGGCCCGCAGCCGCCGCCGGTCGTCGGCGTCGGGATGCGGCGCGGCGGCCGGGGTCGGCAGGACCACGATCGGGGTACGCCCCGCCATCGCCGCCATCATCGTCGCTGTCTTCGCCGAAGGGGCGATGAGGACAGTGGTGTGGGCCAGGAGGGTTCGCCCGAGCGCCGCCAGTCGGGCCTGCCGACCCGGTCCGGGGTGGGCGAGCGCCCACAGGTCGCCCGCCCGCCAGCGCAGGCCCAGCCGCATGCCGGCGTACGCGGCCCCGATCGGGATCTCCGGGTAGTGCGCGGCGTACGCGACCAGGTCGGTGTGCCAGGTCAGCACGGTCGGTACGCCCCGGGCGGCGGCCCAGCGCAGGCCGGCGACGCCGAGCGGGCCGGTGGTGTGCACGTGCACCACGTCGACCGGTGCGCTGGGCGGCCGGGGCAGCGCCAACCGGTACGGCCGGGTCGGCACCGACAGCGAGGGCACCTCGCCCGGTCGGCGGCGACACCGGGACAGTGGGCCGGGGCAGTGCAGCACGACCCGGTGCCCGGCGGCGCGCAGCAGCGCCACTGTGGTGCCGACCGAGGTGGCCACCCCCTCCGGGTTGGTGAGGTGGCTGTCGCTGACGTGGGCGATCCGCACGTTGCCATCGTGGCCGGCCCGCGCACCCCCGGCCGTCCCGTCCGCGCCCGGCGGGGAAACGGTTGGCGCCCCCGGGCTGGTTCTGCTGCACTACCCGCTGGCGACGACGAAGGGGGAGACGCGGTGGAGTTGACGTTGACGCCGATGACGGCACAGGAACTGGACCGCTTGCGGGGGCCACTGGTGCAGGGGTACGCCGAGGACCTGGTGGCGCATCGGGGGATGACGCCGGAGGCGGCCCTGGAACGGTCGAGCAGCCAGATCCGGGAGTCACTGCCGGCGGGCGTGGCCACCGAGAGGGCGTTGCTGCGGGTGGGCCGGGTCGGCGACACCGAGGTCGGCTGGATCTGGGCGACCCTGCCGGCGGTCGCCACCCCGAACCAGGCGTGGATCGACAACATCGAGGTGCACGACGAGCACCGCGGACGAGGCTACGCGCGACGGATGATTCAGCTCATCGAGGCCGAACTCGCCCAGCTCGGCGTGCCCGAGCTGGGCCTGAACGTGTTCGGTTCGAACACCGTGGCGATCGGCCTCTACCGCAGTCTGGGCTTCGAGGTCACCTCCCAGCAGATGGCGAAGCGGATCGACCCGGCGGGCTGAGGTCGGAAGCGAGGCCCAGGACGGTCCCCCCGGCAGGACTGTTCACCTGCCCAGCGGGAAACCGGCGCGGACCGCACCTGGGGAGGAGCGACGGATGACGCACGGCGCCGGACTGACCATCGGTGTGCTGGGCTCGTACGGTGGGCGAAACCTCGGCGACGAGGCGATCCTCACCGGCCTGCTCACCGATTTGCGTACGCAGGAACCGAACGCCCGGATCATCGTCTTCTCTCGGAACCCGGAGCACACCCGGGCCGCACACCCGGACGTCGAAGCGGTGCCCTGGGAGGGCGTGAGCCGTACCGACTCGGCCCTGGTCCTGGCCCAGCTCGACCTGCTCATCCTGGGCGGCGGCGGCATCCTGTACGACCGGGAGGCCCGCCGTTACCTGCGGGTGGTCCGGGTGGCCCAGGAACGCGGCCTGCCGCTGATCACGTACGCGGTGGGGGTCGGGCCGCTCAGCGACGGGGTGGACACCGGCATGGTCCGGGAAACGCTCTCCAGCGCGACCCAGGTGACCGTCCGGGACCAGGAGTCCCGAATGGTGCTGGAGGAGGCCGGTCTGCTCAACCCGATCACGGTCACCGCGGACCCGGCGTTCCTCCTGCAACCGGAGGAGTTCCCGGCCCACCTGCTGGCCGAGGAGGGTGTGCCGGTCGGCAAGCGCCTCGTCGGGATCAGCGTGCGGGAGCCGGGCCGGGCCGCCGAACGCCTCGACGTGGACGGCTACCACCGGCTGCTGGCCCAGATCGGTGACTTCCTGGTGCACCGGATCGACGCGTACGTGCTGTTCGTACCGATGGAGCGCGACGACATCCGGCACTCGCACGGGGTGCTGTCGCACATGGTCGCCGCCGAGCGAGGTCGCATCCTGCACGGCACCTACTCTCCGCAGCAGGTGCTGGGGCTGATGCGCCACTTCGACCTGGTCGTCGGCATGCGCCTGCACTTCCTGATCTTCGCGGCGATGGTCGGTACGCCGTTCCTGCCCCTGCCGTACGCCGGCAAGGTCTTCGACCTGGCCCAACGGCTCGGCGTGCCGGCGCTACGCGGCGTGGAGCGAGAGGTCGAGGGGCCACTGCTGGCCGAGGTCGACCGACTCTGGGACGAGCGGGAGCAACGCGCCGAGGCCACCGCACGACGGGTGGCGGAGGTGTGCGATCAGGCGCGGGGCACCTCGGAGGTCACCCGCGGCGTGTTGGAGAGCCTGCGAAGCCAGACCCTCACCCGGGTCTGAGCGGGGGGTCACACCGCCGGGCCGGTCCACCGGTAGCGCCACTCACGGGCCTCCTCGCGGGCGGTCTCCAACTCGTAGATCTGCGCGTCGGCCAGCCCACCGGAGCCGAGGTGATGGTGGGTCAGCGGCGGACGACCGTTGCTGTCCAGTTCGACGGTGATGGTCTGCCCGTCCGCCGTGCCGCCGACGAGAAGGATCTGCACGGATGAAGCCATGCGCCCATCCTGCCCGGCGTAGCGCCCGCCCGCAGCGGTTAGCGGGGCAGCGGGGCGCCCGGCCCGTAACTAGGGTCGGCGGATGGAGCAGACGATCGATCCCACGCTCGGTCCGGTGCTCGCCCGCACCGGCGACGAACGCGCCGTCCTGACCTCGTTCCTCGACTTCCACCGCGCCGTGTTGCTGCGCAAACTGCGCGGTCTCTCCGACGCCGACGCCCGCCGCCGGCTGGTGCCGTCGGCGACCACGCTCGCCGGGCTGGTCAAGCACCTGACCCTGGTCGAGCGGAACTGGTTTCCGACCCTGTTGGCCCCCGAGCCCGGCGACGTCTACCTGACCTCCGAGGAGGACGCCGTCGCCAGCTTCACCCTCGGCGACCAGGAGACCGTCGCCGGGCTCGCTGAGGCGTACGAGCGGGCCTGCGCCCGTTCCCGAGCGGTCGCCGCGAGCATCGACCTCGACCACGTGGTGCCGCATCCGCAGCTCGGTGAGGTGTCACTGCGCTGGATTCTGGTGCACATGATCGAAGAGACGGCCCGGCACGCGGGCCACGCCGACATCTTGCGCGAGTTGACCGACGGCGAGGCCGGCGCGCTCTGAGCCCCGGGTCGGCGCAGGCCGTCGGCCGTCAACCGGTGGGCAACAGGCCCGGCGGGTACTCCATCCCGTCATGCGTACAGGCCGCAGCGGCAACCCGCGCCGCGTACCGGGCGGCACGCGCCAGTGGCTCACCGCGCAGCCGGGCGGCGATCAGGCCGGCCGCGAAGGCGTCGCCCGCCCCGTTGGTGTCCACCACCGGCTTTGCCGGGACGGCGGGCGGGACGGGCAGTGCCGTGCCGTCGCCCGGGTACAGTTCGGCGCCGTCCGCGCCGCGGGTCACCACCACCATCCGGGGTGCCAGCGTGCCGGCGAGCGACGCGGCCCGGTCGCCCAACCGCACCCCGCTCAGCAGAACCAGGTCGACGACCTCCGCGAACGGCCGATGGTAGGTGTTCTCGCCGTCCCAGTCGTGCAGGTCGGTGGAGAGCGCCACACCCTTCGGAACGGCAGCTCGCACGGCGGACAGCAACGGCACCGCCCAGTCCATGATCGAGAGGTGGACGTGCCGGGCGTCGCGGACCAGTGCGGCCAACTCGGTGGCGGGAAACGGTGGACCACCCTGCCACGGGCGCGGGTCGTACAGCGACGTGCGCCGCCCACCCGGATCCACCAGGTTCACCGACCGGCGGGTGCCGCCCGGGTGCTCGGCCAGCAGCGCCGGCACCTCGGCCCGGGTCAACGCCGCTCGGACCAGCTCACCGGCCGGGTCCGCACCGAGGGTGTCGACCACCAGTACGCGCAGGCCGAGCGCCCGAGCGGCCAACGCCACCCCGGCGCCGGTGTTGCCGATCCGCAGCTCGATCGGCTCGACGGTGTGGGAATCGGCAGCCGGGAGCGGCAGCGCGGGCACCCGAACCCGTACGTCCACCCCAAGCCCGCCAAGAACCAGCAGATCGACCACAACGCCGACGCTAGCCCGTTGCCGCTCCCACCTCCAGTGCCCCGCGATCTTGCGCTTTCTGTCGCGACAAAAGGTGCATCATTCGTAGAACGCCGACACGAACTGCAAGATCGCGCAGGTGGGCCGGTGGGTGCGGACGTCTGGTCAGGCGGGCCGCCTATCCTGGGGGCGGGCGGCGACTAGGGGGAGCAGGTGCTGGTCATCCACGGGCTGTGGTTGCCCGGCGGCAGCTCGACCGGCGGCCTCGCCGTCTGGGCCGAGGACAGCGCCGCACCGATTCCCGCTGCGCGTTCGGGCCGACCGGCCCGGGAACGCCCGCACCCCTTCGCCGCCGGGCACACCCACCTGGCCGCCGTCCTCGCCGACGCCGCCGAGCCGACCCGGCCGGACACCGCGTTGCTCACCCTGCCCACCCTGGCGGGCGCGCCGACCGACTCACCCGAGCTGATCCGCACCACCGTCGCACCTGCGACCCGCGGCCGGCTCACCCTGGCCGGGTGGCGGGTCCCCACCCTGGTGTACGCCCCGGACGACGCCCTGTCGCTGCTGCAAGCCCTGGACGACATCCCGGCGGTGGCCGGGGCCACCCTGCGGCACCTCGCCGAGCTGGCCGACTTCGCCGCCGACCTGGTGACCCGTGGCCGCGTCCTCCCCGGCGTGCGCACGGGCGACCAGCTGCCCGGTGCTGGCGCGACGGCGGCGTCAGGAGCTACTGGGCAGGCGGCAGCGCAGGCGATCTGGCGTCCGCTGCTGACCGGCACCGACGCCGCCTGGGCGCGCTCGCTGGCGCTGGCCCTGCCACCCGCTGCCCGAGCCGCCGTCCTGCCGCCCGCCACCGCCGCGTTGCCGTCCACCGCCGTCCTGCCGCCCAGCGCCGCCGCTGCTCAGGGGTCCACCGGGAGCGCCGCCGCCTCCGCTGCGGCGACCGTCGGTTCGGGCGGGCCTGAGCTGACCGCTGCCGCCCTGGTCGCGGATGCGCTGGATGCGTTGACCGACGCTGCCGCACGGGCTGCGCTGGCGACCACGACGCTGGCCCGAGGGCTGCGCCCGGGTGGCCCGGCGCCGGCCTGGCTGGCCGCGCTCGCCGGCCCGCAGCGGGACTTCACCATCGACCCGGCCGGGCTGGCCACCCTCTCCGCCGAACTGGACGCCTGGCAGCGCGACGCCGCCGGTGGCCCGGTGCGGGCCAGTTTCCGCCTGGTGGAACCAGCCCCCGACGAGGTCACCGAACCGATCCTGGCCACCCGGGCGCTACCCGCCGACGGCGCGCCCGTGCCCGCCGACGACGCGCCCGTGCCGGTGCCCGCCGACGACGCACCCGTGCCGGTGCCGGTCGGGTCGATCGGTGCCGGGCGCTGGCGGTTGGAGTTCGGGTTGCAGGCCGCGGACGAACCCGGCCTGCACGTCGACGCCGGGGAGATCTGGCGAGCGCCGCAGACCCTCGGCGGCCTGGTCGGCCGGACGACCAGCCCGCAGGAGACGCTCCTCGCCGAGCTGGGCCGGGCCAGTCGGCTCTGGCCGGATCTGGACGCCGCGCTGCGTACCGCCGCCCCGGAGGCGATGGACCTCGACGTCGAGGGGGCGCACCGGTTCCTCAGTGCGGGCGCCCCGGTGCTGCACGCGGCCGGTTTCGGGGTGCTGCTGCCCTCCTGGTGGCAGCGTCCGTCGGCACGACTGGGCGCCCGGTTGCGAGCGCGCAGCCGCACCGCGCCGGGCACGGTGGGTGGCGCCGATGCCGGTGTCGGTCTGGACGCCCTGGTCGACTACCGCTGGGAAATCGCGCTCGGTGACCAGCCGCTGTCCGCCGAGGAGTTGGCGGCGTTGGCCGAGACGAAGACCCCGTTGGTACGGCTCCGCGGCCGGTGGGTGGAGCTGGACCCGGGGCGGCTCGCGGCCGGGCTGCGCCTGCTCCGCTCCGCGGGCGAGCTGACCGTCGCCGACCTGCTCCGCCTCGGGCTGGCCGACGGCGAGGCCACCGGCGAGCTGCCGGTGTTGGAGGTGACCGCCGACGGGGCGCTGGGCGACCTGCTCGCCGGCGCGGTCGAGCGGCGGCTCACCCCGCTGGACCCGCCACCGGGCTTCCGGGGGACGCTGCGGCCGTACCAGCAGCGGGGACTGGCCTGGCTGGCCTTCCTGCGCTCACTGGGCCTGGGCGGTGTGCTCGCCGACGACATGGGGCTGGGCAAGACGGTGCAACTGCTCGCGCTGCTCGCCGGGGACCCACCGGAGGCCGGGCCGACCCTGCTGGTCTGTCCGATGTCGCTGGTCGGCAACTGGCAGCGGGAGGCGGCCCGGTTCACCCCGGAGCTGCGGGTACACGTACACCACGGTGCCGAGCGGGCGCGGGGGGCGGAGTTCACCGCGGCCGCGCACGGCGCGGACCTGGTCCTCACCACCTACTCGGTTGCCGCTCGCGACGCCGCCGACCTGGCCGGCATCGACTGGCACCGGGTCGTGGTGGACGAGGCGCAGGCGATCAAGAACGCGTCGACCCGGCAGGCCGAGGCGGTTCGCGCGCTGCCCGCCCGGCAGCGGGTGGCGGTGACCGGTACGCCGGTGGAGAACCGCCTCGCCGACCTCTGGTCGATCATGCAGTTCGCCAACCCGGGTCTGCTCGGGCCGGCGGCGACGTTCCGCAAACGGTTCGCCGAGCCGATCGAGCGGCACGGTGACGCCGAGGCCGCCGAGCGGCTCCGCCGGATCACCGGCCCGTTCGTGTTGCGCCGGCTCAAGACCGACTCGTCGATCATCTCCGACCTGCCGGAGAAGCTGGAGATGGAGGTGCTCTGCAACCTCACCGCGGAGCAGGCCGCGCTGTACCGGGTGGTGGTCGACGACATGCTCGCCCGGATCGAGACCAGCGACGGCATCGAACGACGCGGCCTGGTGCTGGCCACCATGACCCGCCTCAAGCAGGTCTGCAACCACCCCGCCCAACTGCTGCGCGACGGCTCACCGCTGGAGGGCCGCTCCGGCAAGCTGGCTCGGCTCACCGAGATCCTGGAGGAGGTGCTGGCGGCGGGGGAGCGGGCGCTGCTCTTCACCCAGTACGCCGAGTTCGGTGCGATGTTGCGGGGTCACCTGTCGGCGCGGTTCGGCCGGGAGGTGCTGTTCCTGCACGGTGGCCTCGGAAAGGCCGAGCGGGACGCCCTGGTGCAGCGTTTCCAGTCGGCGGAGGGTCCGCCGCTGTTCGTCCTCTCTCTCAAGGCCGGCGGCACGGGGCTGACCCTGACCGCCGCGAACCACGTGGTGCATGTGGACCGGTGGTGGAACCCGGCGGTCGAGGACCAGGCCACCGACCGGGCGTTCCGGATCGGGCAGCGCCGACGGGTGCAGGTGCGCAAGTTCGTGTGCGCCGGCACCGTCGAGGAGAAGGTGGCCGCGCTGATCGCCGACAAGCGCAGCCTCGCCGAGCGGGTGGTCGGCACCGGCGAGCAGTGGATCACCGAGTTGTCCACCGGCCAGTTGCGGGACCTGTTCGCCCTGGAAGCCGGCGCGGTGGTGGAGTGACGGACTTCGCCGACTACGGGCGCCCGCGTCGGGTCGACGGGGGTCTGCGGGCGCGTAGTACCCGGGGCGCGATCGGCAGGTCCTGGTGGTCGCGGCGTTTCCTGGAGGTGCTGGAGTCGTTCGCGCTCGGCACCCGGCTGACCCGGGGCCGGTCCTACGCGCGGGCCGGTCAGGTGCTCACGCTCGACATCACACCCGGCCGGGTCGACGCGGTGGTGCAGGGCTCACGGCCGCAGCCGTACCAGGTGTCGATCGCGCTGAAGCCGTTCCCGGCGGCGCTCTGGTCCCGAATCGAGGACGAGCTGGCCGGGCAGGCGTTCTTCAGCGCCCGGCTGCTCGCCGGGGACCTCCCCGACGAGTTGGAGGAGCTGTTCGCCGCCGCCGGCGCGCCGCTCTTCCCGGCCGCCGTGGGCGAGTTGACCCAGCGCTGCAACTGCCCCGACTTCGCGGTGCCGTGCAAACACCTCGCGGCGACGTTCTACCTGTTGGCCGAGGCGTTCGACGCGGACCCGTTCGAGTTGCTGCACTGGCGCGGTCGGTCCCGGGCGGAGTTGCTCGACGAACTTCGCGCCCGGCGGGCCGCGACCACCGGTGCCACCCCACCGCCCCCACCGGTCGACCCACCGTCCGAATCGGACGGTGCGGTGTCGACAGTGGAGGCCGTGGCACCGGTCGGTGCCGCCCGGGCGCTCGCCGGGCTGTCGGCGACGCCGTTGGCGGATACGGCGGACCGGTTCTGGTCAGCGCCGGTGCCGCTGCCGGATCGGCCGCCCCGACTGGTGACCGGCACCGACCTGCTGCTGCGCCAGCTCGGAGCGCCGGCCCCGGCCATCGGTGGGCCGGGACTGCTCGAACGGTTGCGCCGCGCGTACCGGGCGTTCGGTCCGGCCGACAGGTGAGCTGTCACGTCCACCGGTTGAGCCGTCCCGTCGAGCGGTTGAGCAGTCACGTCCAGCGGCGGCGGAACCGCCACATGATCGCGGCATTGGCCACCAGCACCACCGCGCAGATCGCGCCGGTGAGTCGACCGGCGAACACGGCTATCGCCGGCAGCGACGCCCACAGCACGATGGTCAACAACATCAGGTAGCGGCCCCTGCGGGCTCGGGCCCGGTGGTCCAGCCGGTTGAAGAAGGCCGGGTCACTTTCCCGGAGCTGACGGGTGATCTGGTCGAATCTGCGCTGATCCTCTTTGCTGAGCATGGCGCTGCCTTCCCCTCACGCGTTCAGCGGTTCGGCGGCATACCCGCTGCGGTGGCGGATCACGCTCGCACGCTGCTGCTTTTCCTCCACGCGAGCGCGCTTCACGTCCGGCTTACCTGAACCTTAAGTTTGCCTTTGGTGGCGAACCGCGCCGAAAGTGTCGGCTACGACGGCGTGGTCCGATCCGTGCTCGGCTGCCACGCGTAGGCCCTGCTGGGAAGGTCGGCCGGCCGGACCGCCGCACCGTCCGTCGCCGAGGTCGCACTGAACGCTGTCTTAAGTGCCCTCATGAATGGGTTCCGGCCACCTTGAAGGGTCATGGGGCCTTGGTTACTTTGCCGTAGCAACCCCCTCAGGCAACAGTCGCCGCACCTGCCGCACCTGCCCGGTAGCAGCTTCCGGCGCTCATCAGAAATCGGGATTGGTACATGGCCGACCAGAATGTGCCACCACGTCGACCGCGGGACGACCGCGGTTGGGACGGACATCAGCACCCCAGCGCTGACGGCTACGGCGACCCCCACACGCCCGCGCCGTACGGCTACGATTCGCCCCACCCCTACCAGGGCGGCTACGCCGAGCAGACCGACCCGCGTGAGCAGTACGCCGGGCAGCCCGCGCCCGCCCCGCGCGGTCCGCAGTGGGTCGGCCCGGAAGGCCTTGGCCGTCCGGCCCCGGCACGACCTGCCGGCACCGGACTGCCCACCCTCGACGATGACGACGAGCCGGGTCGCAAGGTCGGCCGACGTAAGGCGATGGTGGCCCTTGGCGGCACCGCCGCCGTCGTCGCCGGTGGCGCGGCGCTCGCCATGACCCCGCAGATCCGTGGCCTCTTCGGCGACGAGGCGGCCGGCGACGCGACCGGCAGCACGCTGACCGACGGCACCGCGGCGCGGCCCAGCGGCCAGCAGCCCAGCACGGTGCGTACCTATACCGAGCAGAACGAAAGCTACATGGGTTCCCGGGCCGGTGAGGCGCTGAAGAAGAACGCGCCGGCCGGTGGGCGGACCTTCTCCGGCCCGGCAGCGGCCGCGGCGGCGACCAAGGTGACCGTGAAGACGGTGCTGGCCAAGGACCCGATCCTGCACCTGGCCCGGCGCACCACCTTCGGCGTGACGCCCGCGGTGATCGCCGACATCAAGCGCGATGGCATGGACGCCTGGATCCGCGGCCAGCTGGACCCGGAGAAGTTGGAGCCGAGCAAGGGCGAGCTGAAGCTCGCCGAGCTGCCGACCCAGAAGCTCTCCGTGCAGCAGCTGCGCGACCAGCGGGACAAGCTCAACGATCAGGACGCCCAGCCGGAGCGGGAGATGGTCGACGCCACCATCGCCCGGCAGATCTGGTCCAAGCGCCAGCTGTTCGAGGTGATGGTCGACTTCTGGAACGACTTCCTGCACGTCGCCGCTGACTTCGACGGCGGCGAGGTGTACCGCAACTCGTTCGACCAGGACGTCGTGCGCAAGCACGCGCTGGGCAGCTACCCCGAGATGCTGGTGGCCGCGAACAAGCACCCGGCGCTGCTGATCTACCTGAACCAGAAGGACTCCCGCAAGGACGCGATCAACGAGAACCTCGCCCGGGAGAACCTCGAGCTCTACTCGGTCGGCGTCGACGGTGGCTACAAGGAGCCGGACGTCCGCCAGGCCGCCATGCTCCAGACCGGCCGCGGCGTCCAGGACGGCAAGTACGTCTTCCGCCCCGAGCAGCACTACGTCGGCAAGGTGAAGATCCTCGGCTTCACCCACCCGAACAACTCGGCCGACCCGAAGAAGGCCGAAGCGGCGATCGACGCGTACATCACCTACATCGCGACGCACCCGTCGACCGCGAAGTACGTGGCGCAGAGCCTGGCCACCCGGTTCGTCTCGGACACCCCGCCGAAGTCCCTGGTGGACCGGCTGGCCAAGACGTACACCGCCAACAAGGGCATGATCAAGCCGGTCCTGATGACGCTGTTCTGCTCCTCGGAGTTCTGGGCCGGTGTGGGCCAGAAGGTGCGCCGGCCGATGGAGTACCTGGTCGCCACGTACCGCACCCTGGGTGTCTCGCCGGAGGCGTCGCCGAAGCACAACAACGGTGACAGCAAGCGCACCGCGTACGCCCGAGGGCTGCGCCAGATCCACGACAAGATGCGCGAGCTGGGCCAGTACCCGATGGGTCAGCCCACCCCGGACGGCTACCCGGACGTCTACGTCGCCTGGACCTCGGCCGGCGCCATGCTCAACGGCTGGAACGAGGCGGGCGAGATCCTCGCCGGCTACCGGACCACCTTCACGTACACGGCGCCGGAGAAGCTGGTCGCCAAGCCGCCGGCGACGGCCGGGGCGTACGTGGACGCGCTCTCCCTGCGGCTGGTGGGCCAGAAGCTGAGCACGCGGGAGAAGAACCTCATCCTCGGCGTGGCCGGTGTGGCGACGACCACCAAGGTCGACGCCACGTTCAACGGGGCCATCACCGCCGTCGCGCGGGCGATCCTCGCTTCCCCCCAGCACCACCTCCGGTGAGGCACCCGATGGAGAAGACTGTGTACAACTCTTTCCCCCTGCACCCCGAATGCCCCGACGTGCGACGGCTGGCCGACAACCCGGCCGAGGCGTTGCTGCGCGCCGAGGCGGACATCGTCGCCGCCGAGAACGCCGCCGAGTTCGACAGGTACCGCACCCTGGAGAACCTGGAGGAGGCCCAGCAGGACGGTCGCGGCGTGACCCGGCGGACCTTCGTCGCCGGTGCCGCGGCCACCGCCACCGCGCTGGCCACCGCCCAGTTCGTCACCACCTCGGCGTCGTTCGCGGCGACCAAGACCGGCACCCTGATCCACGTCTTCCTCTACGGCGGGCTGGACGGCCTGAGCCTGATCGCGCCGGACAACGACGCGGTGCTCAACAAGGCCCGGCCCGACCTGCTGCTCGGCAACGACTCGCTGGCCCTGGGCCGCGGCTTCAAGCTGACCGGCGCGTTCAAGCCGTTGGAGAAGTGGCTCACGGCCGGTCAGCTGGGCTTCATCCCGGCGGTCTCCGACGAGCGGCTGTCCCGCAGCCACTTCCAGGCCGCGGACGCCTGCAACCTGGGCGGGCTGCCCAACGAGACCGGCGGCCGGGGTTGGCTCGACGGTCTGGTCGACAACCTGGGCAAGGGCACCGCGTTCCGCAGCGTCGGCGTCGGCAGCACGCTGCCCCGCTCGCTGGTCGGCAACAACGGCGCCATCTCGCTGAACAGCGTGGGCTCGCTGCGCCTCAACGGTGACGAGCGGTTCCGGGCCGCCACCGAGAAGGCGATCAAGGGGCTCTTCACCGGGATCAACCACCCGGTCGAGGAGGCCGTGCAGGAGGGCATGGGCGCCCTGGCCACCGCGCAGAAGCTCGCCGCCAAGCCGTACCAGCCCGCTGAGGGCGTCACGTACGAGGGTGTCGGCCGGGCGTTCCAGCAACTCGCCCAGCTGATCAAGGGCGGCGCCAACGTGCGGGTCGCCACTGTCGGCATGGGCGGCTACGACACCCACGAGAACCAGGGCACCCGCGAGGGCGGCCAGCTGTACCGCCGGTTGAACGAGCTGGCCAGCGCCATGGCGGCCTTCTTCACCGACCTCGGCCCGAAGGCCGCCGACGTGACGATCATGGTGTCCAGCGAGTTCGGCCGTCGGGTCGGCTCCAACGGCGGCGGCACCGACCACGGGCACGGCGGGGTGGTCACCGTTCTCTCCGGCAAGAAGCTGGCCGGTTCGCTGCTCGGCACGTGGAACGGCCTGGACAAGCTGGACTCCGGCGACGTGCCGGAGTACAACAACATGTTCAACGTCTACGGCGCGGTGGCGCAGGGCCGGTTCGGGCTCACCAACGCGGAGGTCGACAAGGTCTTCCCCCGCCAGAAGTACGCCCCGATGAAGCTGTACGCGTGACGCATTCGCACACCCACGCCGCCGGCCGTCGTACCGGGACCTCGTCCCGGTATGGCGGCCGGTCGGCTGCGCCCGTACCCCCGCAGATCCCGGACCGGCGCGGACCCGGCGGCCGACGGCTGCTCGGCGTACTGCTCCTGGTCGGCCTGCTCGCCAGCGTGCTGCCGTGGTGGTTGGGCACCCCCGCCGGATCGCTGCGCAGCACCGCGGCCACCGTCACCGCGGCCGGCCGGATCACCGGCCTGATCGCCGGCTACCTGCTGCTGGTGCAGGTGCTGATGATGAGCCGACTGCCGGTGCTGGAACGGTGGATCGGCGGCGAGCACATGGCCCGCTGGCACCGGGACATCGGCGCCACCCTGCTGGTCACCGTGCTGGCACACATGTCGCTGATCCTGGTCGGCTACGCCGACCTGCGTAACCAGTCGATCCTCGCCGAGGTCGGCACGTTGCTCGGCGACTACGAGGACATGCTCTCGGCGTTCGTCGCCACCGGCATCATGATGCTTGTCGGGTTCAGCAGCATCCGGGCGATCCGGCGAGCACTGCCCTACGAGCTGTGGCACCTGCTGCACCTGTCCAGCTACCTGATCCTGCTGCTCGGCTTCGGCCACCAGTTCACCCACGGCGCGCAGCTGTACAAGCCCGGCCCGGTGCGCACCGGCTGGATCGCGCTCTACCTGCTGGTGATCGCCGCCCTGCTCTGGGGCCGCGTGATCGCCCCGGTGGCGTTCAACCTGCGCTACAAGCTGCGGGTCGCCGACGTGGTGGCCGAGAGCCCGGACACCATCTCCATCTACCTCACCGGGGAGCGGCTCGGCCGGCTGGCGATGCTCGGCGGCCAACACTTCCGCTGGCGGTTCCTCACCCGGGGCTGCTGGTGGCAGTCGCACCCGTTCTCCGTCTCCGCCGCCGCCAACGGGCGCTGGCTGCGGGTCACCGTCAAGGTGGTCGGCACCCACACCGCCGACCTGCGCGACCTGGAGCCGGGCACCCGGGTCTGGGCCGAAGGCCCGTCGGGGACCTTCACCGCCGCGCACCGGCTCCGCGAGCGGGCGCTGCTGATCGCCGGCGGCAGCGGCATCACACCGATCCGGGCGATGCTGGAGGAGTTGCCGCCGGGCGCCGCGCTGATCTACCGGGCCCGCACACCGGCCGACGTGCTGCTCAGCCGCGAGTTGGACTGGCTGGCCCAGGAACGCGACACCTCCGTCTGGTACGTCATCGGCTCCCGCGACGACCCCGGCCCCCGCCAACTGATGAGCCCCGACGGGCTGCGGCAACTGGTGCCCGACGTGGCCCGGCGCGACGTCTACCTGTGCGGGCCGCCCGGTCTGGTGGAACAGTCGGTGCGTGCGCTGCGGCGGGCCGGCGTGCCCCGACGGCAGATCCACCTGGCCACGTTCGAGCTGTAGGAAGGGCATCCCCATGCGTCGCGCGCTCCTCGCGATCACCGGCCTGGCCGCCAGCACCACCGCGCTGGTGGTGTTCAAGGGCTCGCCGGGCACCAGCCAGGTCGCCCAGAACCTGCCCACCGCCCAGCCGGTCAACCCCACCCCGCAGGATGTCGAGCCGAGCGCCGACCCGTCGGGCGTGGCACCGAAGCCATCGGTGACAGCCGACGCGCCCACGTCGCCCAAACCCACCAAGAGCACCGCCCGTCCGTCCGGCACCCGGACCACCACGAAGGCCGCACCCCGGACCACCACCAAGGCACCCCAGTCGACCACCCGCCGGGTCACCGGCAACGGCTTCGACAACGAGTACGGGTACGTGCAGGTGCAGATCGTCGTCTCGGGTAACCGGATCGTCGAGGCCGTCGCGCTGTCGCTGCCCAGCGGGGGTGAATCCGACATCCACAGCGGCGACGTCCGCGACAGCTACGACGGCAGGGGCGGCGAGGTGGTGCAGAAGCAGAACGCCAACCTCAACACCGTCTCCGGGGCCACCGAGACCAGCAACTCCTACAAGCAGTCGCTGCGGTCCGCCATCGAGCAGGCATTCTGACGTGCGGGCCACGCTGACCCGACCCGGGCTGTGCCGGGTCGAACAGATCATGGGTACGGCGATCACCCTGGACCTCGCCGACGACCTGCCACCGGCGACCCTGCGCGAGCTGGCCGACGACGTCTTCGCCTGGATGCGCGAGGTGGACGCGCGGTTCAGCACCTACAAGCCGGACAGCGAGGTGTGCCGCTTCGACCGGGGTGAGGTGCTGCTCTCCGAGGCGTCCGCGGACCTGCGGTACGTGCTGGAGACCTGCGCCGACCTGTGGGGCGCCACCGACGGGTTCTTCGACGCGTACGCCACCGGTCGGCTCGACCCGTCCGGCTTCGTCAAGGGCTGGGCCGCCCAGGTCGCCTCGGACCGCCTCGTCGCCGCCGGTGCCGTCAACCACTGCGTGAACGCCGGCGGCGACGTACGGGTGCGAGGTCTGTCGCCGTCCGGTGAGCCGTGGCGCATCGGCATCCGGCACCCGTGGGACGCGATGGCGGCCTGCCTGGTGCTCAGCGGGACCGACCTGGCCGTGGCCACGTCCGGCGTGTACGAGCGGGGCCGGCACGTGCTGGACCCTCGCCGAGGCGCACCGGCCAGTGGGCTGCGCTCGGTGACTGTGGTCGGCACCGACCTCGGGTTGGCCGACGCGTACGCCACCGCCGCCCTCGCCATGGGCACCCCCGGCCTCAACTGGCTGGCCCGCCTGGACGACCACACCCACGCGGTGATAACCGACAACGCCCGCCAGTACCACTCCGTCGACCTCCCGCTGACCGACTAGCGGAGAGGACGGTGGGTGCCGGCTGGGCGGGAGCCGGTGGGGCGTGGGCGGCCGGGGCGGGACCCGGCCGGTCGGGTGCCGGCCCAGCGGCGCCCCGGGTGGCTGCGCCGGGGCGGCTCGGTGCCGCCGGGGTGAGGCGCTCTGTCGTTGGTGGACATCGTTCCCCCGTTCGTGGCGCGCGTTCGCACCGTCCCCCTGTCAACGAGGACCGACGCCTCGGCGACGCTGTCGGGCACCGGATCGAATCGTCGACCGGGCCGGTTTCACATGCCTCGTCGGGGCAGCGGCAGGTGACCGGGGAGCAGGTCGGGGGCGAGCGTCACCCCGGCGGCGCGCAGCGCACCGATCAACGTGTTCTGCACGAGGTACGAATCCGGAAGCTGCCAGCGCGCCTGCTCCGGGGCGACCGCCCAGCGGACCGTGCCCTCCGGCAGCCGGGTGGGCGGCGCGGGGATCCACGAGCCCAGCCCGTGCCGGACCACGTGGAAGCAGTGCTCCAACTCCGGCCGCAGCGGATCGCCGGGGCGGACCAGGAACATCCACCGCCCGGTGGGCGTGACCAGCACCGGTCCGCGTACGCCGGTGCCGGCCGGGTGGATCTGAACGGCGTCGAGCACGTGCCGGCCGAGGTGGGCGGGCACCTCCAGCACGTCGAAGGCCCGGCCGGTGGGCAGCAGCACCCCGTGTGGTCGGCTCCGCCACCAGGTCGCCACCCGGGCCGGGTCGGCGCTGGCGGCCAGCTCCCAGTTCTCCAGGGCGGGGTGGCAGCCCACCGTGGGGCAGCCGGCCCGGCCGCAGACGAAGCGGCTGCGGGCCAGACAGGCACCCGGGGTGACGTCCCAGCCGTGTACGGCGTACCGGATGGCGACCCGGCGCAGCCGGACCCGCTCCAGCGGCGACAGTTCGGCAACGCGCGGTACGACATTCCCCCACATGTGTGCCAACTCCTCTCGTCGGGCCCGGCGTTCGCCAGGTCGCATGTAGAGCACCGTCACTGCCGTAACCCACGATCGTTGAGGTTGACGAACGGCTCGTGCAACTTGCACGAAAAGTACGAGGACTGGCTGTACGGCTGACGTACATCCTGTGCGACCAGGCAAAACCTGAAGATGAACGGCAAGTCGCCGCACCCGCGGACATCGCCCCGACTCGATTGGTCGTCGGTGGCAGGGGAGGATGGGGAGATGGACGAGCTACCCATAGGACGGCGAGTGGCCTACTGGCGGGGGCGACGCAAGATGTCGCAGCAGGTCTTCGCGGACCGGCTGGGCAAGTCCAAGAGCTGGGTGGACAAGGTCGAACGCGGCGTCCGACGGTTGGACAAGTTCTCCGTCCTCTACGAGATCGCCGACATCCTCCAGATGGACGTCCAGCTGCTGATGGGCAAGGACCCGGAGCGGCGCGCCGACGCCCTCAACTGCATCGACCAGGTCGAGGTGCAGGAGATCCGGGCGGCGCTGGAACGCTACGACTCGATGAGCGCGTACTTCGACGCGGCGCCGTACCCGCCGCCGATGGACGACATGCGCAAGGCCGTCAACCACGCCTGGCTCACCTACCAGTACGGCCGCTACGGGATGCTCACCCGGGCGCTGCCGAAGCTGCTGCGCGACGCCCAGGCGGCCGACGCCGCCTACGGCGGTGAGCAGGCCGCCGAGGCGGCCCACCTGCTCGGCCAGGTCTACCAGATCGCCTCCTCGGTGCTGCGCAAGCTCGGCGAGTGCGAGCTCGCCTGGTTGGCCGCCGACCGGTCGATGGCGGTGGCCCAGCGGGCCGACGACCCGCTGCTCGCCGGGATCGCGACCACTCGGGTGTGCAACGCCCTGGTCGCCATGGGGCGGGCCCGCCCAGCGCTGGAGCTGAACGTCCAGATCGCCAACCGGCTGGCACCGGGTGGGAGCAACGCGGTCTCGCCGGCCCGCCTCTCCGTCTACGGGATGCTGCTGCTCCAGGGGGCCATGGCCGCGTCCCGCATCGGTGACTCGGCCAGCGTCGACGACCTGATCAACTGCGCGCAGGAGGCCGCCACCCTGCTCGGCGGCGACCACAACCACTACTGGACGTCGTTCGGCCCCACCAACGTCGAGCTGCACCGGGCCGCCGCCGCGGTGGAGCTGGGCGACGGGGGGCGGGCCGTGGAGGTGCACCAGCTGCGCATCGCGGAGCCCGCCTTCAACGCGCTGCTGCCCGAGCGCCGCGCCCACCACCTGCTCGACATCGCCCGCGGGTACGCCCAGATAGGTGACGTGGCGAACGCCGGCGAGATGCTGCTGCTCGGTGATCGGCTCGCCCCGTCGGAGATCCGCTGCCGGCCGATCGCGCACGAGGTGATGTCCGACATCCTCCGTCGCACACGTGGTGCGCCGCCTTCTCCGGTAGCGGAGTTGGCTGAGCACATGGGAGTAGGGGTATGAGCGCGGAGCCGGTCTGATGGCCGGTGCAGCGCACAACAGCGGGCACCGCGAGGTGCTCTACGTCATCGCCTGCGGTTCGCCGCTGGCCCGGCACGTCGGTCGTCTGGTCGACCTCGCCCAACAGGACGGTTGGGACGTCTGCGTGATCACCACGCCGGACGGCGCGAAGTTCGTCGACCAGTCGGCCCTGATTCGGCAGACCGGCCACCCGGTGCGGACGCACTACAAGAACCCCGGTGACCCGGACGTGCTTCCGCCCGCCGACGCCATGATCGTCTGCCCGGCCACCGTCAACACGGTCAACAAGTGGGCGGCCGGGATCACCGACACGTTGGCGCTCGGGCTGTTGGTCGAGGCCCAGGGCAAGGGCGTCCCCATCGTGGCGGTGCCGTACACCAACGCGGCGATGGCCTGCCACCCGGCGTTCCGTGCCGGGGTGGCCCGGTTGGCCGAGTGGGGCGTCACGGTGCTCTTCGGCGACGATGTGATCGCTCTGCATCCGCCCGGAACGGGGGAACAGCACACGCATGCCTTCCCCTGGGCGATGCCGCTGGCCGCGTTGCAGACCGTCTCCTGGACCGCCGCCTAGCGCGTCCGGCAGATCTTCCACCCGATGCGGCCGGGCCGGGTGTCACCGCCCGGCGGCCCCGACGCCGGTAAGCTGGCCCGCCGTGAGCACAAGCCGATCCGCCCCCACAGTCAGCGACGTGGTGGCCGCGCTGGAACGGCGCTTTCCGCCGGTCTGGGCGGAAGAGTGGGACCGGGTGGGCCTGGTGCTCGGTGAGCCGGCCGCCCCGGTCCGCCGGGTGCTCTGCGTGGTCGACGTGGTGCCCGAGACGGTCGACGAAGCCCTCGCCGCCGACGCGGACATGATCGTTTCGCATCACCCGCTGCTGCTGCGCGGGGTGTCCTCGGTCGCCGCGACGACCTTCAAGGGGCGGATCATCCACCAGTTGATCAGGGCCGGGATGGCGCTCTACGCGGCGCACACCAACGCCGACGTGGCCTCCCCGGGCGTCTCCGACGCCCTCGCCGCCCGCTTCGGGCTCACCGGTCTGCGCCCACTTCAACGGCCCGCGCCCGGCTCGCCCGCCCACGGCGACGACCGAGGGTTCGGCCGCATCGGCGAGCTGCCTCAGCCGATGACCCTCGCCGAGCTGACCCGGCACGCGGCAGCGGTGCTCCCCGTCACGTCCTGGGGAGTTCGCGCGGCGGGGGATCCCGGGCGTATGGTTCGTACCCTCGCCGTCAGCGGCGGGTCGGGGGACAGCTTCCTCGGCGCCGCGACCGCCGCCGGGGTGGACGCGTTCCTCACCGCCGACCTGCGGCACCACCCGGCCGGCGAGCACCTCGCCGCCGATGGTCCCGCCCTGATCGACGCCGCCCACTGGGCGACCGAACGACCGTGGCTGGACGACCTGGCCGCCTTCCTCCGGGAGGCGCTGGACGTCGAGACGCTGGTGTCCGACCTGGACACCGACCCGTGGACCGTGCACGCCGCCGCACCCGCTGTGGACGACAAGGAGCCCGACCGTGAAGGCTGACCCTCAGGTGCAGCGCCGCCTGCTCGACCTCCAGGCGATCGACACCAACCTCGCCCAGCTCGCCCACCGCCGGCGGTCGCTGCCCGAGCGGGCCGAGCTGGAGTCGCTGGCCCGGGAGCTGTCGTCGATGGAGGACGAGCGGGTCCGCGCCCAGGTGGCGGTGGACGACCTGGACCGGGACATCGCCCGGTTGGAGAAGGACGTCGAGCAGGTCCGGGCCCGCAAGGAGAAGGACGAGAACCGGCTTGCCGCCGGCACCGGCCCGGCCCGTGAGCTGGAGGCGCTCCAGCACGAGCTGGTCTCGCTCAAGCGCCGCCAGGGCGACCTGGAGGACGCCGAGCTGGAGCTGATGGAGCAGCGGGAGACCGCGCAGGGCGTACTGGACGGTGTGGAGCAGCGGCTGGCCGAGACCCGGGACAAGCGGGCCGCGACCGAGCAGCGCCGCGACGAAGCGCTGGCCGAGATCGCCAAGGAGGAGGAGTTCAAGCGGGGCGCCCGTCAGCCGCTCGCCGCCGACCTTCCCAGCGACCTGGTCAACCTCTACGACAAGATCCGCGAGGACACCGGGCTGGGTGCCGCGCTGCTCACCGGGGGCCGCTGCGGCGGGTGCCGCCTGGACCTGTCCGGCGCCGACCTGGCCCGGATCCGCAAGGCCGCCCCCGACGACGTGGTCCGCTGCGAGGACTGCCGACGGATCATGGTCCGCACCAACGAGTCGGGCCTGTAGGTCGTGGCGCCGCGCGTGGTCTCCATGGAGGCCGACGGTGGGTCCCGGGGAAACCCCGGCCCCGCCGGGTACGGCGCGGTGGTCCGCGACCCGGAGACCGGCGAGGTGCTCGCCGAGCGCTCCGAGTCGCTCGGCACGGCCACCAACAACGTCGCCGAGTACCAGGGCCTCATCGCCGGGTTGACCGCCGCCGCCGAGCTGGGCGCCGCCGAGGTGGACGTCCGGATGGACTCCAAGCTGGTGGTCGAGCAGATGTGCGGCCGGTGGCAGATCAAGCACCCCGGCCTGCGGCCCCTCGCCGCCCAGGCCGCCGCGCTGGTGGGCCGGTTCAGCGCGGTCCGGTTCAGCTGGATTCCGCGCGAGCAGAACCGGCACGCCGACGCCCTCGCCAACGCCGCCATGGACGCCGCCGCGGGTCGTCCGTCGGCGACTGCGGCCCCCGGCCGTCCCGAGACGACGCCGGCCGCCGGCCAGCCCTCGACGACGCCCGCCGCCCCGATCGTCGGCAGCGACCCGGCGACCGCGCCGGCCTCCTGGGAGCCACGGCCGACCTTCACCGCCACCCGGCTGATCCTGGTCCGGCACGGCGAGACCCCGTATACCGAGCAGCGGCGCTACTCCGGGCGCGGCGACGTGCCGCTCTCCGAGCATGGCCGGGCCCAGGTGCAGGCGACGGCCGCCCGGGTGGCCGAGCTGGCCCCGGCCGTCGCGGCCGTGCTCAGCTCACCGCTGTCCCGGTGTACGGCCACCGCGGCGTCGATCGCCGGGGCGCTCGGTGACGTGCCGGTCCGCACCGAGGACGACCTGATCGAGTGCGACTTCGGCCAGTGGGAGGGGCGCACCTTCGCCGAGGTGCGCCAGCAGTGGCCGGGGGAGATGGACGCCTGGCTCGCCTCACCCCGGATCGCGCCGCCGGGTGGGGAGTCGTTCACCCAGGTCGCCGAACGCGCGCACCGGGTCATCAGCGGGCTGCTCACCGCGTACCCCGGTGAGACCGTGGTGGTCGTCTCGCACGTCTCGCCGATCAAGCTGATGCTGCGCGACGCCCTCGCGGCCGGCGACGGTTTCCTGCACCGGCTCTTCCTGGACGCGGCCGGCATCTCGGTGCTCGACATGTGGCCAGACGGCGGCGTGGCCGTGCGCACTGTCAACGACACCGCCCACCTCGCCAGCCTCGACTGAGCCGCCGCACCCTTCGTTGGTAGGGCCGGTCGGCCGCGCCGTTCGGCGCAGCCGGCCGGCCGTTCGGCGCAGCACCCTCCGGACGGGTCAGGTGACCGCCATCACAGAGTCGTAGCCTCCGGCCGTTACATCGAGAGCCACGACTCCCCGGAGGTGTGTCAGATGGCTGCACCCGAACCGGAGGCGCCGCCCACGGCGCCGACCAGGGCTAAGGACCACAGCCCCTGGAACTGGTTGCTCTTCATCCCCATCGTGGTGCCGCTGATCCCGGCGTTCTTCAATGGCGACTCGCCCCGGGTCTTCGGCTTCCCGCGCTTCTACTGGCTGCAACTGGCCTTCATCCTGCTCGGCGTCGGCACCACCACGTTGGTCTACCAGATGACGAAGAAGCGGGGAGGCCGCTGATGTGGCGCGACCATCTCACCGAGATCATCGTCTTCTCCCTGCTGTTCCTCCTGGTCAGCGTGATGGGCTTCGTGGCCGCCCGCTGGCGGGCACCGAAGGACATGGCGCACCTGGACGAGTGGGGGCTGGGCGGGCGCAGCTTCGGCGGCTGGATCACCTGGTTCCTGGTCGGCGGTGACCTCTACACCGCGTACACCTTCGTGGCGGTGCCGGCGTTGATGTTCGGTGCCGGCGCGGCCGGGTTCTTCGCCGTGCCGTACACCATCGTCATCTACCCGCTGGTCTTCCTTGTGCTGGTGCGGCTCTGGTCGGTCTCGCACCGGCACGGGTTCGTCACGCCGGCCGACTTCGTCCGCAACCGGTTCGACTCGCCGGTGCTGGCGCTGCTGATCGCGATCACCGGCATCGTCGCGACCATGCCGTACATCGCGTTGCAGCTGATCGGCATCGAGGCGGTGCTCAAGACGATGGGCGTCACCGGCGACAACGCGCTGGCCCGGCACCTGCCGATCATCATCGCGTTCGCCATCCTGGCCGCCTACACGTACCAGTCGGGGTTGCGCGCGCCCGCGTTGATCGCGTTCGTCAAGGACAGCCTGATCTACATCGTGATCCTGGTGGCGGTCATCTACCTGCCGTACAAGCTGGGCGGCTGGGGTGACATCTTCGCCGCCGCAGACGCGAAGTTCGACGCCTCGCCCAACCCGAACGACGGCATCCTGCTCAACGGCAACAACCAGCTTCAGTACGTGACGCTGGCGCTCGGCTCGGCGTTGGCACTCTTCCTCTACCCGCACAGCATCACCGGTGTGCTGGCCAGCAGGAACCGCGACGTGATCAAGCGGAACATGTCGGCGCTGCCCGCGTACAGCCTGCTGCTCGGGTTGATCGCGCTGCTCGGTTACATGGCCATCGCGGCCGGTGTGAAGCCGCTGCCGGGTGCCAAGGAGGGCACTGTCGACAGCAACACCGTCGTGCCGTTGCTGTTCGACCAGCAGTTCCCGGACTGGTTCGCCGGTGTGGCGTACGCGGCGATCGGTATCGGCGCGCTGGTGCCGGCGGCGATCATGTCGATCGCGGCGGCGAACCTGTTCACCCGCAACATCTACAAGGAGTACCTGAAGCGGGACGCCTCCGCGGCCCAGGAGGCGAACGTCTCGAAGATCACCTCACTGGTGGTGAAGGTCGGTGCGGTGGCCTGCATCGTCTTCCTCGACCCGCAGTTCTCCATCGACCTCCAGCTGATCGGTGGCGTGATCATCCTTCAGACGCTGCCGGCGGTGGCGCTGGGCCTTTACACCCGCTGGTTCCACCGCACCGGCCTGATCGTCGGCTGGGTTGCCGGCATGGGGTTGGGCATGTGGATGCTCTACCAGGTGGCCAGCCCGACCCGGAAGCACTTTGGCGGCTCGGCGTTCCCGCTGTCGGAGTTCGGGTTCGACACCACCAAGACGATCTACGTTGGCATCGTGGCGGTGGCGGTCAACCTGGCCGTGGCGGCGCTGGTGACGCTCGCGCTGCGGGCCGCGAAGGTCGAGGAAGGTGTCGACGGCACCGAGCCGGACGACTACTTCGCCGACGAGGGCGACCCCCGGGTCACCCCGGGCACCGAGCGCGACGCCGACTCGGCCCGCGAGCCGGTCGCCTGACCGCTGGTACGCCCGGGTGCCGACGCCGGTCGGTGCCCGGGCGTACCTGTGTCCAGGCCGTCGTCTGGGGCCCGTCGTCGTCTGTGTCCGGGCCGTCGTCTTGGGCCTGTCGTCGTCTGTGTCCAGGCCGTCGTCTGGGGCCTGTCGTCGTCTGTGTGGGCGTCGTGGGGGTCGTTGTCGCGGGCGGTGAGGTGGCTTCAGACGCTATCGAGCTGATGTCGCAAACGAATCATGCGCCCCCCGACGTAGGCAGCGAGGGCTGCCGGGTCAGCGAGGGCTGCGGGGCCAGCGAGGGCGAGGGCTGGCGGGGTCAGCGAGGGCTGCCGGGCCGGGCCGGCGACCTGGCGAGCTTTGGCTACCGAGATCGTGCTCGATCATTGTTGTAGTGGTGTTGGGCCGCGCAGGAGGCCCCTACAACCAGGATCTTGCGCGATCTTGGCGGTGGAAGGAGCTCTCGCGTCGGTCCACCAAGGCCGGCGGTGCTTCTGCGGCCTACGGTTGTGATCGGCCGATTCCCTTGAGTGCGAGGGTCAGCAGTTGTTCCGCCTTGGCCGCGCCCATCGGCTGCGCCGCGAGTGAGATGCCGTTGGCGAGGATGATCAGGTCGGCCATGGTGATGTCGGGCCGTACCGAGCCCTCGTCGACGGCTCGGCGTAGCAGTGGTTCACCGGCGGCGACGAGCATCGCGCCGCAGGCCTCGGTCTCCTCGGGGGGCTCGTTCAGGAGCGAATCCGCGAGGCCGCGGGTTGTCGTGGCGTACGCGGTGACCTCGTGCAGCCAGGTCGTCAGCCCGTCGAGGGCGTCCGGCGCGGCGAGCAGATCTCCGGCGCGCGCTGCCAGGTTGCGGACGCAGCCGCGGAAGACCGCCTGGAGCAGCGACCACCGGGTGGGGAAGTGCCGGTGCAGGGTCGCCGAACCCACCCCGGCGGATCGGGCGATCTCCTCCAGCGAGGCGTACGCGCCGTCGCGGGCGATCGCCTCGGAGGCCGCTTTGACGACGAGGTCGTAGTTGCGCTGCGCGTCAGCTCTCATGGCCCGCCTTGCAGAAGTGGGGTGGTCCCCCGTATCGTAGCCGACGGGAAGTGGGGGATCACCCCATTTGTTTCTCAGGAGGCATTGTGGCTGTTCTCGTCATCGGCGCAACGGGCAAGCAGGGCGGGGCGACGGCCCGAGCGCTGCTCGACAAGGGCGTCCCGGTCCGTGCCCTGGTCCGTGATCCCGGCGCCGATAGCGCCCGGGCTCTGCGGGATCGGGGTGCCGAACTGGTCACCGGCGACCTGGACGACGTGGAGTCGCTGCTCGCCGCGGCCGACGGCATGGATGGCCTCTTCTTCATCCCGTATCCCGACGTGACGGACATGCAGGGCGACGCCGAGGTGACCCGCGGCCGCAACGTCGTCGAGGCAGCGCGCCGGGCCGGTGTGTCGCACGTCGTGCACAGCAGCGTCTCGGGTGCCGGCGACTTCCACCGCAACCAGCCCGGATGGGCCGAGGGCCGGTGGGACAGGCACTACTGGGAGAGCAAGGCGGCCATCGACGAGATGGTGCGCTCCGGTGGCTTCGCGCACTGGACTGTTCTGAAGCCCTCGACCTTCATGGAGAACCTGGTCGGCTGGTCCTACCTCTTCGGCGACTGGTCCAGCGGCACGATCATCACCGGCTTCGCCGCCGACACGCGCATGCCGTGGATCGCCGTCGACGACATCGGTGAGGCCGCGGCGATCGCGCTCACCAACCCGGGGAAGCTCGACGGCCAGGACGTCGAACTCGCCGGCGACCTGCTCACCATGACCGAGGTCGCGGCCATCCTGAGTGAGGTCACCGGTCGGGCGATCACCGCTCCTGTGCTCACCCCGCAGGAGGCCGTCGAGCGCGGCCTGCTGCCCGCCATGGTCAACGCGGTCGAGCAGATCAACGAGAACGGAAGCCCGGCCCGTCCGGAGATGACCCGCGCCCTCGGCCTGCCCACCACCGACTTCCGGACGTGGGCGCGGCGAACGTTCTCCTGAAAACCGGTCGCCGACCCGCGCCGGGTGTGGGTTGACGCGGCCGCGCCGGGTGTGGGTTGACGCGGCCGGGCCGGGTGTGGGTTCATGCGGCCGGGCCGGCTCGGCGGGTTCACCGCAAGATCGTGCTCGATCATCGTTGTAGTGGTGTCAGGCCGCGCAGCAGGCCACTACAACCAGGATCTTGCGCGATCTTGGCGGTGGAAGAGTTTTTCGTGCGGCTAGATGGCGCGGTGAGCCACACCACGAGACCGCCACGCGTGGTCAGCGGCGGTTGCGGTTCACCAGGGCCTGGTTCAGGCGGCCCAGCAGGGCGGCCAGCGTGTCCCGGTCCTCGGCGCTCCAGTCGGCCAGCATGTCGCCGTAGAGCCGGGTGCGGGCGGCCTGGACGGCGGCCATCCGTTGCAGACCGGCCGGGGTGGGGGAGATGACAGTGCCGCGGCCGTCGGACGGGTCCGGGGTGCGGGTGATCAGGCCGTCGCGCTGAAGCGCGGAGACCTGCCGGGTGACTGTTGAGCCGTCAAGGTTGAGTCGGGCGGCGAGCGCCGAGACGTTCTGCGGGCCGGCGTCGGCCAGGTGGCGCAGGATGACGTACGCCGCGCGGTCCAGCACCCGGTGCTCGGCGGTGCCGGTGGCCCGCCGGGTGGCCTCGCCGAAGCGCATCAGCAGGGCCACCTCGGTCTCGATCCGGCCGAGGGTGCTCTCGTCGTGGTCGTCGCTCATAGCTGTACGATACAGGATAAGTACCTGTACGATACAGCTATCTGAGGAGTCGGAGTGGATCGGCGTTCCGAACCGAACCGCAGTGCCATCTACGCCACCACGCTGGTGGCCTTCCTCGCCATCGCCGGCATCGCCGTCGTCGACCCGATCCTGCCCGCCATCGGCGAGGCGATCGGGGTCACCGCCTGGCAGGTCGAGCTGCTGTTCACCGCGTACATCGCGGTCATGGCCCTTGGCATGATCCCGGCGACACT
The DNA here is from genome assembly GCF_003857035.1 of Micromonospora arida. Lineage (GTDB taxonomy): Bacteria > Actinomycetota > Actinomycetes > Mycobacteriales > Micromonosporaceae > Micromonospora > Micromonospora arida. The sequence continues at coordinate 63,623 of NZ_QGSY01000158.1, forward strand.
GGCCAGCGGCCGGTTCGGCTTCAAACCGGTGCTCATCACCGGCGTCTCCGTGGTCGGGCTCGCCGCGATCCTCGCCTCGTTCAGCGACAACATCGTGCAGCTGTCAGTGCTGCGCGGCGTCTGGGGGCTGGGCAACGCGATGTTCTTCGCCACCGCCATGGTGGTGCTGGTGAACCTGGCCGTCGACCGGGAATGGGTGGTGGGCCTCTTCGAGACCGCCCTGGGTCTCGGCTTCGCCGTCGGACCGCTCATCGGTGGCCTGCTCGGCGAGGTCAGCTGGCGGCTGCCGTTCTTCGTCTGCGGTGTCTTCATGGTCCTCGCCCTGGGCGTGGCCTCCCGCAAACTCCGCGAGCCCACCAACCGGCAGGCCCCGGTACGCGTCGGCCAGATCTTCGCCACCTACCGCCGCCCGGCGTTCATCGCCCTCTGCGTGGTCACCGCCGCGTACAACTTCGTGTTCTTCGTGGTGCTCGGCTACACGCCGCTCTTCCTCGGCCTGGACGTCATCCCGCTGGGGCTCGCCTTCACCGGCTGGGGTCTCGGCCTGGCCGCCGGCATCATGGTCATCGGTCACCGGCTGGCCCACCGCATCGGTGCGGTACAGACCGTCGGCGTGGCCATCGCCGGGCTGCTGGTCTGCATGGTCCTCTTCGCCACCTCCACCAGCACCGCCGAGGCGCTCGTGGTGCTGGTGCTCGCCGGGCTCTGCATGGGGTTGGCCAACGCCAACCTCACCGACCTGGCGCTCGGCCTCGGCTCCAGCGACCGGCGCGTCGCCACCGGCGCGTTCAACCTGGTCCGCTGGGGTGCCGCCGCGCCGGCACCGATCATCTCCGGCAAGCTCGCCGAGCAGTCGTTGTCGCTGCCGTTCTGGGTCGGCTTCGGGGTGCTCGCCGTCGGTGTGCTGGTCTACCTGGCCTTCGCACACCTGATGGCCGCCGGTTACGGCGAGCGGGTCCTCTGGTCCCGCTGGAACCGCGCCGCCGCCGACACGGAACACGAGCCCGTCGGCGAGACCTACTGACCGCCGGGCGGGCGGTTCAGGTCAGGGCGCGCCAGAGCAGGTAGAGGCCGATCGTCGTACCGAACACCACGATCACCGTCTTGAGCACCACCGGCGGCAGCCGACGGACGAGCCGGGCGCCCGCGTACCCACCAATCAGGGTGGCCGGCGCGACCACCGCGACCGCCGCCCAGTTCAAGGGGCCGAACAGCGCGAACACCACGAGCGTCGTCAACCCGACCACCGCGGAGAGCAGATTCTTGATCGCGCTCACCCGGGCCAGGGTCGCGTCCAGCACCAGGGCCAGACCGGCCACCAGCATCACCCCGAGCGCCGCACCGAAGTAACCGCCGTACACCGCACCGAGCGCGACCATCGTCTGCACCGCGATCGTCCGCCGGCGTGGCGACAGGTCCCGCGGGTGACCGACCAGGCGGCGCAGCGGGTCCTGGAAGGCCAGGACCGCTGTCGCGCCGAGAACCAGGAAGGGTACGACCAGCTCGAACGCGCGGGCCGGAGTGGCCAGCAACAGCAACGCCCCGACAATCGTGCCCGCGATGGTGGTGGGCACCAGCGTGGCCAGCGCGCGGGGACGCGGCAGGTCCTGCCGGCTCCCCGCCACGCTGGCCAGGTAGCCGGGGAAGACGGCGACGGAGTTGCTGACGTTCGCCGGCACCGGGGGCAACCCGATCGCGATCATCGCCGGAAAGGTGATCAACGATCCGCCACCGGCCACCGCGTTGACAGTGCCAGCGGCGAGACCGGCGGCGAGTAGCAGCGCGGCGTGGGAGAGATCCATAGCCCCACGAGGCTAGCCGTCGCCCTACGGCAGGCATTCGCCGGATCGTTCTTGAGCAGCGCGATCTTGCTCAGGCGGGGTGGCAATACCCGCAGCACGCTCGTCGTTAGGATGAGAGCGCGACGGACGAGTCGACCGGGCGGCCGCGTCGGCGGGCTTCGGCCCGCCGCCGAGGAACGTCCGGACTCCACAGGGCAGGGTGGTTGTTAACGGCAACCCGGGGCGACCCGCGGGAAAGTGCCACAGAAAACAGACCGCCGACCCCAACGGGGACGGTAAGGGTGAAACGGTGGGGTAAGAGCCCACCAGCACCCCGGGTGACCGGGGTGGCTCGGTAAACCCCACCCGGAGCAAGGCCAAGCAAGGGCCGTCACCGCAAGATGACGACCCGGCGCAGACGCTTGAGGGCTGCCCGCCCGATGTCTGCGGGTAGGCCGCTGGAGCCTGCCGGCAACGGCAGGCCGAGATGGATGGCCGCCGCCGGCGCAAACCCCTCGGGGTACGCGCCGCGCACAGAATCCGGCGTACAGGTCGACTCGTCCGTCGCCCACCAGCTCAGAGCTGTGATCAAGGCTCTGAGCTGGTTCTATGTTCGGGTGTCGATGGTCTTCGTTGGTCAACTTTGGCCAGCGGTTGACGCCCTGACGACGCCCTGGAAACGCATTGAGCGCCGGCTCAGTTCGGCGACAGGATGGAAATCGCTTCCGGCATGCGGACGACGGGCCCTACCCTGCTTGCTCGCAGACGATCCTCCGACGCCGAGGAGTTGCCGATGCCACACGTGACGCTTTACGCGCTTGAAGAGGAACTGGTCGGGCATGAACCCAGCCTCATCGAGGAACTGACTAACGCCGTCGTCTCCGTGTATGGCGCGTGGGCTAGAAGTTCGGTGGATGTCAGGCTGATCGGCGTTCCTACCGGTCGATGGGCCCGCGGCGGAGCGGCGGTCGCTGCGGCCGCCCCCTCGGTCACCTTCGGCATGCGGGAGGAAGTGTTCGCGCGAGAGGACGCAGCCAGAGTCATCGCACAACTCATCTCCGCCTTCACCGAAGCCGTTACTGCCGTGTTCGGCGAGGATTGTCGCGACGAAGTGCTCGTCGAGCTGGTCGGTCAGCCCACGTCCCGGTCCGGGCTCGGCGGGAAGGTCATCAGTGTCGGTAGCTAGTGGGATCTCTACCCGAGTCGGGCTGGCTATGCCGCTGCGGGCCGCCTGAGGGCCGGCGTTCGATGGTTCCGGAGCGGAGCCGTGGGCTCCGGCCTGCGTTGTCCAGTCCAACCGGCCCCAGGTCGTCGGGATCATCCGATGACGGCTCCGACCCTGCCCGGCCTCGAACCCGCCCCGACCCTGGTTGCTCCTCGGCCGGGGTCGCGGGCGGCCCGCATGGCGCTACCCCGCTCGATCGACGTCCTCAAAGACATCGCCATCGAGTACGGCGTCTGCGTCCGTCCACTCGCCATGCGCCGCACGGACCTGAACACCGGTCTGACCGAAGTCATCGACCTGCCCTGCGGGGCGACCCGCGAGGACAAGTGCGCCCCGTGCGCCAAGAAGAACCGCCGGCTGCGGCAGGCCCAGATCCGGGAAGGCTGGCACCGCGACGACGAGCCGCTACCGCCGCCAGACCCGGCGACCGAGGAACAGAAGGCGCTTGTCCTGCTGCGCGGGCACCTGGAGTTCTCTCGCGATGAGGCGTCCCGGGCGAGCCAGTGGGACCAGGTCACCGACCTCGACGAGGCGATCCAAGAAGTGGAAGAGGTGATCGCGGCGGAAGGGCTGCGGGGACGGGTCGCGGCACTCCGCTCAACCCCGCCCGGTACGACTACCGCCGCGCCGCCTGGGATGCCGTCCACTTCGCCCGCCTGCTAGACCGGTTCTGGAGAGGCTTTGATGGCGGCGAACGATGGGCTCTGGCCTGGAACAAAGGCCTGAGCTGGGGCATGAGCGGCTGCGCCAACCTCACCTACTAACGTGGTTGGGTGGCAGCAGAAGCAGCGGGGGCCTTTCGTCGGACAGCGATCGAGCGGTCAGATCAGCGGGTCGCCTGGGAACGGGCGGACAAGGCTTTCTTCGCTGCCGGAGCGTGTCACGTCCTCGCCTGGGTCTGTCGAGACTCCTACCCGGACCGATCAATCTCGGTGGCGGCGCTGCGGTTGGCCGGCGACCTGCAGATCTTCCACGTCTATGCAATCTGGGCTGGCTGGGCGTTCGACCATTCTGGCTGGAATCCGGAGCCACGACTGTTGGCTGTCAACGCGGACTTCGAGGGCCAACCATTGGAGCGCGTCGGAGTCACGGTCGATCTCGCTGAATTTTGTGAGGAGCACCAGCACCGTATGCCGGACCAGTATTGGCGTGACCCGCTCCCACGTGCTCGCGAGTATGTGGGTCGATACACCCCGCCGTGGGCGTAGCGCCCGGCAGGGGTAGCGGCGTTCTGGCGGTGCGGTACGCGCTCCGCCCGAATCCCGGGGATCGGCGCACTATCCTCCCAGGATGACGCGCTACCTTGTCGTGCCCGGCCGAGGAATTCCGTCCCCCGACCACTGGTCACGCGGCTGGGTCAGGGACTGTCCGGAGTACCAGTGGGCGCCCGAACCCCCCGGGCCACCGTACGTCGCCGCCGAACGGGTCGCCGCGCTGCACACCGCGATCAGCGCCGACAGTGAGCCGGCCATCCTCGTGGCGCACAGTGCGGGATGCCTGACCGTCGCCATCTGGGCCAGCCAGCACGTCGGTCCCGTCCGTGCCGCCCTGCTGGTCACACCGCCGTACCTGGATCCGGACTGGACTCCGAGCCCGCACGAAGCCGTCGATGTGTTCATCGGCCATGTGCCACGCGAGCCACTGCCCTTCCGCTCGATCCTGGTCGCGAGTCGCGACGACCCATCTGCCACGTTCGAGCAATTCGAGGCGTACGCGCGAGACTGGGGCTCGGAACTGTTCGATGCGGGCGCGGTCGGGCACCTGGACTCCAAGACCGGGTTTGGCGCGTGGCCCGACGGCCAGGACCTGGTCCGATCGTTGGCTATCGAGGCGCGGCAGGCGACATGAGGTGCCGCTCCGTTGATCGGACGCGGGACACCGCCTTGTCACTCGTCACCTACCCGGCGACCACTCATGCCGCTGGCGGAGTTTGTGCGACCTACGCAGCCTGAGGCACGACCCGGTAGAAGGACTTTTCCCAGGATCAGGCTGCCTGCAAACGCGATCAGTTGGCCGAGAAAGATCCCCATCGGGGCAACGAAGAGAGCCCCGATTCCGATGGTGAATCCGGCGGCGATCAAAGCACCACCGATAGCGAGCGTCACGCGGCGCTTCGTCACTTCTCTTGCCACGTCTCCCAGTCAAGCAGTTCGTCACCACTGACCGGCATCCTGTGCATCGTCGATCCCACTCCTGTGGATCGGGCTTCGGCCCACGCTCCAGCCACCAAACGGGCCCGACCGATTGGCGCTTTCGCGCGTACGGCGACGGCTACGGCCGCGCGGCTATCTGAGCGACGAACGCCCGCCAGGCCGCCGGACCGAATGTCAGGGCCGGGCCCGCAGGGTCCTTGCTGTCCCGGACGCCGACGACGCCGGGCAGGTTGTCAGCGACCTCGACGCAGTTGCCCCCGGACGATCCGCTGCGCCGGGACTTGCGCCAGATGGCGTTAGTGAGGTCCATGATGGCTGTGCACTTCCTTCATCAGCTCGTTGGACTGTCGGGCGCGGGAGTGCTTCGTTTCTCACGTTCTCCCACCTCGTCTGAAGAGTATGTAGCCCATCTTCGGTTGTTGAAGGCGCGGTCGGCTCCCCGGATGAAGTCCATCGTCAGCGCTTTCCACAGCGCTGGCCGCCGGTGTGCCCGCCGATGTCGTGGCTGACCGCGGCGAGCCCGGTCGCGGCCGACTCGCCCGGCGTGTAGCCGACCTCCATCTGGAGGGTCGACCAGGCCCTTTGCCTCGGCGCAGTGACCCACCTCGCAAATATTTGCCTCTCACGTTAACGTGAGGTTTTAGCGTGGGGGCATGCAGATCAACGGTACGAAAGCCCTCGTAACAGGTGCCAACCGTGGACTCGGCAAGGCCTTCGCCGAGGCGCTCCTCGCCCGCGGTGCCGCCACCGTCTACGCCACAGCCCGCCGGCTCGAGAGCATCGACATCCCCGGCGTGGTCCCCCTCCAACTGGACATCACCGACCCGGCGTCCATCGAGGCGGCGGCCGCCGAGGTGGGCGAACTTGACGTACTCATCAACAACGCTGGCATCTCCACGGACGCGCCCCTGCTCGGGCCTTCCACGGAAAACATCCGCCGCGAGTTCGACACCAACTTCTGGGGCACCCTCGCCGTGACCCGCGCCTTCGCCCCCAGACTCGCCGGGGGCGCCATTCTCAACGTCATCTCAGCGCTGAGCTGGTACACCTTCGCCCCTTCCAGCAACGGCTACGCCGCCTCCAAAGCCGCGGAATGGTCTCTCACCAACGGCATCAGACTGGAGCTGGCCGACCAGAAGACCCAGGTCACGGCCCTGGCCCTGGCCATCGCCGACACCGACATGATGGCCGGCATCGACATCCCCAAACTCCCACCCCACGAGGTGGTCGCCACGGCCCTGGACGGCCTGGAAGCGGGCAAGCTCGAAGTGGTCGCCGACAGTCCCACCGCCAAGGTCAAGGCCTCGCTCTCCCGCGACCCGGCCCTCTTCTACGCCGACATCCCGGCCGCACTCTTCAGCTGAAACCACCACCTCCCGCGCAGCGGGCCAGGGACAGGTGCGGCGGCTCGGTCCAGCGAGAGATCTGTTCTGAACTGCTATGACGGCCTCGGCTGGTTGTCGCGGGCCCGCCGGCCTCGCCGACTGTGAGTCCAGCCGGCAGACGAACCGGCCGGGTGGGTTGCCCACCCGGCCGGTGTCCCGGATCCCTGGAGGCCAGCCCGAGACTGGGGACCGTCAGTGCTTCTTGAACACCGGCATGGTGTCCAGCGTGGTGGTGATGTTCTGCGTGGTGCCGCCCCGGTACGTCTTCCCGGCGAAGATGTCGGTCCAGCTGTTGCGCGCACGACCATCAGTTCAGGCGTACGGGGTCCAGGGCTCGGGTTGTTCGGCGTCCCAGCCCAGCTTCTCGAGTGCACGCAGTACCGCGCCGACGCGGGGAGTCCAGAAGAGCAGGACCTGGTCGCGCTCCTCGACCTCGAAGGCGACGGCGGTCGCCGGCAGCGGGAACCGCCTGTGAAACGGATGGTGCGCCACGGCGGCGACGTAGAAGTGTTCCAGCGTGTCCGACCTGGTACGCGACGTGAAGGTCAACGTGCTGTCGTCGGCGTGCAGCTTCACCGTCGGCCAGGCCATTCGTCGGACAGCCCTGAGCGTGTCGCCTCGGGTGAAGTCGAGGCGGTCAACGTAGGTGAGCCCGCCACGCGCATCGAAGGTCTCCGAGATCATCGCTGGATGGTACGGCGGGTACCAAGGTCGAGGCCGCAGCGGTGGCGGCTACCAGATAAGCGCGCGCTCGTCGATGAATCGAGGCGGTTCACCGAGGAAGGTGTCAGCCGAAACTGCGCCATGGGCCAGGTTGAGCGTGTCCAAGCGGTACAGCCAGGCGCCGTCAGACGTCCCGGTGAAGCGGTAGTTGATCTGCCAGCGCAGCCATTCGCCGTGGGCGAGGCGCACCGCGGGCGGCCGGCGGTGACGGCGTGGCCTACCCCAGGCCGACGCGAGCAGTTCGACCCGGAGTTGACCGTCCACCAACCGAAGACACACTTCGCTCCGGTACGACACGCGTCTCAGGCCCTCGCGAGGCTCGAACCCATCGGCCTCCGCCATGTCTACCTCGTGGGTGAGCGGCGCGGGCCGTGCCGGCAGGGCGAACGACACCGGTACGGCGTTACGCCGGGTCGCCTCTGCTCCGCCGCGCGAACGCTTGGTCCACGACGTGCGAACCCACTGCACCACAGCATCCACCCGGCGATACTCGGCCGCTACCTGTCCTGACGCAACCCGGATTCGGCGCCGCCACCCAGGCCTGGACCGCCGACGAACGCGCTTCGCCCTAGCCACCAACCCGGCCGAACGCTCCCTTCTGCGCCACCGCCTCAACTGGGCCTGAATGGCGGTGACACGGGTACTGCTTCCGTCGGTGAATGCGTCGTCAACCGCGCACCCCCGTGCTTGTCGAGAAAGTCGGTCAGTCCGCTGAGCGGGGCAGCGGCCATCAGCGGGTGATCGTCGGCTTGCGGGGAGAACGCCGCGAGCAACGCCGACCGCAGGTCAGCGTCGAGCAGCGGCAGGACGTAGGGCGTTGCGGGGTCGGGGTGGAAGTCCTCAGGGCAGGTGCCGCGCCGGAACATCAGGTCGAAGACCCGGCGGGTGGGGCTGCCGAGTTGTGGCTCGTCGACTGTGGTCAGGATCGTCCCCAGCCGAAATCCGGGCGCGGACTCCGCAAGGCGGTCCAAGAACTCCGTCTCCTTGCTGTTCCACCACCGTCTGACCTCGTCGTCGGGCACCTCCTCGACGATCGCGACCAGCCACAGCTCTTCGATCCAGCCATCCACTCCAGCATTGTGCCCATGGTCGCTGCCTTCGGTCACCGCGTGCCGCCGCTGCGGCCCGGTCAGCAGTGCCGGCTGTCAGCCTTGCCGGTAAGAGTGGAATGGGATGCCGCTCCAGGGTCAGTCAATTGATGCGCTCAGTCGACTGATGACTCGAAGCAACTCGTCCCGATTGTTGGCGGCCTTGAGCCAGTTCGGCAGCCGTGCCACCAGCGTCATGCCACCTGGTGCCGGGCCCCGCTCCCGAAGTCGAGCGCCGATGTATCCGGACAAGATGTCAAGGTGGGTGCGGTTGAACGCCCAGAGCGTGTGCCCGCCGCAGCACTGGGCCCTCAGCCACAAGGGCAGGTGGAAGAACGGATCGAGCGGACCGTTCCAGGACGAGACCTCTGATCCCCGTGGGGACCAGGACGCTGAGTACGCGCAAGCCGGGCACGTGAGTCGGCGGGGCCAGGAGGCCACCCACCTACTGTCATCTGGCTGTGGGCAGTTGACCGCCCGATGCCCGCAGCGTGGGCAGACGACGTAGATGTCCTCGGCCGCCAGCTCGTACAGACTGACCAACGGATCGCGGAACCGATCCTGCTCGTCGCCCTGGCGTTCGTTCACGGCACCGACTCTGCCGCATCTCGTCCAGCCGGCTTTCGTCGTCGGTGAGGCTGGTGGACCGAGGCCGGCTTGAGGCCTTCCTGACCTAGTCGGTCTACCGCGATCTCTCGGGCTTCCGGTGCGGCAGCGAGCCCGTCCGGTCCCAGTAGCCATGAGGGCCCGAATCCCGCTACCGGCTGTCCGTGGAAGCCGTCTGCCGGGTACGCCGTCGCAACGACGTCGAGTCCGTTGACGAGGATCCGCATGCGGTGCGACGTGAACTCGGCGGGGAACAGCAGCGGCTCCAGCCTCAGGACATCGACCACCGGGGCAGTCTAGTCAGCGCAGACCTCGGCCAGCCGCCGCTTGTTGCGGCACTGCGACCGGGTGACTCAAGACCAGGCGGTCAGCAGCGGGGGCGGTCGAGTGGTGCGGCGGCACCGGCGAGCGCTTCGACTGTCGCCGTCGGCGCGGCCGACTCCGTCGGAGTCGGTGCGGGCGCGATGGTGGGGCTCGGCGGGGCCGAGGGTGAGTTGCTGGGCGTAGGGGAGAGGCTGGCGAGGGTGGCCGTGCTGCGTTGCACCTGCTTGGTGACCATGCGGATGCCGGTGGCGGTCGCCTGGCGTCCGTACACGTCGGTGACCCTGATGCTGTACGGCCCGGGGCCGATTCCGCCCTCGATGGCCCAGTGGTTGTCGCTCTGCCGGGCGGCCTTGCGGAAGCCACCACCCGGCCCTTTCGCCTCGACCGAGCGGAGCGGGTTGCCGTGGTTGCCGACCTGCACCGCGAACCAGTATTTCGAGGCGCCGCCCTTCATCCGGAAGGTGAGGCCCCCGTTGAGCGGCGGGTTCACCACCGCCCGGTACGTCACGGGCGCGATGCCCTGCGAGCGGTCCGCGATCCTGGTGAACGCCTCGGTGGAGAGGTCGATCTTGCTGGGGCCGCAGCCGCCGCACTGGTCCATGACCATGACCTGGACCTTGCCCTTCGGGCCGCTCACCTCCAGGTAACTGCCGCAGGCCGCCGATCCGGAGTACTGGGATGCGCCGAGGGCCACGTAGAGCCGGTCCGCCGGCGGACCGGGAAAGGAGCAGTTGCCGCCCGAGCGGCCCGCGTCGTAGAAGCTGGCCTTTCCCTTGTGGACGGCGTTGCCGGTCGGTGGCGCGGCGCAGGCAGGGGTGGCGCCGCCGCGTACGGCGAGGGTGATGCCGAGGACGGCGGCCAGGGCGGTGACCCCGGCGCCGGCCAACCAGTGCCGGACCCGCCGACTGAACCGAGGCCTGCCGGTGTCGCCGGCCGGGGTGTCGTTGTCCGGGGCCGTGCCTGGTGCCGTCACGGCGCCTGATGTTGCCGCAGCACGTCGCGGCAGCGCAACAACGCCCAAGCGGACCGCCCCGCTCAGTTCTGTTGCGGTACCTCGCCGTAACGGAGTCCCTAGGATGCGAGTCATGAGTGCGTGACGGCTCCCACGGCCGCCAACCCCTGGCCTGACGCGCACTCCTCGTGCGCGAGCCCTCGATTCGAAGAACTACACCAAGGGGGACAAGCAGCATGACCGCCTTCGACAGCGCCACCCCTGGCATCCCGGACGACGACCCGACCCGAACACTGACGGTGGCCAGCCCCGACGACCCCGCGACCACCTACATCTCCCTCGCCGGGGGCAACTACGCCATCCTGATCACGGGCAAGCAGACCAACGGGCAGTATTGCCTCATCGACATGCGCGTGCCCGACGGCGGCGGCCCGCCGCCACACCGGCACGACTTCGAGGAGATGTTCACCATCCTCGAGGGCGAGATCGAGTTCACGTTCCGCGACGAGAAGCGCAGCGTGCGGGCCGGGTCAACAGTGAACATCCCGGCCAACGCCCCGCACAACTTCCGCAACGTCTCCGGTGCTCCCGCGCGCATGCTGTGCATGTGCACCCCAGCGGCTCAGGACGAATACTTCCTGCGCGTCGGCGACGAGGTCGCGAGCAAGGACGCGCCGCCGCCACGGCTCACCGACGACGAGAAAGCGGAGCGCCGGCAGCGCGCAGTCGAGCTGGCTCCCGTGTACCGCACCGAAATCCTCTGACAGTTCGGCCGGCCCGGCAGATCCTGCCTCTGGGTTGCCTGGTACCGCCCTCCGCTGGCGCGCGTGCTCCCCGACGTGTACGCGCCTCAGGGCTAGTCACTCGGCGGATCGGCGGGGGCGCAGTCCGTTGAGGGCGGTGCTGACGACGAGGTCGGCGTACTCGGCGGTGAGCGGCCCACTGCGGTGCAGCCAGCGGTTGAGTATCGGCCCCCAGATCATGTCCACCGCCACGCCGAGATCGACGTCGTCGGCGATCTGGCCGGCCTGCTGGGCGCTGCGCAGGCGTTGCCGCTTGGCCTCTTTCAACGGCCCGTCCAACCGTTCGGCGTACGCCGCGGCCAGCTCGGGGTCGAGAGCGATCTCGGTGGCCAGCGCGCGCATCGGTTGCTCGTACCGGGGGTCGTTCATCTCCTCGACGGTGGCGCGCAGCACCACTGTCAGGTCCGCCGCCAGGTCGCCGGTGTCCGGCAGCGTCGGTGGCCCACCCTCGGTGGCCTCGCTGAGCATGAGGAACGCGTCGAAGATGACAGCGCCCTTCGACGGCCACCAGCGGTAGATGGTCTGTTTGCCGACGCCGGCCCGCGCGGCGATGCCCTCGATGCTGAGCTTCGCGTACCCCGTTTCCTGGAGTAGGTCGAAGGCCGCGGTGAGGATGGCGCGCCGGGAGGTCTCGCGCCGGCGGGCCGTGTTGGGCGTCATGGGCCGAACGATATCAGTTCACGAGACGAACCGTCTCGTCTTGACGGCAGCGGTGTCGCGAGCCTAGCCTCGGTCCATCGCGAGACGGACCGTCTCGTCTTGAAATGAGGAGAAGCGCATGCGTACCTGGCTCATCACCGGTGCCAGCCGCGGCCTGGGCCGCGCCTTCGCCGACGCCGCGCTCAACCGCGGTGACCGGGTGGTCGCCGCCGCCCGGACCATCGCCCAGGCCGACTTCGACGAGAAGTACGCCGACCGGCTGCTGGCCCTGACCCTCGACGTGACCGACCGGGCGGCGGTCATCGCCGCAGTGGACGCCGCCGTCGAGCACTTCGGCCGGCTCGACATCGTCGTCAACAACGCCGGCACCCTGTCCATGGGCATGATCGAAGAATTCACCGAGGCCGAGGCGCGCGCCCAGTTCGAGGTCAACCTCTTCGGCGCGCTCTGGGTCAGTCAGGCCGTGCTGCCGCACCTGCGCGCCCAACGGTCCGGCCACATCGTGCAGGTCTCCAGCATCGCCGCGCTCGGTGGCTTCCCGAGCACCGGCCTGTACAGCGCGAGCAAGTTCGCCCTGGAGGGCATGAGCGAGGCGCTGGCGATGGAGGCGGCGGCCTTCGACATCAAGCTCAGCATCGTGCAGCCGGGCGGATACTGGACCGACCTCTACACCAGCGTGCGCGCCACCACCCCGATGGACGCCTACGCGCCACTGCGCGCCGAGCTGGAACGGCAGTGGGCGGAAGGCTCGATCGACAGCGAACCGCGTCTGGCCGCCGAGGCGCTGCTGCACCTGGTCGACAGCGACGAACCGCCGCTACGTCTCCTGCTCGGGAGCATGGTGTACGACCTGGCGTTCGACATCTCCCGTCGACGAATGGACACCTGGGCGGGTTGGGAGCAGGTCAGCCGCGCCGCCGAACACGCCGTCGCGGCCCCCGGAGCTGACACATGAGACTGCTGCGCGTATCGCCACGAGCAACCTGTGCGGCGTTCTAGGCTCCGAGATATGGCGGCGGCGTGCCCAATCGTTGGCACACAAGTCCGGGCAGAGCCTTTCACTCCATGATTTCTCCTCGCGAGGCGCAAACCTAGACGGAGAGGAAACACGCATGGCTGTCAAAACCAAGACTCGTCCGGGCACCACGGAGATTCGACCGTTCTCGGTCGACATTCCTCAGGCGGACCTTGATGACCTGAAGAGGCGCATCAAGGCCACCCGCTGGCCGGACAAGGAAACGGTGGACGACCAGTCGCAGGGCGTGCCACTCGCGACCATTCAGGCCGTCGCCCGCTATTGGGAGAAAGAGTACGACTGGCGCAAGGTCGAGGCGCGGTTGAACGCCGTACCGCAGTTCATGACCGCCATCGACGGGGTGGACATCCACTTCATCCACGTGCGTTCGAAGCACGAGGACGCGCTGCCGCTCATCGTCACCCACGGGTGGCCGGGGTCGGTGATCGAGCAGTTGAAGATCATCGAGCCGCTCACCGACCCCACCAAGCACGGCGGCAGCGCGTCGGACGCCTTCCACCTGGTCATCCCGTCGTTGCCCGGCCACGGCTTCTCCGGCAAGCCGACCGAGTCGGGGTGGAACCCGCAGAAGATCGCTACTGCCTGGACCGAGCTGATGAAGCGGCTCGGCTACGACCGGTTCGTCGCGCAGGGCGGCGACTGGGGTGCGGTCATCGTCGACCAGATGGGCATTCAGGCGCCCCCGGAACTGCTGGGCATCCACACCAACATGCCCGGTGCGATCCCACCCGAGATCGACCTGTTGTTCCAGGGCGACACCACCGGCGCGAACAACGCCATGGGCTCGCTGCCATCAGGGCTCTCCGACGACGAGATGCGTGCCGCCGAGGAAGCCAACTTCGTCTGGAAACACGTCGCCTACGCCCTCATGATGGCGACACGTCCGCAGACGCTGACCGGGCTGGCGGACTCTCCGGTCGGCCTGGCGTCCTTCCTGCTCGACCACGACGCGAAGAGTCTGGCCCTGATCTCGCAGGTGTTCGACGGGGTCAAGGCGGGCCTCACCCGCGACGACATCCTGGACAACATCTCGCTCTACTGGTTGACGAACACGGCGATCTCCGCGTCCCGTCTCTATGCGGAGAACAAGCTCTCGTTCTTCGCCGCCAAGGGCGTGCAGGTTCCGGTCGCCGTGAGCGTCTTCCCCGACGAGCTGTACGAGGCGCCGCAGAGCTGGGCCGAGCAGGCGTACTCCAACCTCATCTACTACAACAAGCTCGACGTGGGCGGGCACTTCGCGGCCTGGGAACAGCCGAAGATCTTCTCCGAAGAGCTTCGCACCGCCTTCCGGTCGCTGCGCTAGATGGCAGTGCACCTGCCCCCGCTGAACGGGGCGGCCGAGTGGCTCAACTCCGAGCCACTCGGCCCCGCCGACCTGGGTGGGCGCGTCGTCCTGGTCAACTTCTGGACGCTGACCTGCATCAACTGGCTGCGCCAGGAGCCGTACGTGCGTGCCTGGTCGCAGGCCTACCGCGATGACGGGCTGGTCGTCATCGGGGTGCACACGCCGGAGTTCGCGTTCGAGCACGACGTCGAGTGGGTGCGGCGGGCGGTCGCGGCCCGCTCGATCGACTACCCGGTGGCGGTCGACAACGACTACGCGATCTGGAGTGCGTTCGACAACCACTACTGGCCGGCGCTCTACTTCGCCGACACCGACGGCGTCATCCGCGACGAACACTTCGGCGAGGGACGCTACGAGCAGTCCGAGCGGATGCTCCAGCAACTGCTCGGCATCGAGCGGGAACCCGTACCCGTCAACGGGCTCGGCCCGGAGGCGGAGGCCGACTGGACCAACCTGCGCACGCCCGAGACGTACCTCGGTTTCAGTCGCGGCGAACACTTCGCGTCGCCGAACGGCCCGGCGCTCGACGAACGCCGCGCCTACCAGGTGCCGGAGAGCCTCGGCCTCAACCAGTGGGCCCTGGCGGGGGAGTGGACGATCGGGTCGGAGAACGTCGTGCTGGACCGGGCCGGCGGCCGCATCGCCTTCCGGTTCCACGCCCGCGACGCGCATCTCGTGCTGGCCCCCGGGGCGGGAGCGTCGATCCCGTTCCGCGTGCTGCTCGACGGTGACGCTCCCGGCCCGTCACACGGCGTCGACGTCGACGTCGACGGCAACGGCGTACTCCAGGACGGCCGGCTCTACCAACTCGTCCGCCAGGACGGCGCGGTCCGTGAGCGGACCCTTGAGATCACGTTCGGCGAGCCCGGCGCCGAGGCGTACGCCTTCACCTTCGGGTAGGGCGTGCGTCGGATCCGGGGACTTCGACACACGCCCGGGCCGCTCAGCGGCGCAGTTCGACAATGCTGACGGTGCCGGAGACCGGCGAGATGCTGTGCACCTGCGGGCCGGGGCGGAGTCGGGCGTCGCTGGCGTACCGGTCGGCGAGGGCCTTGTCTGCGGCCTCGTCGCCGTCGTCGGCGGCGAGCAACAACGCGGCGATCTCGTCCACGAGCGTGAGGTCGGCGGTGGCGATGTCCTCGGTCATCGCGCCGAAGCCGTCCCAGAGCAGCAGCTCGTCCTTCTGCCGGTGGGCGAGCTCGATCAGGACGTAGTCGTGGATGAACCAGTCGCCTCGGATCGGCAGCTCCGGGCTGACGCCGTAGCGCTCGGGGTCGATCGTCCCGGCCCGGTACGCCGACCACACCCGCGCCGCCGAGTCGAAGAGCCCTGCCTTCGGGTCGATGTCGTAGCCGTCGAACCCCCAGTCGCCGGCCGGGTCGACCTCCGGGTCGGCCCAGACCCACCGGTGGCCGTTCCAGTACTCCACCAGCACGTGATCGTGGTGCCAGTCGGGCGCGAAGTACGAGGCGAAACCGACCCGGCTGCGGCTGGGAATGCCGTGCTGACGCAGCACCGCGACCGAGAGCAGCGTGTGGTCCCGACAGCAGCCTGCCACCCGGTCGACGGCCGGACGCTCCGCCGCGAGGGGCAGCGAAAAGCGCGACTGGTCGGTGTCGAGGATGCGGTCCACCCAGCGGCAGTTCACCTCGTCGAGCCGGTCGTCGGGCAACTCGACGCCGCCGGCCCGGTAGTGGACGATCACGTTGCGGGCGGTCGCCGCCACGGTGGGGAAGTCGGTCGCCACGGCATCGAGGAGTCCACCGTGCCGACCCGGGTCGCTGTACGGGGAGTGTTTCCGGTAGTCGTCGAGGTCCATGGGACCAGTCTCCGGTCCGCCACCGTGTCAGGGTCAAGGCGCTTTTTCCGACTAGTGTCGACTGCTGTGACGACGCCCGAGATCACCATCGCCACGCCCGCCGACCGCGCCACAGTTGTCGACACGCTTGTCGCCGCGTTCGTCAAGGATCCGATCCTGCGGTGCCTGTTCCCCGACGAGGAGACCTATCCCCGGTACTCCGCCGCCTTCTTCGGGCACCTCTTCGACAAGCGGGTGCACCGGAAGTCGATCTGGACGATCGGTGGGGGCGCGTCCGTGGCCATCTGGGAGCCCCCGTCTGACCCGTCGGCCCCCGCGCACGGGTCGCCGGAGATACCTCCTTACCCTGCCGACGTGCAGGCTCGGGTGCAGAGCTATGACGACGTCGTGCACGACGCTCTGCCGACGTACCCCTTCTGGTATCTCGGTGTCCTGGGCACCCACCCGGACAACGCCGGACGCGGTTGGGGTCGCGCCGTCATGCGTGCCGGGCTGGAACGCGCCGCCGCCGACGGCCTGCCGGCGATCCTGGAGACCAGCAACCCGGGCAACGTCGAGCTGTACCGCCGGGCCGGCTGGGAGGTGATGAGCTTCCTGCCGGAGCCCGTACCCACCTGGCTCATGATGCAGCAGCCGCCGCGCTGATCACGCTCATTGCGCGCCTCCTACGATCGGCGGCGTGCACACCACCCCCTCCAGCCCCATCCACGTGCCGCAGGTCTTTCCGGCGGTGGCGCCGTTGGCCCGGACGACCATCCGGTTGCATCCCCGCCCAGGTTCGCCGACTGCGGAGCAGAGTTCGGTAGGCGGCCCGCTGCTGTGGCCGGCCGACGAAGCCTGGCCGGTGTGCGACGGGCCGGAGCCCGGCGACCACTACCGCGACGCTCCCGGTGAGCCGGCGGCACCGCTGGTGCCGGTGGCGCAGTTGCTGGCCGAGGACGTGCCCGAAGTGCCGTTCCCAGTGGGCACGGACGTGCTGCAGGTCCTGTGGTGCCCGTTCGACCATGACCCGTGGACGACACCTCGCCCTGCACTGCGATGGCGTCGTCGCGCCGACATCGGCACCCGGCTTCAAGAAATGCCCGTACCGGATGTGGAGTCAGATCCAGCGCACGTCCCCAACCCGTGCGTGCTCGACCCAGAGCGGGTCACCGAGTACCCGGGCTGGGACCTCCCGGAGGCCGTGTGGCCGCAGATCGAGGGCACGATGAGGCAGGTCGCGCAGGAGACCGGTTGGGAGTACGAAAGCGATCTGGCGGTCGCCTCGGGGATCAAGGTCGGTGGTTACCCCGGCTGGACCCAGCCTCCGGACTGGCCGGTCTGCGAGTGCGGCTCGGCCATGGACCATCTGCTGACGGTCGCCAGCTGGGAGTTCAGCCGCGGTGACGAGAAGCGGTGGATTCCGGTAGAGGATCGTCCGGCGATGGCCGGTTGGGGATGGGACACCGACGACGATCACCCGTGGCGGACGATCCAGAACCCGAGCGGCCTCATGCTGGGCGATGTCGGCGGAATCTACCTGTTCGTCTGCACCGCCTGCCCCACCAGGCCGTTCGACTACCGCTTTGACTGTTCCTGACAGATCCGGATGGTCATTGGCAGGCTCACATCTCTGGCCGTGCCGTCGGCGACGTCAGGTCATCAGCCGGCGAAGATGCGCGCGTAGATCTCGTCGATGACGTCGTTCTTCGCGAGGCTGTAGTCGCGGGGCCGGTGCGCGGTGTCCCGCACGAGGCGGCGCTTGGTCGCGGCGTACCGCTCCCGGTCGTCCGGATGCGAGCGCAGCCAGTCGCGGAAAAGCTGGTGCCGGACCGGTTCCGGAGCGCCCTGCGGCCAGACGTGCAGGTTGACGTCCTCGGCAGGGCTGAGCAGCATCCGGTGCCCGTGCCACCAGGGTTCCCGAAGGACGAGCCGGTACCCGAGCCGTTCCAGGGCGGGGAGATAGGTGGCCTCGTCGGCGGTGTCCTCGATGACGAGGTCGACATCGATGACGGGCTTGGCGGCGAGCCCCGGCACCGCCGTCGATCCGACGTGTTCCACCCCGCTGATCAGATCACCGAGCGCCTCGGTGAGCGACGACCGGACGTTGACGAACCGCTGCGCCCAGGACGGGTCGTACTCCTCGATGACGACGGACTCCCACGTCCGCGGTGGCTCGCCCACCAGGCCGGCGTCGACCTGTTCGGGGGTGCCGTGGAAACGCTGCACGACGTTCTGCGGGTACTCGGCCACGTCGACCTCCTCGGGAAGCAAAGTCCGCCAGGCTACGACACGACGACCGGTGCGGCGGCACCCGACCGATGCGGGCATCGGATGTCGGGTGGGCGACCGACCCTGCGACCTAACGTCGGTGTTCGAAAGGGAAGGAGGCCCGGGTGCTGGATCGGCTCAACGAGGCCATGACGTACATCGAGCGTCACCTCGACCGGAAGATCGAGGTGGCGGAGCTGGCGCGGATCGCGCTGACGTCGGAGTACCACTTCCGGCGGCTGTTTTCCGCGCTGGCCGGGATGCCGCTGTCGGAGTACATCCGGCGGCGTCGGCTCACTGTCGCCGGTGCGGACGTGCTGGCGGGGGAGCGGACGTTGCTCGACGTCGCTGTGCACTACGGCTACGGCTCGGCGGAAGCGTTCGCCCGGGCGTTCCACGCCGTGCACGGCGTGGGGCCCGGAGAAGCTCGGCGTACGGGGGCAGCGCTGCGTGCCCAGCCCCGGATGTCCTTCCGACTCACCGTTGAAGGGAGCGGCAGCATGGAGTACCGGATCGTCGACAAGGACGCGTTCGCGCTGGTGGGGCGCAAGGCCCGGGTCCCGCTGGTGCACGAGGGGATGAACCCGGCGATCGTCGCGTTCATCCGGAGCATCGACAAGGAGACGACCGAGCGAATCGAGGCGCTCTCCGATCAGGAGCCGAAGGGAATCGTCAACGTCAGCGACAACCTCGCCGACAGCCGGCAGGAGGGCACCGAGCTGGACTACTGGCACGGGGTGGTGACCAGCGCCGTGCCGCCGGAGGACCTGGACGCGCTGCCGGTGCAGGCCGGGTCGTGGGCGGTGTTCACCACATCCGGTGCGTTCCCGCAGGCGGTGCAGTTCCTGTGGCGTGACGTGTTCACCCAGTGGTTTCCGTCCAACCCGTACCGCAGCCGACCTGGGCCGGAGATCTCCCGGGTCCGGGTGTCGGCGGACGGCACCCAGGCGGACGCCGAGCTGTGGATTCCCGTCGAACGGGTACCCACCCCTATGTAGAGTTCCGATACAGTGGTCGGATGCGGATGACCATTCCGGTTGCGAAGGTCCTCGCGGCGCTGCTCGCCGAGCCCGACGAGCAGCGCTACGGGCTCGACCTGATGCGACTGACCGGCCTGCCCAGCGGCACCCTCTACCCGGTGCTGCACCGGTTGCAGGGGGCCGGCTGGCTGGCCGCCGACTGGGAGGCGATCGATCCCGTCGCGGCCGGGCGGCCGGCCCGCCGCTACTACCGACTGACCGCCGTCGGGGTGACGCAGGCCCGCCAGGCGCTCGCCGACCTGCGGGCCGCGATCCCCGACGGCGGCCGTCGCTCGTGGGGCGGCACCGAGCCCACCGGAGCACCGGCGTGGTGACCCGCCGGGCCGCTGAGCTGCTGTTGGCGTTGGCCGCGCGCCGCTGGCCGGCCGACGTTCGCGACGACCTGCGCCGCGAGTGGGCCGCCGAGCTGCACGTGCTCGCCGAGAGTGGCCGCCGGACGAAGATGGTCGGCTTCGCGGTGAGCCTGGCCGTCAGTCGCGCCGGCGCCCCGATCGTCGACCGCACAGTGATGCGTGGTCGGGCCGGCCGCACCGTCGCCGCACTACTGCTGTCCCCGATCGCCTGCGTCGGGATCGTGCTCGCCAGCGCGTTCGCCCTCATGCCGATCGAGCGCATGGTGACCCAGGACTGGTACGAGCGGGCGCAGAAGCCGATCTGGACGGCGCTCACCGTCGGGTTGGCGGTGCTGCTGGCGGTGTTCGCCGCGCGCTGGGCCCGGCACACCGCGCTCGACGGCCCGCTGCGCATCGCGCTCGGCGTGGTGCTTCCCGTCGGCGTGACCGCTGTCGTGTTCCTGTCTGCCATCTCGCCGGACGACCTGGCCACCTTCGTGCCCGGGCTGCTGCTCTGGTTGGCCGGTCTGACGCTGGCCCTCTGGGCCGCAGCGAGCCTCGCCTCCCGCAATCGCCTCCGTACGGCCTGGTGGGTGGGCGTCGTCGGCGCGCTCGTCGCCGCCGACCTCGCGGTGATTCTCGCTGTCGTCGACGTCATTGCGGCGGGCGGTCGCGCCGGCCCCGTCAGCAGTCCGACGCCACTGGGTGGCGTCGACTGGGTCTCCTCGCCGCTGTGGCTCCTCGCCACCTGGACGGAATGGAACATCCGCCTGCCCCGGCCCACCATCTCATGGGAGATCTTCCACATCGTCATCAACGAGGTGCGGGTGGAACCCATGCTCTACCTGGCCTGCACGCCGTACGCGCTCGCGTACACCGTCCGGGCGGCCCGGTCGGCCCCCGCCGAGACGGTCGCCCTCGCGCCGACCCCGGTGTGAACCTCAGTCGGGTACGTCGTCCCACGTCGTACCCGGCTCCAGGTAACCGGCCAGCTGGTTCTCGCGCAACGCGTACGCGATGACCAGCAGGGCGTGCTTGTCCAGCTCGGGCAGCCGGTCCAGCGGGAACCACCGCACGGCCAGCGACTCGTCGTCGTTGACGCGGGCGGTGCCGGCCACCAACCGGCACAGGAACCCCAGGTTCAGGTAGTCGCAGCGGTCCCCGTTCGGGTACGTGTGCGGGTGCGACACGGCGCTGGACATCCGCACCGGCGCCACCTCCAGGCCCGTCTCCTCGCGCACCTCGCGAACCAGTGCGGTGGCCGGCTGCTCGCCCGGCTCGACGAAACCGCTGATCACCGACCAGCGCCCGTCGTCGGCACGCTGGCCGAGCAGCAGCTCGCCGGCGTCGTTGCGGACCACCGCGCTGACGCTCGGCAGCCACAGCAGGTCGTGACCGACGTGCTTGCGCAACCCCACGATGTAGTCCGGAATCGCCATCCGGCGATCATAGATGTGCCCACGGCAGGGCTCACCTGCGCATCTTCTGGTGTTCCAGTCCCACGCGTTTCGCCGTTTCGGCCCGACGAACGCAATGCCTATCTACTGTGGAGATCGTCGGCGACTTGTGCGATCCGGTGGCGGCCGGCCGGTTCGCGGTGCACAGTGATTCCCATGAGCGACAGCGGACGTGGTGGGCAGTTCTACTGGTGCACCCGGCATCACCGGGTCGAGACGGACGCCAACGTGTGTCCGGCGAAGCACGTTCTCGGCCCGTACGACTCGGCGGCCGACGCGGAGAACGCCCTGCAACGAGTGCAGGAGCGGAACGAGGCGTGGGATGCCGAGGACGCTCGTTGGGCCGGGGACGACAGATAGGCGGCGCGGGACGGCTCGCGCCGAGATATTTCGTGCTCCGCGAGGACGCACGCGAGAGCACGTCCCCCAAGGAGGAAACACGATGGCCGAAGCACAGCAGGCCACCAAGCGCCCGGCCGCCCGTCGCACCACCGCGAAGAAGACCGCCGCGGCGGAGCGGAACACGGCGGCGAGCCGGACCACCCCCGTGCGCAAGTCCACCACGGCTGCCGCGAAGGCACCGGCCCGCAAGGCCGCCGGTGGGGCGGGCCGCGCCCCGGCCAAGAAGACCACCACGGCGGCCACGAAGGCCCCCGCGAAGAAGGCCACGACCAAGACCACCGCCGCGGCCAAGA
Source organism: Micromonospora arida (assembly GCF_003857035.1). GTDB lineage: Bacteria > Actinomycetota > Actinomycetes > Mycobacteriales > Micromonosporaceae > Micromonospora > Micromonospora arida. The sequence continues at coordinate 85,297 of NZ_QGSY01000158.1, forward strand.
AGGCCCCCGCGAAGGCCTCGGCCACCACCCGCAAGACGACCACCGCCGCCAAGCGGGCCCCGTCGTCCACCGCGCGCAAGACCACCACCGCCGCGAAGAAGACCACCGGTACGGCGAAGAAGACGGTGAGCGCGGCGAAGAAGACCACCGCCTCGGCGGCGAAGAAGACCACCGCCTCGGCGGCGAAGAAGACCACCACCGCGGCGAAGGCCCCGGCGCGTAAGACCACCACCGCCGCCAAGGCCTCGGCGCGCAAGACCACCACGGCGGCGAAGGCGCCGGCGCGGAAGGTGGCGACCAAGGCGTCCGCCGCCAAGAAGACAGCGACGAAGAAGACGGCCGCGGCGAAGAAGACCGCGTCGACCCGCCCCAGCGGCGGCGCGCGCAAGGCTCCGGCCAAGAGGGCCCCGGCCGCGAAGGTGACGGGAACGTCGTCGACCACCGCCCGCAAGGCGGCGGCGAAGAAGGCCCCGGCGAAGAAGACCGTCGCGGCCAAGGCGCCGGCCCGCAAGGTGACCGCCCGCAAGACTCCGGCCCGCCCGGTCGCCGCCCGAGCCACCGCACCCAGGGGGGCCCGCAGCGCCGCCCGCAAGGCGACCGGCTGAGCGCGGAGCATCCCCTCACCGGGCGGATTTCCGGCCGGTCACCGGAAGCGGATCACCCGTGGCGCTGTCAGGATTGACCCGTGGTCATCCGACGCGTACTCGCGCCCCGCATCGACTTCGGCGCGTTGCGCCGCGAGCTCGGCCTGCCCGAGGAGTTTCCGGCCGACGCCCAGCGTGAAGCCGACGAGGCGGCTGCGGCACCGCCGCAGCCGCCCGTCGACCGCACCGACATACCGTTCGTCACGGTCGACCCCGCCACCTCGCGGGACCTGGACCAGGCGATGCACCTCAGCCGCCGGCCCGGTGGGGGCTACCGGGTGCGGTACGCGATCGCCGACGTCGCCGCGCACGTCACCCCGGGTGGGGCGTTGGAGGCGGAGACCTGGCGGCGGGGGCAGACCATCTACCTGCCCGACGGCAACGTGCCGCTGCACCCGCACACCCTCAGCGAGGGTGCGGCCAGCCTGCTGCCCGACGACGACCGGGCCGCGGTGGTCTGGACCATCGACCTGGACGCCGACGGCGGCACCGTGGCCGTCGAGCTGGAACGTGCCCTGGTCCGCAGCCGCGCCAAACTCGACTACACGGGGGTGCAGGCGGCAGCCGAGGCCGGCCGGCTACCCGACCCGATCGCGCTGCTGCCGGAGATCGGCGACCGACTGACCGCCCGAGGGCTGAGCCGGGGCGCCATCAACCTGCCGCTGCCCGAACAGGATCTGGAGCCCGACGGTGAGGGCTGGCGGCTGGTGCTGCGCGCGCCGGTGCCGATGGAAGAGCACAACGCGCAGATCTCCCTGCTGACCGGGATGGCTGCCGCCGACATCATGCTGGCCGGCCGGGTGGGTCTGCTGCGGACGATGCCGGCACCCAAGCCGGAGGCGGTGCAGCGGCTCCGGGCCGCCGCCGCGCCGCTGGGGGTGCGCTGGCCGGACGACGTGGGCCCGGGGCAGGTCATCGCCGGTCTGGACGCCGCCCAGCCGCGCGCCGCCGCGTTCATCGACCAGGCGGCCGAGCTGATGCGCGGTGCCGCGTACACCGCCTTCGACGGGGAGCTGCCGGAACAGCCGGAGCATGGTGGCGTGGCGGCCGCGTACGCCCACGTCACGGCGCCGTTGCGGCGGCTGGCCGACCGGTACGCCACCGAGGTCTGCCTGGCCCTGCACGCGGGCCGTGCGGTGCCCGACTGGGCCCGTGCCGCGTTGCCCCGGCTGCCCGAGGTGATGGCGAGCACCGACCGGGTCGCCTCGGCGGCCGCTCGTGGCGCCGTCGAGTTGGCCGAGGCGGCGGTGCTGGAGCACCGGGTGGGCGAGACCTTCGACGCTGCCGTCCTCGACGTCGACGCCCCGCCCAACGGCAAGTCCCGGCCCCGACCGCCCGGTGGCACCGTCGCGCTGGACGCCCCGCCGGTACGCGCCCGCTGCCTCGGCCAACTGCCGCTCGGCGAACGGGTCCGGGTCCGTCTGGTCACCGCCGACCCGGCGGCCCGTACCGTCCTGTTCGAGCTGGCCTGACCGGGCCGCCGTCGCTGGCCCGATCCTCGCCCGCCTGCGCGCTCGCCCGCCCTGGCGCGGGCCTCGGCGGCGCGGTCGCTCGCGGCAGCGGGGATTCTCACAGCGCTCGACGCTGCTGACGGGCCGGGCGGTTTGCGAGGATGAGGCCATGGCATACGACGCGAGCACGCTGCCCGACGTGTCCGGGCTGACGGTCGGCATCATCGGCGGCACCGGCGACCAGGGGCGGGGCCTCGCCTACCGGTTCGCGCGGGCCGGCCAGACGGTGCTGATCGGGTCCCGGTCGGCCGAGCGGGCCGCCGAGTCCGCGGCCGAGATCGCCGCCCTGCCCGGGGTGCCGGCCGGCGGCAGCGTCACCGGTGCGGCCAACGACGAGGTGGCCCGACGCAGCGACGTGGTGATCATCGCGGTGCCGTGGGACGGGCACGCCGCCACGGTCGCCGCCCTCGCCGAGCCGCTCGCCGGCCGGATCGTCGTCGACTGCGTCAACCCGCTCGGCTTCGACAAGCAGGGCCCGTACGCGCTGACCGTCGCCGAGGGCAGCGCCGTGCAGCAGGCCGCCGCGCTGCTGCCCGACTCCCGGGTCTGCGCCGCGTTCAACCACGTGAGCGCTCCGCTGCTGGCCGACCCCGAGGTCGACCGGATCGACCTGGACGTGCTGATCTGCACCGAGGACCGCGAGTTGGTCGACATCGTCGGCGCGCTCGCCGCCCGGATCCCCGGCATGCGGGGCATCTACGCCGGCCGGTTGCGCAACGCCCACCAGATCGAGGCGTTCACCGCCAACCTGATCGCCATCAACAAGCGCTACAAGGCGCACGCGGGCATCCGCGTCACCGACCTCTGACCCAAGCGGCGTGATCCACTCCGGTTTCGTGAAAGCGGGGTGTCCCGGTGCCCGGGACACCCCGCTTTTGGCAAAGCCGAGTGGATCACACCGTGAGTGGTCCTAGAAGGTGTGTTCGGCGGCGGGGAACTCTCCGCCGCGGACCTCGTCGGCGAAACGGCGGGTGGCGTCGGTGAGAGCGCCGGCCAGATCCGCGTACCGCTTGACGAAACGGGGCGCCTTGCCCGTCCGCAGCCCGGCCATGTCCTGCCAGACCAGCACCTGCGCGTCGGTGTCCGGGCCCGCGCCGATGCCCACCGTGGGAATCGGCAGCTCGTGGGTGATCCGCTTGGCCACCTCGCCGGGCACCATCTCCAACACCACAGCGAACGCGCCCGCCTCCGCCACCGCCCGCGCGTCGGCCAGCACCTCGTCGGCGGCGTCGCCGCGACCCTGCACGCGGTAGCCGCCCAGGGTGTGCTCGCTCTGTGGCGTGAAGCCGATGTGCGCCATCACCGGAATGCCGGCACCGACGATCGCGGCGATCTGCGCGGCGTTGCGGCGGCCACCCTCCAACTTCACCGCGTGACAGCCACCCTCCTTCATGAACCGGACGGCGGTACGCAGCGCCTGGGCCGGACCCTCCTCGTACGAGCCGAACGGCAGGTCACCGACGACCAGCGCCTGCCGGGTCGCCCGCACCACGGCCCGGACCAGCGGAAGCAGCTCGTCGGCGGTGATCGGCAGGGTGGTCTCGTAGCCGAACACGTTGTTCGCGGCCGAGTCGCCGACCAGCAGCACCGGAACACCGGCCTGGTCGAAGATCGACGCCGTGTACTGGTCGTACGAGGTGAGCATCGGCCAGCGCTCGCCGCGCTCCTTGGCGGCCATCAGGTCGCGGGTGCGGACCCGTCGGGTGGCCGGGCCGCCGTACAACGCGGTCACCTCGTGCGGAGTGGACTCCACCATCTCTGTCTCCCTTCCTCGAGGCCGCCTGCGCGGTCCCCGGGTTCCGTCGTGATCGTCGCACCGCGAGACGGGCTGACGGCAGGGCCCAGTGCAAGATGTCACTCCACCAGCGCGGGGCCGCCCCGCCTGGCCACCCGGGACCGCGCCGCGAGGTCACCGCGCGGCGGCGCCGGGCCGCGCCACCGACCCGGCACCCCCAGGGGTACGGCTCAGCCGCGCTCGCGCCACCGGTTGGTGATCGGCAGACGGCGGTCCCGGCCGAACGCCTTCATGGAGATCTTCGTGCCCGGCGCCGACTGCCGTCGCTTGTACTCGGCGGTATCCACCAGCCGCAGCACCTTGTCCACGATCGCCGGGTCGTGACCCGACTCGACCAGCCCGTCGCGGCCGAGGTCGCCGTCGACGTAGCCGATCAGGATCGGGTCCAGGACGTCGTAGTCGGGCAGGCTGTCGCTGTCGAGTTGGCCCGGGCTCAGCTCGGCGCTCGGCGGCTTGCCGATCGAGTTCTCCGGGATCGGGGCCGTCTCACCGCGCCGAGCCGCGTCCGTGTTGCGCCACTTCGCCAGCCGCCAGATCAGCGTCTTCCAGACGTCCTTGACCGGGTTGAAGCCGCCCACCGAGTCGCCGTACAGCGTGGAGTAGCCGACCGCCAGCTCACTCTTGTTGCCGGTGGTCAGCACCAGGTGGCCCTCCTGGTTCGACAGCGCCATCAGGATCACGCCACGGACCCGGGCCTGGAGGTTCTCCACGGCCACACCGGACAGCGACAGGTTGGCCAGGAAACCGTCGACCATCGGCTGGATCGGCTCGACGCGGTAGTCCAGGCCGGTGCGCTTGGCCAGGTCTGCGGCGTCCTCCCGGGAGTGCTCGGAGGAGTGCTGGCTGGGCAGCGACACCCCGACCACCCGGTCCGGCCCGAGCGCGTCGACGGCTAGCGCCGCCACCACCGCCGAGTCGATGCCACCGGAGAGACCGAGCACCACCGACGGGAACCGGTTCTTGTTGACGTAGTCGCGCAGACCCAGCACCAGCGCCTGCCACACCTCGGCCTCGTCGGCCACCGGCTCGATCACACCGCCGGTGGCGGCCGGACCGGTCGGCGTGGCCGGAACGCCGTCCAGCGTGCTGTGCACGATGCGCATGCCGTCCGCGACATTCTCCGTGGTCGTCGCGGCGGTGGCGGCCGGCAGCTCGACGTCGTGCACGAGTAGGTGCTCGACGAACTGCGGGGCGCGGGTGAGCAGCTCACCGTCGGCGGTCACGATCATCGAGTCGCCCTCGAAGACCAGCTCGTCCTGCCCGCCGATCATGTTGACGTACGCGACAGTGGCGCCCGCCTCGGCGGCCCGGCGGCGGACCAGCGGGAGCCGGAAGTCGTCCTTGTTCAGCTCGTACGGCGAGCCGTTGATGTTGACCACCAGGCCGACGCCGGCCTGCCGGGCGGCGGCGAACGGACCGCCGGCCTGCCACAGGTCCTCGCAGATGGTCAGCGCGACGTCCACGCCCCCGATCCGGACCACGGTCAGGGTGTCGCCGGGGACGAAGTAACGGTCCTCGTCGAAGACCCCGTAGTTGGGCAGGTGGTGCTTGAAGTAGCGGGCGACGACGGCACCCCGGTGCAGCAGCGCGGCGGCGTTGCGGGCCCCCCGGCCCGGCTCGGCGTCCCCGCTGACCTGCGGCGGCCCGTCGGCGTCCAGGTAGCCGACCACGACCGGCAACTCGCCGAGACCGTCGGCGGCCAGGTCGGCGGCGAGCCGCTCCACGGCGGCCCGGGACGCGGCGACGAAGGAACGCCGGAAGACCAGGTCCTCGACCGGGTACCCGGTCAGCATCATCTCCGGGAAAAGCACCAGCTGGGCACCGGCATCGGCGGCCTGGCGGGTCCAACTGCGGACCAGGTCGGCGTTTCCGGCGAGGTCGCCGACGCTCGGGTTGACCTGGGACAGGGCGAGACGCAGGGTGGGCATGCCTTCATCTTGCCCCAGCCTCGTCGCGACAGTCCGTACCCTCGGACGAGATAGCCGCCACCTGCCGCGACGGGCGCCCGCGAGGCCGCGGCGGCAGGTGCTCGGCCGTCGTGGCGGCCGTCGGTGGCCGCACGGCCGGGGCCCGCGCTCGCCGGGCGGGACGCGAGGGGACGACCGGCGGCAGTTCGCGTAACGTCTGCGTAACCAGGCCCGGGAACACTGGGCGATCAGGTCGGGTACAGCCCGGCCAAGGCGGACAAAAGAGTGTCGCGAGGGGTTGGGGAAGTGGACCGTCAGCAGGAGTTCGTCCTCCGCACGCTGGAAGAGCGGGACATCCGGTTCGTCCGGCTGTGGTTCACCGACGTTCTGGGCACGCTCAAGAGCGTTTCGGTGGCACCCGCCGAGCTCGAGGCGGCCTTCGAGGAAGGCATCGGCTTCGACGGCTCGGCGATCGAGGGCTTCGCCCGGGTCTTCGAATCGGACATGGTTGCCATGCCCGACCCGACCACCTTCCAGGTCTTCCCCTTCGAAGGTGGGGTCAGCGGCGAGAGCGCCCGGATGTTCTGCGACATCCTGCTGCCCGACGGCGGGCCGTCCTGGGCCGACCCCCGGCACGTGCTGCGCCGCGCGCTGTCCAAGGCAGCCGAGAAGGGCTTCACCTTCTACACCCACCCCGAGATCGAGTTCTTCCTGCTGGAGAACGGTCCGCAGGACGGCTCGGTGCCCACCCCGGTCGACACCGGCGGCTACTTCGAGCACACCACCCACGCCGTAGCCCGGGACTTCCGCCGTCAGGGCGTACTGGCGCTGGAACGGATCGGCATCTCGGTGGAGTTCAGCCACCACGAGGTCGCGCCGGGCCAGCAGGAGATCGACCTGCGCTACGCCGACGCGCTCACCACCGCCGACAACATCATGACCTTCCGGCACGTGGTCAAGGAGGTCGCCCTCTCCACCGGTGTGCAGGCCAGCTTCATGCCGAAGCCGTTCACCGACCAGCCCGGCAGCGGAATGCACACCCACCTGTCGCTGTTCGAGGGCGAGCGCAACGCCTTCCACGACGGCGGCGACCCGATGAAGCTGTCCAAGGTGGCGAAGTCGTTCATCGCCGGTCTGCTGGTGCACGCCCGCGAATACACGGCGGTCACCAACCAGTGGGTCAACTCGTACAAGCGGCTCTTCCCGCAGCACCTGCCCGACCGGATCACCGAGAGCCCGGCGTACGTCTGCTGGGGTCACCTCAACCGGTCCGCGCTGGTCCGGGTTCCCGCGTACGGCAAGCCCAACTCGGCCCGGGTCGAGGTCCGCTCGCTGGACTCGGCGGCCAACCCGTACCTCGCCTTCGCGGTGCTGCTCGGCGCCGGCCTGAAGGGCATCGAGGAGGGGTACGAGCTGCCGCCGGGCGCCGAGGACGACGTCTGGTCGCTGACCAGCGCGGAGCGGCGCGCCATGGGCTACGAGGCGCTGCCGGAGAACCTCGCCGAGGCGATCGACGTGATGGCCGGCTCCGAACTGGTCGCCGAGGTGCTCGGCGAGCACGTCTTCGACTTCTTCCTGCGCAACAAGCGTGCCGAGTGGGAGCAGTACCGCCGTGAGGTCACCCCGTACGAGCGGCAGCGCTACCTGGCCCTGTAGACGCAGGGGCTGACGCCGTTGCGCGCTGCCGCTATCGTCTCGATCACCGCGCCGGACCCCTCCGGGCGGAGAGTCGGGAGGCAAGTCGGTGCTGGAGGATCTGTTCAGCGGTGCCTGGCAGAGCGTCGTGTTCGGGATCGTCGGCGTCGGCCTCATGGCCGCCGGCTTCGGGCTCGTCGACCTGCTCACCCCGGGCCGGCTGCGAGACCTGATCTGGGTCGAGCGCAACGCCAACGCGGGGTTGCTGCTCGCCGCCAACCAGCTCGGCATCGCCGGGATCGTCTTCACCGCGATCCTGACCAGCTACAGCGACTTCGGCAAGGGGCTCGCCTCCACCGTGGTCTTCGGACTGGTCGGGTTGGCGATCATGGCTCTGGCCTTCGTGGTGCTTGACCTGCTCACCCCCGGCAAGCTCGGCGAGGTCATCTGCTCGCCCGAGCCGCACCCGGCCGCCCGGGTCAGCGCCGCCACCCACTTCGGGGCCGCGCTGATCGTCTGCGCCTGCATCGCCTGACGGCCGCTCTCCGCGTCACCACGCGGGCGGTCCGCCTGCGGTCCGCCTGCGTTCCGTCGTCCGTGGGCGGGCGTCGGCGGCTGGTTGTCCGTGGCCGGTTGTCCGTGGCCGGGCGTCCATGGCCGTTTGTCCGTGGCCGCTCGCCCGTGGCCGGGCGTTCATGGCCGGTTGTCCGTGGCCGCTCGCCCGTGGGCGGGCGTCCGCGGGCGGCGTGCAGATCTTGGACAGTTTCCGTCAGGTCGTGACGGAAACTGTCCAAGATCTCTGGCGGGTGGGCCGCTCGCGTCTGCGGGCGGTCGCCCTGGGCGTCGTACCTCGGCCGTAGCGTGCCGGGCATGAACCGCACGGATCGCCTTTACGCGCTGGTCGAGGAGCTGCGGGCGGTGTCACCACGGCCGCGCAGCGCCCGCTGGCTGGCCGCGCGCTTCGAGGTGAGCAGCCGGACCATCGAACGGGACCTCGGCGCGTTGCAGGAGGCCGGGGTGCCGATCTGGGCCGAGCCCGGACGCACCGGCGGCTACGTCCTGGACCGCGCCCGCACCCTGCCGCCGGTCAACCTGACCGCCGCTGAGGCGGTGGCGATGGCGGTGGCGCTGCACCGGCTCGCCGGCTCGCCGTTCGCCGGGCCGGCCGGCACCGCGCTGCGCAAGCTGGTGGCGGTGCTGCCGGCCGCCGACGCCGCCGAGGCGCACCGCCTCGCCGGCCGGGTGCACCTGATCGGCGACGGGCCGGCCACGCCCGTCCCGGCCACCGTCGCCGACGCGGTCGCCGCGCGGCGGGTGCTGCGCATCCGGTACGCCGACCGCTCCGGCGCGGACTCGACCCGTGACGTCGAGCCGCTCGGCTACCTCGGCAACTCCCGACACTGGTACCTGGTGGCCTGGTGCCGTCTGCGCGACGAACTGCGCTGCTTCCGTACCGACCGGATCCGGAGCGTCTGCGCGCTGCCCGACGTGGTGGCCCGGGAGCTACGCCTGACCGATCTCGACATCCCGCACGAGCGGGTCCGCCCGCTGAGCCTGGTCTGAAACGGGCTCGACGCGGCGGCCTGGTCTGGAACGGGCTCGACGCGGCGGCCTGGTCTGGAACGGGCTCGACGCGGCGGCCTGGTCTGGAACGGGCACGGCGCTTCGGTCTGGTCTGAAACGGCGCGGCGCTTCGGCCTGGTCCGAGACCCGTCCGCGGCGCGGCAGGCTGGGTGGTCTCGTCACTAGGAACACCGCCGGGTGATCCGGAAACACCGACAGGACGCTGTCGCCAACGGCCCCGAGACTGCTCCAGACGACGGCCGAACGGCCGGCACGGAAATTCTGGAGGCAGCAGATGTCCACGACGCCCATCACCTGGTTCGAGATCGGCACCGACCGGCCCGAGGATGCGGAGCGTTTCTACGGCGAGATGTTCGGCTGGACCTTCGAGGAGCAGGGCTCGGCCAACGGTGGGTCCTACCGGGTGACCGGGGCCGGTGGCGACACCGGGATCGGCGGGGCGATCCGGACGACCGACGGTACGTCGCCGAACTACGCGGTGTTCTACGCCGAGGTCGATGATGTGGCGGAAACCTGCCGACGGGCCGAAGCGGCCGGTGGCCGGGTGCTGGTGCCGGCGCGTACGACTCCGAGTGGTCTCACGTCGGCCCACCTACTCGACTCGACCGGCAATCGTCTGGGCGTGTTCTCGCCCCCGAAGCCCTGACGGGGTCCTCCAGGGCTGGGCTGACACCCCCGAGCCGGTGTGACGGCCGAGCCAGCCGGTCCGCACGCCTTCTGGGTCGGTGATCAACTCGGCTTTCATGATGTCGGGGCGTCCGAGTGCGGCGGATACCGCGACTTCAAGGAAACCGAGTGGATCAAACCGCGACGGGCCTGGGCCGGCCTCGGCCCGACAGGGCGTACCGAGGCCGGCCCCGGGCGGTCAGTGCCTGCCGCGTCCGGCGTTGGCCTGTCAGTGTGCCCGCCGGGACCGGCCCCGGCGGTCAGTGCCTGCCGGGTCCGGCGTTGGCCTGTCAGTGTGCCCGCCGGCCCCTGCCGGGGCCGGCCCCGACAGGGGTCCAATGCCTGCCGGGGACGGTCACGGTCGGTCCGGGCGTACTGAGGCCGGCCCCGGCCGGTCAATGCCTGCCGGGGCCGGTCCCGCCGGACTACTTGCCGGGCTTACCTTCGCCGTGCTGGCCGCCTGGGCCGCGGTGGCCGCCTGGGCCGGGGAAGACGCCGGCCTCGACGGCCTTGGTGATGGCGTCGGCCTGCTCCTGGGTGAGCTTGCCGTCCTTGACCGCCTGCTCCAGGCGCTCCTTGAGCGCGGCCTGTCGGTCCTCGGTGGACGGCCGCTGCGGTCGATCGGCCGGCCGGTGCTGCTCGCGGACCTTCTCCAGTGCGGCGGTCACCTTGTCGGTGGGCACGCCCAACTCCTTGGCGAGCGCCTCGGCGAACTCGCCCTGCCGGTCGGCCTTCGCGCCGGGCGCCGTACCCGGAGCCGGGGCGGTGCTGTTGCTCGGGGTCGGCGTGGGCGTGTCGGCGGCGAACGCGATCGTCGGGGCCGCGATCCCGACGCCGAGGACGCCGGCGGTGGCCAGGCCGGCCAGCAGGTGCTTCCTACGGATGGTGCGGGACATGCTGTCCTCCAGAGGTTCGGTCATCGTGCGCTGTCGTAACCGACAGTGACCGGGCAGTCTGGGCGGAAGCCATGGCGACCCTGTCAGCGAGCTGACAATCCTGACCGGCGGTAGCCGAAAATCGGTTGTTTCATCGCTGGCTGGGCGATCAGGGTGGACGATCCACCGACGGAAGGGACAGGGCGACATGACCGTCGAGATTCGGGAGATTTCACTCGTCGAGCCGGGCGCCGGGCCGTACGGCATCACGGCTGGCCCGGACGGCGCGCTCTGGCTGACGCTGGCCCATGCCGGCGGGATCGCCCGGTTGTCGCCCGACGGTGCGGTCCGGACCTACCCGCTGGTGCCGGCCGGTGGTCGCCCGCTGATCATCACGGCTGGGCCGGATGGCGCGCTCTGGTTCACCCGCTCGGGAGACGACCGGATCGGTCGGATCACCGTCGACGGCGAGCAGCGCACCATCGCCCTGCCGGCCGGCACCGGGCCGGGTGGCATCGCGGCCGGGCCCGATGGCGCGCTCTGGTACGCCGGGATGACCTCCGACACGATCGGCCGGGTGGAGACCGACGGCACCCACAGCGCATTCCCGCTGCCGGTGACCGGCGGATTCGCCTCGATGATCACTGCTGGCGCGGACCAGGCCCTCTGGTTCACCCTCAACCAGGCGAACGCGATCGGCCGGATCGACCTCGCCGGCACAGTGACGGTGCACCCGCTGCCCACCGCGAATGCCGGCCCGGTCGGCATCACACTCGCCGGCGACGGCGCGATCTGGTTCGTGGAGATCGGCGCCGGTCAGCTCGGTCGGATCACCCCGGACGGCCGGATCACCGAGTTCCCGCTGCCGGACCGAGCGGCCCGCCCGCACGCGATCGTGGCCGACCCGGACGGCGGCGCCTGGTTCACCGAGTTGGGTGCCAACCGGATCGGTCACATCGACGGCAGGGGACGGATCGAGGGCCACGACCTGCCCACAGCCAACGCCGAACCCCACGGCATCACCCTGACTCCCGAGGGCATCTGGGCCGCCCTCGAAATCGGCGCAGTAGCCCACCTGACCCCACCCACCATCCCGCCCACCCCGGCCTGACC
>NZ_QGSY01000104.1 GCF_003857035.1 Micromonospora arida
GGGCTTCTACTACTCGGGGTCGCGGTCGACCAGCGGGTTGCTCTGCACCCAGTCTGCTGTCTCGTCGTATTTGCGCGCGATGTACTCCTCCAGCCGGGCGCGTTCGACGCGCCACTGGCCGCGCCCGCCGATCTTGATCGCCGGCAGTTCGCCGCTGCGCACCATGTGGTAGACCTGCGAGTCCGACACGTTGAGCTCGGCGGCCACGTCGGTGAGCAGCAGGAACCTCGGCTCCACAGAAACTCCCGGGGTTGATGTCGTTTGGCTCAGTTTGCCACCGACAGCCCTCGCCGCCCAGCATGGGACCGGGTCGGTGGCGGGACCGATCACGCGGGACACACCGGCTGGGAACTTCCTCCGGCCCGAGGCGGGGTGTATGACGGTCACGGCGTGCGGCATGATCTGCGCCCGTGCCGGCGGCCGCCGGTGGAGGACGACGCGGGGAGACGACCGGTGACCGACGAGCTTGTCCGGGTGTACGTGCCGGCGACCGTACCGATGCTGGCCCGGCTGCGTGCGGAGGGCCTGGCCGCCGACCAGGCGCACGCCGTGACCCCGGCGCTGCGCGAGTGGTACGCCGAGGGTGACGAGGAGGAGTTGGAGTACGTCGCCTTCACCCGGGCCGCCCAGGACGCCCTGCACCTGCTCCGGGCCGACCCGACCGCTCCCCGCCGTCGCGTCGTCATCTCGGTCGACCTGCCGTCGGCAGCGATCGGGCGCGGCGACGGCGAGCTGGGCTCCAGCGCGGTGACGTTGACCGACGCCGTGCCGGTGGGCTCCGTCGCGGCAATCCACGTGGACGGCGCGGACGCGGCCGAGGAGGTCGGCGCGGCGGCCGACGTCGTGGCCGAGGCGGCGGCTGGTGACCCGGACGCCCAGTTCACCGTGGACGGCGCCGAGGACCACGAGCTGGAGTGGTACGACGTGACGGAGCTGGACCAGCTGCTGACCGCGACCGACTGAGCCGAACACCGCCCCAGCAGCAGCCGGACACCGGGCACGAACGCCGAACGCCGACCCTGTTCGCCTGCGCCGGCCTTGGTCGCCGAACGCCGACCCTGGTCGCCTGCGCCGGCCTTGGTCGCCGAAACGCCGACCTCGGTGAGGCGTCAGCGAGCCGGGTCCGCCTTCGCCGGGTCCGCGTCGGTCGTCTCAGCTGGGTCGCCGTCGAATGTCTCGGCCGGGTCCGCGTCGAACGCCTTGGCGTAGCCCGGCTTGTCGTCCGCCGGATCGACCTGGTCCGCGACCGGGTTCGGGCTGTGGGCCGGTTCGTCGTCGTCGCTGTGGGCCGGGCTGAGCGTGCGGCCGAATGCGATGAGCGCGGTCAGCGCCCCCACGAAGAGCACCCAGATGCCGTTGTCCACCCGCGAGGTGCCCAGCGAGGTCTGCGCCACCGCGTCCGCCTCACTCAGCGCGCTGGCCAGGTCGAGCAGCGACCGGCCACCAACCCTGATGATCACTTCGGCGAGCAGCAGGAGGAGCCCCGGCCCGGCGCCGGCGAGCAGGTACGCCGGCCAGCGCAGCGCCGGGGCCTCGGGATCGCGGCGGACGGCTCGACGCCGTGCCCAGGTCAAGTAGCCGAAGGCCAGAAGCCCGGCGAGCAGCCCGGCGACGAGCGATTCGGTACGGGACACCCACTTGGCCGCGTTGATCAACGATTCCTGGCTGTCGCCGGAGCCGAAGAGGTCGAACAGCGGGTCCCGGGCGCGGCTGAACGCGACCACGAAGATCAGCGTGCCCAGCGCGGCGGTGACCACAGCGCCGATCGCCGGGGCGGTCCGCGCGCCGGCCAGCGCGCCCCCGATGATCGCCGCGGCCGCGGTGGTGCCGGCGATCACGTTGGTGGTGGACGTGTCGAAGTAGGTGAGGTTGATGGCCACCGCGGCAGCGAGCCCGACCAGCATTCCGCCGCCGATCGCCCCGGCGAAGCGCAGCGTGGCCCAGTCGCCGTACCGGCGGGCCAGCAGGTTGCCGGCGGCCAGCGCGACGGCCGCCCCGGCCACCAGTGCGGCCGAGATCACGCCGGGCAGGGCGAACGCGGAGAGGCTGATCGCGGTGACCCCGGCCGCCGCCGAGGTGATGGCTTCCCGGGTGGACCAGAGCATGGCGGCCAACCAACCGAGCGCCAGCAGCGCGAGCACTGCGGCGCCGGGGGCGGGCAGCGGCCGACTGCCGGCACTGGCCGCGTCGACCGCCGGCTCGTCCGACTCAGCGGCCGGGACGCGGCCGGGCTGCTTGGTCATCGTCTCCCCTTCGAGGCGGCAGGTCACCGACCATTCAGGGTACGCGGGCCCGCTGGGCTGCCTGTCGCCCCGGGACGGCGGGACGGATCGAGACCGGTCGGTAAGGAGAGGAGGGGTGGGGCGGTCCTTGGTGCAGGGCGGTGGCGGAAGTGGGTCGCGTGGCCCGTCGTGGGAGAATCAGGGGAGGTCCCGCCGCTGCTCGGCCTCTCGTGGTGGCGTCCGGTGTCCGGCCATCCGGTCGGTCCCCGCGGGTCCGGTTTCGCCACTGCTGTCGAGATCGCCAGGAGCCTTGATGGATGCCGTGTTCTCCGTTCCCGAGCCGCGCAACGAGCCGGTTCGCAACTACGAGCCGGGCAGCCCCGACCGGGACCGGCTCCAGCGGCGGCTGACCGAGCTCGCCGCCGAGCGCATCGACCTGCCGATGACCATCGGCGGTGAGCAGCGGATGGCCGGCGGTGACCCGATCAACGTGGTGCAGCCGCACAAGCACTCCCACGTGCTGGGGGTGACCGCGCACGCCACCCACGACGACGCGCGCGCCGCGACCAAGGCGGCCAAGGACGCCGCGCCGATGTGGCGGGCTCTGCCCTTCGAGGAGCGCGCCGCGATCTTCCTGCGCGCCGCCGAGCTGCTCGCCGGCCCCTGGCGGGACACGCTCAACGCCGCCACCATGCTCGGCCAGTCGAAGACCGCGATCCAGGCGGAGATCGACGCGGCGTGCGAGTTCATCGACTTCCTGCGGTTCAACGTGCACTTCGCGCGTCGCCTGCTCGAGGAGCAGCCGGCGTCCTCGCCCGGCGTCTGGAACCGCTTCGACCACCGCCCGCTGGAGGGCTTCGTCTACGCGGTCACCCCGTTCAACTTCACCGCCATCGCCGGCAACCTGCCGTCGGCGCCGGCCCTGCTGGGCAACACGGTGGTCTGGAAGCCGGGCCCGACCCAGCAGTTCGCCGCGCACTTCACCATGCGGCTGTTCGAGGCCGCAGGCCTGCCGCCCGGCGTGATCAACATGGTCACCGGCCGGGGCGAGGAGGTCTCCGACGTCGTGCTCGCCGACCCGGATCTGGCCGGCATCCACTTCACCGGTTCGACAAAGGTCTTCCAGCAGTTGTGGCGGACCGTGGGCGACAACATCTCCCGTTACCGGGGCTACCCGCGCCTGGTCGGTGAGACCGGCGGCAAGGACTTCGTCGTCGCGCACACCAGCGCCGACGTGGACGCGCTGCACACCGCGCTGATCCGTGGCGCGTACGAGTACCAGGGCCAGAAGTGCTCGGCCGCTTCGCGGGCGTACGTGCCGCGCTCGATCTGGGAGGGTGGGCTGCGGGACCGGCTGGCCGCCACCACCGATTCGCTGACCTACGGTGACGTGGCCGACTTCGGCAACTTCGGCGGTGCGGTGATCGACGACAAGGCGTTCGCCCGGCACACCGCCGCGCTGGAGCTGATCGCCGGTGACGACAGCTGCCGGGTGCTGGCCGGTGGCACCGCCGACGACTCGGTCGGCTACTTCGTGCGACCGACGCTCTTCGAGTGCGGCGACGCCGCCCACGAGACCTTCACCACCGAGTACTTCGGGCCGATCCTGGGCGTGCACGTGTTCGACGACGCCCGGTTCGACGAGGTGGTCGCGCAGGCGGAGTCGATCGCCCCGTACGCGCTGACCGGCTCGGTGTTCGCCACGGACCGTCGGGTCGTCGAGTCGGTCGGCGAGCGCATGCGGTACGCGGCCGGCAACTTCTACATCAACGACAAGCCGACCGGCGCGGTGGTCGGGCAGCAGCCCTTCGGTGGCGCCCGCGCCAGCGGCACCAACGACAAGGCCGGCTCCTGGCTGAACCTGGTCCGTTGGATCTCCCCGCGGACGATCAAGGAGACCTTCGTGCCGCCGACCGACCACACGTACCCCCACATGGGCTGACCGGCGACAACCCGCCGGCGGCGCGCGTGGGCGCCGCCGGCGGACGCCCGGAATGTGCAATCCATCGATAGTCCTCAACGGACAGTCTGCCGCCGACAGTGCACTTAGGAAGTCCTGTCGGGTGGCAAACCGGCAAATCCTGGACGCCGGGTGCGCAAAGTGGCAGCGTAGTGGGCATGGCGGATTCCGGAGTCAACCCTACGGCGGCGGCCCTGCTCGGCCTCCTCCACGAGGGCCCGATGACAGGCGGTCAGTTGATGGCCGCCGCTGAGCGCCGTCTGGCGCCGTACTGGTCGATGACCCGCAGTCAGGTGTACCGCGAGTTGCCGGTGCTGGCTGAGCGGGGTTTCGTGCGGCTCGGTAAGCCGGGCCCGCGGATGAGCCAGCCCTACGCACTCACCGCCAGCGGAAAACGGACGTTTTCCCGCTGGCTCGCGGAGAACCCGGGGCGCGACACCATCCGCAACCCGATAGCGCTCCGGATGGCTTTCGGCAACCTGCACTCCGCCAGCCAGCTGAAGGGCCTGTACGCCTCGGCCAACGAATACCACACCGAGGCCCTCGCCCAGGTCCGGGAGCAGGTGAAGAACGCCAAACGGGACGGCGAGACGTACGACGCCAGCGCGCTGGAGTTCGCCGTCGCCTACCACCGGGCTGCCCTGTCGTGGCTGAAGTCCGCCCCCGTCGGGTGACCTGCGGCCAGTTCGCGCCTCCACGACGAGCTGCGCAGCCTGCGGCACAGTACGCTTGTCTGTCGTGACCGCTGCCGATTACGCCGAACAGCTCAAGGAACTCGACGCGACCCTGCGAAACATCGAGGCCGTCCTCAACATCGACCGGCTCCACGAGGACAAGGCCCGCCTTGAGCAGGAGGCGTCCGCCCCCGATCTGTGGGACGACCAGGCCAAGGCCCAGCAGGTGACCTCGCAGCTGTCGTACGTCAACGGCGAGATCAGCAAGCTGGGCAGCCTGCGTTCCGGCCTCGACGACGCCCAGGTGTTGCTGGAGCTGGCCGAGGCCGAGGCCGACCCGGGTGTGCTGACCGAGGTCGAGTCGGAGATCACCGGGCTGACCAAGGCCATCCAGGAGATGGAGGTCCGCACCCTGCTCTCCGGCGAGTACGACTCCCGGGAGGCGCTGGTCGCCATCCGGGCCGGCGCGGGTGGCGTGGACGCCGCGGACTTCGCCGAGATGCTGCTGCGGATGTACCTGCGCTGGGCGGAGCGGCACGGCTACCCCACCGAGGTCTACGAGACCTCGTACGCCGAGGAGGCGGGCCTGAAGTCGGCCACCTTCGCGGTCAAGGTGCCGTACGCGTACGGCACGCTCAGCGTCGAGTCGGGCACGCACCGGCTGGTCCGGATCAGCCCGTTCGACAACCAGGGTCGTCGGCAGACCAGCTTCGCGGGCGTCGAGGTTCTGCCGGTCACGGAGCAGACCGACCACATCGACATCCCGGAGAACGAGGTTCGGGTCGACGTCTACCGCTCCTCCGGGCCGGGTGGGCAGAGCGTCAACACCACCGACTCGGCGGTGCGCCTGACGCACATCCCGACCGGCATCGTGGTGACCTGCCAGAACGAGAAGTCCCAGTTGCAGAACAAGGCCTCCGCGCTGCGGGTGCTCCAGGCCCGGCTCCTGGAGCGCAAGCGCCAGGAGGAGGAAGAGAAGATGGCCGGCCTCAAGAGCGGTGGCACGAGCTCGTGGGGCGACCAGATGCGCTCCTACGTCCTGCACCCGTATCAGATGGTGAAGGATCTCCGAACCGAGCAGGAGACCGGCAATCCGAGCGGGGTCTTCGACGGCGACCTCGACGATTTCATCGAGGCCGGCATCCGTTGGCGCAAGCAGCGTCAACTCGCTGGCGACGGTGCGTGACGGCGCGCGGGCGGAGCGCGTCATCGATCTCCAGGTAGAGGCCTGATTCGACGACTCGTGCCGGATCGGCGGGGCGTGGGGCTTGGCTCAGTTGTTACACCGCGTAGACTCACCACCCGTGATTCAGCTTGAGCAAGTGACGAAGACGTACCCGAAGGCGTCCCGGCCTTCGCTCGACAACGTGTCCGTCTCGATCGAGAAGGGCGAGTTCGTCTTCTTCATCGGTCCATCCGGCTCCGGCAAGTCCACGATCATCAAGATGCTGCTGCACGAGGTGGCCCCCAACAAGGGGCGCGTCGTCGTCAACGGCAAGGACGTCACGTCGATGCGCTCCTGGAAGCGACCCCACTTCCGGCGTTCGATCGGCTGCGTCTTCCAGGACTTCCGGCTGCTGCCCAACCGCACCGCGTACGAGAACGTGGCGTTCGCCCTCGAGGTGATCGGCAAGACGAAGGCGGTTGCCCGCCGGGTCGTGCCGGAGGTGCTGGAGCTGGTCGGGCTCGGTGGCAAGGAGCACCGCTACCCGCACGAGCTCTCCGGTGGTGAGCAGCAGCGGGTCGCCGTCGCCCGGGCGTTCGTGAACCGTCCGCTGATCCTGCTGGCGGACGAGCCCACCGGAAACCTGGACCCGGACACCTCGATTGAGATCATGCGCCTGCTGGACCGGATCAATCGCACCGGCACGACCGTCGTGATGGTCACCCACGACTCCAACATCGTGAACCAGATGCGCCGCCGCGTCGTTGAGATTGAGAGCGGTCGCATCGTGCGTGACCAGGCCCGCGGCGTCTACGGGTGAGCCGGCGCTCCACCCCTGCGCAGCCTGACGACGAACACCTCATGCCGGAGACCCGGAGGAAATCCCGATGCGCGTGAAATACGTCCTGTCCGAGGTACTGGTCGGACTGTGGCGCAACGTGACCATGTCCATCGCGATGATCATCACGATGGCGGTCTCGCTGACCATGCTCGGCGCCAGCGGTCTCATGTACCGCCAGGTCGACGACATGAAGGACCTCTACTACAAGAACATCGAAGTCTCGATCTTCTTGACTCAGGAGGTGACCGAGCAGGAGCGCACCGACCTCCAGACCAAGCTCGACGGCGACCCCCTGGTCAAGGACGTCCTCTACGTCAACAAGGACGAGGCGTACAAGCGCTTCAAGGAGATGTACCAGGACGCGCCGGACCTGGTGAACGCGGTCAAGCCGGACCAGCTGCCCGAGGCGTTCCGGCTCAAGCTGAACAACCCGGAGCAGTACAAGAACGTCTACGACCAGTACAAGGACACCGCGGGTGTCGAGGAGATCATCGACCAGAGTCGACTGCTCGACAAGATCTTCAACATCCTCACCTCGATCCAGAACATCGCCCTGGCTGCCGCCATCGTGATGGCGATCGCCGCCCTGCTGCTGGTCGCGAACACCATTCAGGTGGCCGCGTACAGCAAGCGGCGTGAGGTGGCGGTCATGAAGCTGGTCGGCGCGTCCAACTGGTTCATTCAGGCGCCGTTCGTGCTGGAGGCGGTGGTGGCCGGCCTGATCGGTTCACTGCTCGGTCTGGTGGCCCTGGTCGCGGCGAAGTATCTGCTCTTCGACGGGTCGTTGAGCGCGTTGCAGGGTCTGCTCTCGCCGATCACCTGGGGCGACATCCTGTTCATCTTCCCGCTGATGGCTGGCGTCGGTGGTCTGGTCAGCGCGGGCACCGCCTGGATCACGCTGCGCTTCTACCTGCGGGTCTAGGCACCGTACGGGTCGTCCCGTTGTCTCCCGAGGACCCTCCCGCAGCCGGAAATAAACGGCGCGGGAGGGTCCTTGTGATTCGGGTAGCATGATCGGTTGTCCGGCCGGGGTGAACCCGGCCGCGGACTCCAGGAGAGGGGGTGGCCCCGATGCCACGGGAAAAGGGGCGCAAGGTGGTCGCCTCCAACAAGAAGGCGCGTCACGACTACGCCATCTTCGACACGTACGAGGCGGGCATGGCGCTGACCGGCACCGAGGTCAAGTCGCTGCGGGCCGGGCGGGCGTCACTTGTCGACGCGTTCGCGCAGGAACGGGACGGCGAGTTGTTCCTGCACGCGATGCACATCCCGGAGTACACCCAGGGCACCTGGACCAACCATGAGCCCCGGCGTACCCGCAAGTTGCTGCTCAACCGGGGCGAGATCGACAAGCTCCTCGGCAGGACCCGCGAGGGCGGTTTCACCATCGTCCCGTTGCAGGTCTACTTCTCGGACGGCTGGGCCAAGGTCGAGATCGCCCTGGCCAAGGGCAAGAAGTCGTACGACAAGCGTCAGGACCTCGCCAAGCGGGACGCGGACCGGGAGATCGCCCGGGTGTCCGGTCGACGCGGCAAGGGAATGGACGACTAGTTCATCCTGTTTGTCCGGGTCGGCGTGCCGGCCCGGGGCTCGGGATGAAAGCTGTTGCGGCAGGCGTTAGTCTTGTCAGTGCCGCCACATCGGCGGCCTGTCGAGGGGGTGACTGGTTTCGACTTCGTACGCAGCGACAGGGGAAGCGAGCCGAGGAAGCCGACGTCGTCTCGAGAATCGGTCGTCGGAAACTTATAAGCGCCAAGCAAAATCGCGCTGACTTCGCTCTCGCCGCCTGAGGCGAGTAGCTAAGTCTGTCGGCCTGGGAACGCCTTCGTCCCAGTAGCCGGCATCAGCTAGGAGGCTGGCCAATCGGACCCGGTCGCGGGGTCCGTGCGGCGAGATTAATCAGCGACTGGGCCCGTCACACCAACTTGCTCGCGTGAGCGGTGGGGCCGAGTAGAGGCACAGCGAGCTGCGCTCGGAGAAGCCCTGACAAACCGGCGAAGGACCCGGGTTCGATTCCCGGCACCTCCACCACCTCGAACGAAGCGCCCCGGCCCACCAGCCGGGGCGCTTCGTTGTTCGCGGGGTCTTACGCTGCCCCCTGTGACCAACCAGGAGCTGCGCCTGTCGGTCGGCGCGTCGCCCGGCCAGCGCGTCGTGGCGGTGGCGTTCGGCGTCCTGCTCACGGCCGTCGGCGCGGCGTTCGTGGCACTGCCTCTCGTCGCCGACGGGCTGTTGCGCCGGCTGACCGGCCCGGGTGACGCGTTCGCCTCCTATGAGGAGGCTCGGGACCTGCCACCGGGGCTGCTGCCGCCCGGGCTGAGCGACTCCGCCGACCCGAACCAGTCCGGTCCCAGCCCGTTCGTCGGCCTGTGTGGCCTGCCCTTCGTCCTGCTCGGCCTCTTCCTGGTGCTGCGGGTGCTCCGCACGGCCGCCTGGCTGGACGGCAGCCGGGCGCGGGTACGCGGTGCGCTGCGCACCCGCACCGTCGACCTCGCCACCGCCCGGATCGAGTCCGGCGCGGTGTCGTACCGCGAGGCGGACGACGACGGTCCGGCCGGCGAACCGCAGGCGCGGGCCATCCTCGCGACCGAACCGGGGAGTGCCCGGGGGGTCACCATCCCACTGCGCGGCATGGGGCTGCCCGTCCTGCCGCCGTCCGAGCTGCGGGCGCTGGCCGAGGCGATCACGACGGGTCGACCGGGCGACGAGCTGGCCGGCGACGCGCACGCCGTGGCCGACCACCTGCGCCGGCTGGCAGAGCGCCCGTCGACGGACTGAGGCGGTCGTACGTCCCAGGAGGCCCGTGCGGCGCCGGGGCCGTACCAGCGTGGCTGGTGGGGTCATTGGGCCGGACGGGGCAGATGAGACGGCTCAGGGCCCTGGACAGGGCGGGCCGAGCAGCCTCACCATCGCGGTATGGGGTAGCAGCGCCGCCGCGCGGGAGGTGCCATGGTCACCGGTCCGGTCCAGCAGCCGTCAGTCGTCGCCCGACCGCGCGTCGCGCATCCGGCGGGGCTCCCCGCCGATCCACACTCCATTGGTCTACCCGGCGCGCCGCGCCCGGCCGGCCTCACCGGTGACGTGCACGCCCTCGGCCGGGCCGTCGCCGTCGCCAACACCGAGCCGCGCTGGCGCGAAGAGGTTCTCCTTCGGCTGCGTCCGGTGCGCCAGGGCTTCGCCGAGCACGTCCGGGTCACCGAAGGTCCCAGCGGCCTCTACCGGGAGTTGCTCACCCAGTCGCCGCGACTCGACCACGGCGTGCGGCTGCTGACCCGGGAGCACGTGGCGATCGTCGCCGCGATCCTGGCGGTCCAGCAGATCGCTGAGCGGCCCGAGGCGCACCCCGATGAGCTGCGACACCGGGCCGGTCACCTGCTGCGGGGGTTGGCCCGGCATCGGCGGCGCGGTGCCGACCTGCTCTGGGAGGCGTACCAGACGGATCTGGGTGGCGAGACCTGAGCCCAGGTCGGGAACCGGCCGGTCGGCGGAGGCGTCGAACCGTACATGAATCGGCCGGCAC
Source organism: Micromonospora arida (assembly GCF_003857035.1). Classification (GTDB taxonomy): domain Bacteria; phylum Actinomycetota; class Actinomycetes; order Mycobacteriales; family Micromonosporaceae; genus Micromonospora; species Micromonospora arida. The sequence continues at coordinate 10,383 of NZ_QGSY01000104.1, forward strand.
TGCTGCTCGTACTCCCGTTGCTGCTCACGGCGGGCTGCGCCGCGACCGACGCCGGTCCGCGCAGCCCGACGCGCGGCGTGGAGGCGTTCGACCAGCGAGCCGCTCAGGTCGCCGAGGCGTGGCGACCCGGCCCCGACTGGCGCACGGGCTACGTGCCGCTGGAGGGGCCGACAGTGCTCACCGATGACCCGGGCTTCACCCCCGAGACCGAGGCGGCCTTCCGGGCCGGGTGGTACAGCGCGCAGGTCGGAATACCGCCCACCCGGGTCGGCGGCGAGATCCAGTTCCCGGACGGACGGTTGAGGCTGCCGTTGGTCAGCGCCGCCGAGGCGTACCGGCAGCTCGACCAGGGTGACCCACTGCCCTGCCCGGGGCGGCCGAAGCAGCCCGGTCGGCCCACCCCCGGCGGCCCGACCGTCGAACCGGGGCCCGACGGGTGGGGCACGAGCAGCACGCAGACCGCCTGTCTCCCGCTCACCGTCACCGCTGTCACGTTCGGCGCCGTGCCGGTACGCACGAGCCGGGGCGTGGCGCAGGTGCCGGCCTGGCTGTTCACCATCAAGGAGCTGGCCACCCCGGTGGTCCGGCTCGCCGTCGCGCCGTCGGCGGTCACCCCCGTCCCCGAGCCGACCACGCCGGCCCGGCCGCTGCCGGACGGGTTGGTGGCGGCCCAGGACCTGGCCGCCGTCGACGGCGCCCGACTGACCGTGCGGCTCGGCGTGGGCGCGTGCGACACCGGGATCACGCCGCTGGTGTGGGAACGGCCGGACGTCGTGGTGGTCGGTGGCGGCGTCACCCGGGCCACCGGGGAATGCATCGCCCTGCTGAAGGTGGAGCCGGTCACCGTCACCCTCGCGGCGCCGCTGGGCAGCCGGCCGGTGCTGGACGTCTTCACCGGTGCCCCGCTGTCGATCGGGCCGCGCTGACTCGGTTCAGAGGATGCTGGGCACGTCGGTGCTGATCGGCACCGGCAACACCGTGGGCCGGTCGGCGCGCAGCCCGGCGGAGAGCGCCGCGCCGAGCTGATCGGGGGTTTCCACCACCTGCGTGGCACAGCCGTAGCCGGCCGCGATCGCGGTGACGTCCAACCCCGGCAGGTCCAGGCCGGGCACCCCCGGAGTGTGCTTCAGCTCGGCGAACGCCTTGAGGATCGCGTACTGCTGGTTGACCGGGACGACGACCACCACCGGCAGGGCCAGGCGCGCGGCCGTCCAGAGCGCCTGCACCGAGTAGTGGAAGGAGCCGTCGCCGATCACCGCCACCACCGGGCGACCGCGCCCGGTGTCCCGCTCGGCCAGTGCGACGCCGATCGCCGCCGGCAGGCCGTAGCCGAGGCCGCCGCTGGCCATCGTGAAGTACGACGCCGGGCGGGTGATCCGCAGCTGACGACGCAGCGCGGACAGATTGGATGGTGACTCCTGGACCAGCACGCCGTCGGTCGGCCAGTGTGCGGCCAGCGCGGCGAACATGGCGTCGGCGCTCAGCGGGGTGCCGATCTCCGGCGGTGGCGGTGCGTCCGGTCGCGTGGGTGCCGGCCGGTCGCTCGGCGGCACCCCTTCGACAAGCGCGGTCAGTGCCAGCCCCGGGTCGCTGAGCAGGCTGTCACCGACCGGGGCTCGCGCGGCCTCGTCCGGGTCGTCCGTGATGTGCAGCAGCCGCGCGCCGTCGGGCAGGTGCCCGCCCGGCACGTACGGGTAGTAGCGGAACACCGGGGCGCCGACGACCAGCACCATGTCGTGCCCGCGCAGCGCCTCGGCGAGCGGACCGATCGCGTACGGCAGCACGCCGCGAAAGTGCGGGTGGTCCTCGGGGAACACCGCCCGCTCGGTGGCGGGTGCCGACCAGACCGGCGCGGCGAGCCGCTCCGCCAGCGCGACCGCGGCCGGCCAACTTCCGGAGCGGTCCACCCCCGGCCCGTACACGAGCACCGGGTTGCGGCTGCCGGCCAGCGCCCGGACGAACTCCTCCAACCGCTGAGGGTCCGGCGCGAACCGGGTGGCCACCGTTCGCGGCGCGGGCGGCGGGTCGGCTGGCTGGGCCCAGTCGTCCATCGGCAGGGAGAGGAAGACCGGCCCGGCCGGTGGCTGCACCGCCGTCGCGTACGCCCGCAGCATCGCCGCGGGGATGTCCTGCGCCCGGGCCGGCTCGTAGGCCCACTTCACGTAGGGCTGCGGAAGCTCGGTGGGTCGGCGGCTGGCCAGCCGGGGTTCCAGGAGCAGCATCTCCCGGGTCTGCTGGCCGGCGGTGACGATCAGCGGGGTCTTGTTGTGCCAGGCGGTGACCAGGTTGCCCATGCCGTTGCCGGTGCCCGGTGCGGTGTGCAGGTTGACGTGGGCGGGCACGCCGCTGGCCTGGGCGTAGCCGTCGGCCATCGCGACGGCCGTCGCTTCGTGCAGCGCGTGGACGTAGTGGAAGTCGGCGGGGAAGTCCTGGAGGAACGGCTCCTCGGTCGAGCCGGGGTTGCCGAAGACAGTGGTCATACCGAGGGTGCGGAGCACGTCGTACGTCGCGTCCCGGACAGTTGCCATCGCCACCCGCCTCCGTGTCGCGGGCAGGGGCAACCGCGGTCGCCCTCCCGATCAGCCGAATCTATCGGGATGTGACGGACCTTTCGGGCGTTTCTCGGCCGTCGGTGGCCCCGATCGGTCGATCACCGGGAGCACCGCCGTCGGGTGCGTCAGTCCTTCGTCTCAACTGTCCGATCACCCGCCGGTCAGACCTTAGCCAGCACCCAGCACGCAGGCTATGGTGCCAGGCATGGCGTTGACAGGGCGGCTGAACCCGATGCGGCGGGCGGATTCGGTCGATGACCGGCCCCCGGCGCGGGCTCACGGTTGACGGGTGTGTGGCATGCAGGGAGAGGGCCAGGCGATCGGCGGACGAGCGATGGAGTCGATGACCGGGCGGCTGCTGGTCGCGACTCCGGCGCTCAAGGACCCCAACTTCGACCGTACGGTGGTGCTGCTGGTCGCCCACGAGCCGGGCGGAGCGCTCGGCGTGGTGCTCAACCGGGCCACCGAGGTGCCGGTGGCCGAGGTGCTCGGTGACTGGAGCGACCTGGCCCGCCACCCGGCGGTGCTCTTCGAGGGTGGCCCGGTGCAGCCCGACTCGGCCATCTGCCTCGCCCGGATGCGGCACCCGATGCGCCGGCTGAAGGGTTTCCACCAGGTTTCCGGGGCGGTCGGCACGATCGACCTCTCGGTCGACCCGGAGCGGCTGCGGGAGAGCATCGGCGGCATCCGGGTCTTCGCCGGCTACTCCGGCTGGGGCAGCGGCCAGTTGGAGCAGGAGATCGCCGACGGGTCCTGGTTCGTGCTGGACGGGCTGCCCGGGGACGCCTTCGTCGATCGGCCCGACGACCTGTGGCCGATGGTGCTGCGCCGGCAGGGCGGGATGATGGCCGCCGTGGCGCACTTCCCGCCGGACGTGGCCCTCAACTGACCCGGCCCGGCGGGGGACCCCCGCGAGATGACCATGCGGGCCGGTCTGTGTATAGTTTCCCAGTGCCCGGGCGACCGGGACGACAGCAAGGGGCCGTGGCGCAGCTGGTAGCGCACCACACTGGCAGTGTGGGGGTCAGGGGTTCGAGTCCCCTCGGCTCCACCCTTGAGAAACGCCCTGGTCGGGATAATCCGACCAGGGCGTTTTGCTGTTGCTGGCGGTTCCGCCGCGACGTCGTGGCCCTCGCTACCGGACGATCGGTGACCACTCCCGCTGACTGACGATCGTCACCCCGGGGGTCCGGTAATAGGGATCTTCGGCGACGACAGCGGCGAACGCTTCGGCGTCCGGGACGTCGAAGATCAGCAGGGCTCCGGAGTCGTCGGCGAACGGCCCGGCCATGACCAGCCGACCCTCCTGGTGCAGGGCCTGGAGACGCTCCCGGTGCGCCGGTCGGGCGGCGAGCCGGTCGGGTTCGTCGCCGAAGGACAGCTCCAAGATGAACACCGGTTCCTCCTCATCGGGGCGATCTTCGAAGCACCCTAGTCGATCCGGTGCGCCACCACCGTCTTGTCGTGGACGCCCGGCGGTGGTGGTCAGGGATCCACGATGATGTCGATCGCCGCACTCACCTGACGTTCCAGGTCGTCGAGGTCGTCGAGGGTCGGGGCGTCGATCAGGAACGTCACCCCACGGTCACCGGATTCGCGCAGCTCACCGAGGAGTGCTCCGCGTTCCTTGAGCACGATGACGTGTCGCAGGGCGGGCGGGTCGTCGGCTTCGCCCGGTGCGATGACCGGCCACGGCTGCCCCTCCGGCACCCACTGCGGCTCCATGCCCGGCCAGCGCAGCTTCACGTCCTGCAACGTTCCCCTCGGCTGGGGCAGGTAGACCTGGCGGGCGAACCGCCGGGGTGGGGGGTGTGCCGCCGGCTCGTCGAGCGCCACTTCCATGATCGTCTGCTCGAGCGCCCGACCGGTCGCCAGGTGGTAGAGCGGCATGATGCCATCGCCCGGAGTACGGGCGGCCACCTCCATCAGGACCGGCCGGCCGTCCCGGTCGAGGCGGAGTTCGGTGTGCACGATGCCGGCGACGAGACCGAGCCGGCCCACGATGTCGCGGTTGGCGGCGAGCAACCTGTCGTGATCCGCGCCGGGAGGTGCGGGCACGGTGTGGGCCATCTCGACGAACCAGTCCGAGCCGTCCTCGGTGGTCCGCTTCTGGGTCGCCGACTCGAAGACGATCCGACCGTGTTGGACGACCGCCTCCACCGAGTACTCGGCGCCGGTGACGTACTCCTCGACCAGCAGGGTCTCCGCCGCCGGGTACTCGGTGAGCAGCGCGGGCAGGGCCTCGGGGTCGAGCACCGCCCGGACCCCGGAACTCGACCGCCGCCCCGAGGGCTTCAACACCGCCGGGAACCGCACCGGGCCCACGTCCAGCCCGGCGCGCCCCTGCGGTGGGACGACGACCAGCCGAGGGCTCCACTGCGGCAGGTAGAACCGTTGCAGGTACTTGTTGCGACACACCCGCGCCGCGCGCACGCCCGGCCCGGGCAGGCCGAGCGCATCCGCCACGATCCCGGTCTGCTCGACGAGCATCTCGCCCGCGGCGTAGACCCCGACGATGTCGTACTCCTGCTGCCAGCGCTGGACGTGGGCGACCACACCGGAGGTGAAACTGCCCTCGATGCCGACCTCGCCGGTGACGAAGGCCGCGTCCGTGAGGTACGTCCCGGGACCCTCGCCCCGGGCCATGGCGGCCGTCGTTTCGGCCCGCCACTGTTCCGAGGTGATCAGCAGGATCCACAGCCCTCGACCGGCGAGGTCGGCGAGGAAGCCCCAGTTGCGGGCGATGACCCGGTAACCGCCGAGCAGCAGGAAGGCGTGGGCCTCACTCATAGCCGTACTGCTCCAGGATGTCGCCGAACAGCTCGGTGAAACGGGCCTCGTTGCGTTTGGTGAACCGCTCCCGCCAGGTGCCGGTGGTGCCCCGGAAGAAACTCCAGGAACTCTGGTCGTAGACCTTGCCGGCGACCTCCTCGGCGTCCGCGGTGGACCCGACGTGCTTCAGCAACCGGTCCACGGCCTCGAGTTGGCGTTGCCGGGACCCGCCGCCGCGCTCTCCGACCAGATCCTCGTAGCTGACCTTGCACACGTCGGGGTGGCGCAGCAGCCACAGCCCTCGCTCGAACTGGTCTCGCCCGAGGAAGGACGTGTCCCGCATCGCGTAGTCGAGCTTGTCCTCCCAGGTCGGCAGGGAGGTCAGGATGCGGTGGAAGATGTCGAACTCGTAGAAGTTGCCGTACCCCTCGCGGGTCCGCCCCTCCAGAAAGTTGACCATGGATACCAGTGCGTCGCGGGGGTCGCGGTAGTTGTAGACCAGGGGCGGGGTGGCGGTCTCCACCCACTCGGCGAAGAAGGACCCGTCCACCTTGCTGATGTCCAGCTCATGGAAGATCCAGCAGAGCCCGGCCGGGGTGTCCGCGAACCGCGAGTACGGCAGGTGCGGGTTGGTGATCACCGAGTCGGCGAAGTCGAAGCGGGTCTGCCCGTACCGGTTGACGACGTGCTGGCCCAGTCGGCGTTGCCAGTGCCAGCCCAGGGCGGACCAGGCCTCCTGGGTGCGGAGCAGGTACTCCTCCGTGCCCTCCAGCTCCAGCAGTTCGTCGTAGTCGGACTTCGACAGGGTGAGCGCGGCGATCTGACGTCGCTGCGCGTCGGTGAAGTCCGGGGTGTTGCGGGGGGTCGGCCGGGGCACCCCGGCCATCTTGTACCCCAGGTTGGTCATCAGACCCTGCATGAGGTGGGTGCCGGTCTTCTGCAGCGAGATCACCATGGCACGAGGGGCCAGCGGCATGTCGGTCTCCCGGTGGTCGTGCGTCGGATGCGACGCGGAATGAAGGGGAATCAGCGGACGTAGGCAGCCAGGTGGCCGGTGGTGCGCTCGTCGAGGAAGCGGAGGAGCCGGGCGAACGACTCCCGCTGTCGCTCATCGGGTGTCCACAGCCACAGCTCACGTTTGGCGACCCGGGCGCCTCGGCGGAACTTCGGAGCGAACGCCTCGAACCCGAGGCGGTACCGGGGCACGCCGGCCCGGATGCACGACTCGACGGGCTGCCCGAAGACCAGGTGGTGGTAGGCGACGCTGGTACCGGTGACGTCGTAGTCGCTGCCGTAGCCGAGGGTGCAGCAGCCGTGCCGGCCGTACATCTGCACCGTGCAGGCGAGAACTTCGGCGTCGGACCGGCCGGCCACGGCCACGCGGATCGCCCCGGGGAGCACCGCAGCCAGGTACGCGCGGGCCGCCCGCAGCTGGGGCCGGTTCGGTGCCGCGCCGTTGCGCTCGCCGGTGCGTGCCTCAAGGTCCACGATCCGGTCGACGTGCTCGGCCAGCGGCACCTCGCGGACCTGGAGCCCGGCCCGGGTCACCTCGCGCTCGGCCAGTCGGTAGTTGCGGCGCGTCTCGGCGTTCTGCCCGTCCAGGAACGCCTGGTAGGTGGGGTAGCCCTCCAGGTGCAGGGCGGACGCGGCGGTGACCGAGCCCCGGACGAAGCCGGCGGCCTCCAGCAGGCCACGCAGCAGCTCGTCGTCGACGGCCACGTACGGCAGGACCACCGCTGCGGCGCGGCCCTGCCGGACCAGGTCCTGGAGGGTCGCCACGACCTCCCGGCCGGCCTGCCGCCGCCGGGTGATGTCGACGTCGGGGGCGGTGAACAGCGGACTGCGGTCGTACGTGCGGACGACGAGCGGCTCTCCGACGGTGGTGGTGAGCCAGTCCGCGAGATCGCCCGACTCCGGTGCGTCCGGGCCGAGCGCGCCGAGCAGGGCCCGGTGCTCGGCGCGGATCCGGGTCGCGTCGTCGTCCTGGGTGAGCCGGAGGAACTGTTCCTCGGTGAGGAGTTTCCACGGGTGGCTGAACAGGCCCGTCCCGGCCGCGGCGGTGACCGCGTGGATCGCGGCAACCGGCCCCCGGTCGTCGTCGGCGGAGACCAGCAGCGCGGTGCCCGGCTCCAGCCGTTCGCGGAACAGCAGGTAGCCGTGGGCCGCGTCGGGTTCGGCGTCGGCGGCCAGCCGGGCCCAGGTTTCCTCGTCGACGGCGCCGATGCCGTCGGTCACGTCAGTCGCCATGCCGGATGGACCGTTCCTTCCGAGTCGTCGTGTCCGCGAGGGCCCGCACCTCGGACAGCTGGGCCGCCCTGCGCAGCGGAGAGGCGTACAGCAGCAGCGAGGAGACGGTGAGCGAGACGGCCACCACCCACACCGCCGTGGTCGCCCCGGCCAGGTCGGCCAACACCCCGCCGAGCAGCGCCCCGACCGGCAGCGAGCCGAAGGCTGCGATGCGGTAGCTCGCGGTCACCGCGCCGAGCAGGACGGGAGGGGGGACCTGCTGCCGTACGGTGACCGCCAGGACGTTGTAGACCGCCAGAGCCGCCCCGTTGATGACGAAGCCCGCGCCGAGCAGCACGGTCGCCGTGCCGGCCGCGGCGAGCCCGGGCACCAGCAGCAACCCGAGCGCGGCGACCGTGATCGAGACGGTCAGCGCCCGGCCGAGGTGCAGTCGGGCCCCGACCCGCCCGGCGACCAGGGAGCCGACCAGCGCCCCGACGCTGCCGAGCCCGATGACCAGGCCGATAAGGCCACCGGAGAGCCCGAGGGTGCGCACGCCGTACACCAGGAAGACCGTCGCGAAGGCCTGCTCGTGCAGGTTGAAGAGGGCCGACTGCACGCACAGGTCCCGGATCGGTCGGCTCCGCCAGACGTAGGCCAGCCCGGCCCGGATCGTCGGCGCGTCGCCCCGGTCGGTCGCCGGCCGCAGCGCCCGAGCGGGGAGGGTCGCCATCGCCATCGCCGCCGCGCAGAACAGTGCCCCGGTGACCACCGCGGCCCAGGAGGCGCCGGCGGACTGCACGATGAAACCCGCCGCCGCCGGCCCGGCCATCTGGGTCACCGACGTGGTGGCCTGCAACAGACCGTTGCCGGCGACCAGCCGGTCGCCGTCGAGCAACCGGGGCGCGGTGACCTGGGACCCGATGTCGTGCAGCACCGCCGCCGAGCCGATGAGGAACGCGCCCACCAACAGCGTCGTGAAGACCAGGCGGTCGGTGGCGGCCAGGGCCCCGATGCCGAACAGCACGACGCCGCGTGCCGCGTTGCCGGTGACCAGGATCCAGCGCAGCGAGGAACGGGCGGTCCAGGTGCCCACCAGCAGGGAGAACGCCAGCACCGGCACGAACTGTGCCGCGCCGACCAACCCCACCTGGGTGCCGCTGCCGGCCAGCAACGTCACGACCAGCAGGGGCAACCCGAAGGCGGTGATCTGGTGTGCCGACCGGGCAGCCAGGTCGCCCAGCCAGAGGGTACGGAACGCCGGCTCCCGCAGCGGGGGGCGCGGTGGCGCGCCGACGTCCGTACCCTCCGGCGGACGCCGGATGTCAGCTGACACCGGTGCCGGTGACGCTCGCTGACGCGTCCGACGAGGTGACTCTGCGGTACAGCGCGTTCTCGCTCCAGATGAGGTCGACCTGGCCCCACTCCATCGCCGACACCACGTCGGGGAAGAAGCTGCGGCCGTTGTAGTTCGCGCTGGTGTTGCAGAGCACCGGGATCCCGCTCCACTTGTGGTACTCGCGCAGGACGGCCGCGAGCATCGGGTTGTCCTCGGCGCTGACCGTCTGCAACCGGGCGGTCCCGTCGAGGTGGATCGCCGCCGGGATCCGGTCCACCCAGTCGGGGCGCACCCGGTGGTCGAAGAGCATGTACGGGTCGGGGGTGCCCGGGTCGAAGACCGTCGGAGCGTGGTCGGTCAGGCAGATCGGTGCGACCGGCCGGAAGCTCTCCCGACGCTTCATCCGGTTGAGCTCGTCCTTCATCGCCGGGTCCACCGCCGGGGCGAGGATGCTGCGCGCCCCGAGTGCGCGAGGGCCCAATTCGGCACGGCCGTGCAGGACCACCACCGGCTTACCGGTGCGGTGCAGCAGCCGGGCCAGCTCCTCCGGTCGACATGGCGCCACCGTCCAGCCAGCCGGAACGTGCGAGTTGTGCACGAGGTCGGGGCCGGCGAAGACGTTCCACGAGATCGGCGCCAGTCGCTGCTCTCCGCTGACCAGGATGGCGCCGGTGCCGACGGCCGAACCCGAATCGTCCGGGAAGGGCGGCACCCACATCTCGCGGATGGCCTTGTGCGCCCGCATGGCGCTGTTCCATTTGATGTTCAGGGCGCAGCCGCCAGCGAAGCAGAGGTTCCAGGGGCCGTTGCCCTTCCAGGACTCGGCCTTGGCCACGAGTCGCTCGACGAGCAACTCCTCGATGAACTCGTGCACGCTGGCGAGCACGTCGTCGTCGGCGACGCCCAGTTGGTCGGTGCGCCGACGGACGTCCTCCAGATAGGCGTGGACGTAGGCGTGCGAGGGCTCGCCGGTGCTGCCGCAACCGATGATCTCCTCCCGGTATTTGCGGACGGCCGGGCTGTTGGCCTCGAAGTGCTCGTGGAACAGCTCCCCGAGGACCTGCTTGATCGGCTCCCGGGCGGTGCCGAGGGCGATGTAGGCCATCAGCTTCCCGGCCACCGAGAGGTCGTCGACGTTGCGGGACAGCTTGTCGCGGCGGTACGGCCCGAAGTGCTGCGAGGCCATCGAGTAGAAGTGCCCGATCAGCGGGAAGACCTCGCCGCCGGGCTCGATGCGGCCGTCCTTGTCCACCGAGTAGAGCCGGGGGAAGCAACCGCCGTCCCAGACCAGGACGAGGCTCGGCTCGCCCCGTCGGGCGAAGGGGCTGGTGCTGTACGCGGCGGCGAGGTGGCTCGCCACGTGCACGTGGCTGACGTACGGCACTGTGGCGTCGCCGATGGGCAACTCGCCACGGTGGCCCGGCTGGGCTGGATTCGGCACCCGCTCGGTCTCCCGGTAGGGCGCCAGCCGGACGTCGACCGGGTTGCCGTTGTTGAGCCGGTGGGCCTGCCCGTGGACGGCGCCGTCCCAGCCGTCCAGCGCCCACTGGTCGACGTCGGAGATCTTGTACCCGTAGTCGCCCAGGATCCGGGCGATCAGCGTGAGATCGTCCACGTCGCTGTATCGGCGGTTGTTCTCCAGCTTTTGCGCCTCGACGTTGAACTCCAACACGTCGTCCTGGAAGAGGGCGACGCCCCCGCTCTGAGTGAGTTTTACTCCGCACGTAATACGCATAGATGCTTCCCCCCGTTTCGGCGACTTAAAATTCCTATCGATGTTCCGTCGGCAAGTCAACCCCCCGATCGTTGCCGACACCGATCAGCATGCCTCCGAGCTGCGCAAAGGGAAGTGTCGTTTCTCGATGTAGTTCGTTGCCCGCGTCGAGCCGGGACGGGGTTGTCGAGCGTCCTATCGGAGATACCGCAATGCCTATCGGGCTAATGGGATATGGAATTTCCATCATCTGAAATTCGCGCGTCACGAGTTGGTAACTTACCGCTGTCGGCTGCCAGGGTTGGTGTCGAGCCCGATCGCCAAAGCTGCGACTCGGGCGGCATTTGAGCAGCTCAGCTCGGCTGTGACGGGCATGGGGGATTAATGAGTGGCGATGAGGCCAGCTGGCGTCTATCTTCGACCGGGGGTGCCGCGCGGTCCGGGAGTCCTCCGGTGGACGAAGCGGATCTTGAGCGATGGATACGCGACATCCTGCAATCGACGCATCCACTCCGAATCGGTTCGGAACTGCGTCGCGCGGAACGCGTCGCGAGTGCCAGATTCTCCGACCCGACAATTGCCCAAGCGGTCCATCGGGCGGTCGCAGCGACAATGAACAGGCGTGATTGAGCGATCATCGCCAAGCACGCGCAACCTGCGGGCCCGGGACCGGAAAAGCACTCCCGGAAAAGGGTTGCTCTTCTTATCTTCCGGGTCGCTCGGTCATACCCGGACACGCAAAACGCCCCGACCGGATGACCCGGTCAGGGCGTTGGCGACTAGATGTCCGGTAAGGGCTGGGGGTCAGCCCTGCCGGCTCTTCCACTGCGGGTTGGCGCGGTTCACCACGACCACCCGGCCGCGACGGCGGACCACCACCGAACCCGGCTTCTGCTTCAGTGCACGCAACGAGCTACGTACCTTCATGTCTGCCTCCTCGGTGCAAGCGGTTCCGAGTATCGAAACGCCGCGCCCACCCGCAGGATTCCCGGCCGGTCAGCGTCGAACCTTTGCCCCCCGCCGGCCGTACCAGTGGGCGGAGGTCACCCTCATGCCCGTACGCCGGCTCCTCGCCACGGTGCTGGTCGCTGCCGCGACAGTGCCCCTGGCCGCCACACCCGCGGCCGCCCACGGCGCCCCGACCGACCCGATCAGTCGCGCGGCGGCCTGCGGCCCCGAGGGGCGGTACGCGGCCACCAGCGCCTGCCGGGCGGCGATCCAGGCCGGGGCGGCGGTTCGTGAATGGGACAACGTGCGAGTTTCCACGATCAACGGGCGAGATCGGGAACGAATCCCGGACGGTGAGCTGTGCAGCGGCGGGCTGTCCGCGTACCGGGGGTTGGACCTGCCCCGCACCGACTGGCCCAGCACCACGCTGACCACCGGCGCGAAGTTCACCTTCCGGTACCGGACCACCATCGAGCACCGGGGCACCTTCCGGCTCTACGTCACCACGCCCGACTACGACCCCCGCAAGAAGCTGACCTGGGCGGACCTGGAGTCGCGCCCGTTTCTGACGCTGACCGACCCGCCGGTGCGGGCCGGGGCGTACCAGTTGGCGGGCCGGCTGCCGGCGGGCCGCAGCGGTCGACACCTGATCTACACGATCTGGCAGAACTCCAACACGCCGGACACCTACTACTCCTGCTCCGACGTGGTGTTCCGTGGCGCCAAGTCCACCGGTGCCGCGGCCACCCCCACCCCGGGGAAAGCCGGCGCGACCAAGAGCGCGGCGGCTGCTCCGCGTACCGCCGCGAGTGGACCGGCCGCCACCGAGCCGGCGGTGGCGGCGGCGGCCGACCCGGGCGTGCCGGTGGCGTCGGTGACCAACCTCGGCGGCCGGTGGCCGGTGCTGGCCGGCGCTGCCGTCGTGCTGGTCCTGGCGCTGCTGCTGATCGGTGCCGGACGGCGACGTCGCGGCGCCGCCGCGCCGGTGGGCCGGCAGTGCGAGGTGCGCAACCACCGGGCCGGGCGGCGCCGGATCTGGTGATCCGACCCGCCCGGGGCCCGACGGCGTTCAGCCCAGGTGGCGCTCGATCTCGGCCAACTCGTCGGCGGTGAAGTCGAGGTTGTCCAGCGCGGCGATGTTCGTCTCCAACTGCTCGACGCTGCTCGCCCCGATGATCAGGCTGGTCATCCGCGGGTCACGCAGCGCCCAGGCCAACGCGAGCTGAGCGAGGGACTGGCCGCGCTGCTCGGCGACCGCGCCGAGCCCACGGATGGTGGCCATCTTCTCCTCGCTGAGGTCGCTCTCGTTGAGGAAGACGCTGGTGCGAACCCGCGAGTCGGCCGGGATGCCGCCCAGGTAGCGGTCGGTCAGCAGACCCTGGGCCAACGGGCTGTACGCGATGCAGCCCGCACCGACCTGCTCCAGCGTGTCGAGCAGGCCGTCGGACTCGGTCCAGCGGTTGAGCATCGAGTACGACGGCTGGTTGATCAGCAGCGGCGTACCCAGCTCGCGCAGGATCGCGGTGGCCCGCGTGGTCTGCTCCGAGTTGTAGTTCGAGATGCCGACGTAGAGCGCCTTGCCGGAGCGGACGATGGCGTCGAGCGCCCCCATCGTCTCCTCAAGTGGGGTGTCCGGGTCGAACCGGTGCGAGTAGAAGATGTCGACGTAGTCCAGCCCCATCCGGCCCAGCGACTGGTCCAGCGACGAGATCAGGTTCTTGCGCGAGCCCCACTCGCCGTACGGGCCGGGCCACATCAGGTACCCGGCCTTGCTGGAGATGACCAACTCGTCCCGGTACGGCTTCAGGTCGGTGGCGAGCATCCGGCCGAAGTTCTCCTCCGCCGAACCGGGCGGCGGGCCGTAGTTGTTGGCCAGGTCGAAGTGGGTGACACCCAGGTCGAAGGCGCGGCGCACGATGTCGCGCTGCCGTTCGAACGGGCGGTCCGGGCCGAAGTTGTGCCACAGCCCGAGCGAGACGGCCGGTAGCCGCAGGCCACTGCGTCCGCTGCGCCGGTAGGTCATGGTGTCGTAGCGGTCATCCGCAGCGAGGTAGGTCACGATCATGAGCCTAGCTCCGGCTCAGCGTGATGCGGATCGGGCGTGGAAACCGGGACATCGGGGTAGTTTCGACGCCATGCGTTTCATTGCGCTCGACACCCCCAAACCACTGTCCAAGATCGGCTTGGGCACCTGGCAGTTCGGCTCCCGGGAATGGGGGTACGGCCCGGACTTCGAACGGCGGGCGGCGCAGATCGTCCGGCGGGCCGTCGAGCTGGGCGTGACGGTCTTCGACAGCGCGGAGATCTACGGCTTCGGGCGCAGCGAACGCATCCTCGGCGCGGCCCTCGGCGACGACCGGCCGAAGGTGGTGATTGCCAGCAAGATCCTGCCAGTCCTGCCGGTGGCCGCTGTGGTGCAGCAGCGGGCGGTCGCCTCGGCGGCCCGGCTCGGCGTCACCACCATCGACCTCTACCAGGTGCACCAGCCCAATCCGCTGGTCGCCGACCACACCACAATGCGCGGCATGCGGACCCTGCAGGACGTCGGGCTGGTCGGCGAGGTGGGCGTGAGCAACTACGGGCTGCGCCGCTGGCAGGTCGCCGAAGCCGCCCTCGGCCGGCGGGTGCTCAGCAACCAGGTCCGCTACAGCATGCTGGACCGCGCACCCGAGCAGGACCTGCTGCCGTACGCGCGGCAGGCCGGTCGGGTGGTCATCGCGTACAGCCCGCTGGCGCAGGGCTTTCTCTCCGGTCGCTACGACGCCAGGAACCCGCCGACCGGCGCGGTCCGGCGCGCCAACCCGTACTTCCTGCCAGAGAACCTGGAACGCGGCGCGGCCCTGATCGACACAGTGCGCCAGGTCGCCGACGCCCACGACGCCACTCCCAGCCAGATTGCACTGGCCTACCTGCTGCGCCACCCGAACGTGCTCGCCATCCCCGGGGCGTCCGGGGTCGAGCAGATGGAACGCAACGCCGCCGCCGCCGACATCGACCTCGCCGACGACGAGTACACGGCGCTGGCCGAGGCCGCGAAACGCTTCCGCCCGATCACCGGGCTCGCCGCGATGCCGGCGATGCTGCGTGCCCGGATCGGCAAACCAACCGGAAAGTGAGCACAGTGGACGACATCACCGCGCTGATCCTGGACGACCACGCCGCCTTCCGGCGTGGCTTCGCCCGCCTCGACGACGCCCGCGACGAGCAGGAGATGCTCGCCATCTGGGACGCCCTCGCCCTGCACCTGGACATCCACGCCGAGGCGGAAGAGGCGATCCTCTACCCGCACCTGGTCAAGCACGGGGACGACGGCGAGGACGAGACCGCCGACGCGATCGGCGACCACAACAAGATCCGCGACGCCGTCGCCGAGGCGAAACTGCACCCGGTCGGCTCGGACCAGTGGTGGGAGGCGGTCGGCACCGCCCGCCGGGAGAACAGCGAACACCTCGCCGAAGAGGAGGACGAGGCGCTGCCCGACTTCCGCCGGCACGCCAGCACCGAACTCCGCGCCGAGCTGGGCCAACGCTGGCTGACCTTCTACGGCGAGCACAAGAACGGGCGCAACCTTCCGTTCCGCGACAAGGACCCGCAGCAGTACGTCGCCGACCACCGCTGAGATCTCCCCGGCACGGGGGAGTCGGCGGGACCCGTCCGGGCCGCAGAATGACGAGGTGACCCTCCGAGCGGTGCTGGCCCCGCTGGTCGCCGGCACCACCTGGCGACGCGGCGTGTTCCTGCTGCTCGGCGGCGTGCTGGCGCTGCCGTACGGGCTACTCGCGGTGACCTTCGCCCAACTGCTCGCCGACTCGGCGATCCCGCGCCCACTGGTCTACGTCCTGCTGCTCATCGCGGTGCTGATCGCCGTGGTCCCGTTGCTGCTGGACGGCAGCCGGGCCCTGGAGATCGCCGCCGTCCGGGCCCTGCTCGGCGTCGACCTGCCCGAACCCGCGCCCGGGCACCACGGCGACCGGGAAACCCGGCTGCGCAGCGCCCTCTGGATCGCCACCCACCTCATCGTCGGCGCCCTGGTGATGATCGCGCTGTTCAGTGCCCTGCCGATGGCGCTGGCGTTCATCGCCCAACAGTTCGGCATCGGCACCGAGCTGACCGGCCGGGAACAGTTCGGGCCACTGGACGGGCAGGACAGCGGCTGGCTGACACTGACCGGGGTGCTCCTGCTGGTCGCTCTCGGCTACGCCGTCGCCGGGCTCGGCGCGCTCGCCGGATCCATGGCACCGGTGCTGCTCGGCCCGGCTCAGGCGGAGCGGATCGCCGCCCTCGAAGCACGGGCCGCCCGGCTCGCCGAACGCAACCGGCTGGCCCGCGAGCTGCACGACTCGGTCGGTCACGCGCTGACCGTGGCCACCCTCCAGGCCGGGGCCGCCCGCGAGGTCCTCGACACCGACCCCGAGTTCGTCCGGCGGGCACTCACCGCCATCGAGGACGTCGGGCGGACCGCGATGGACGACCTCGACCACGTGCTCGGGCTGCTCCGGGAGAACGGACGCGACCGGCCCGTGGTGGCGCCGCAGCGTACCCTCGCCGACCTGGACCGATTGGTCACCGACGCCCGCGCGGCCGGCCTGACCGTGCACGCGCAACGCGCCGGCGACCCGGCCCGGGTGCCCGCGGTGGTCTCCCGGGAGGGCTACCGGATCGTCCAGGAAGGACTGACCAACGCCGCCCGGCACGGCCACGGGCCGGTGACGGTACGCCTGGACCTGCACAGCGACGCGCTGGAGCTGGAGCTGGTCAACGCGGTGCGCCACCCCGACCGAGGCCAGCGGGGGCGAGGCGGTCGAGGCCTGGACGGCATGCGGGAGCGGGTGCTGCTGCTCGGCGGCCGGCTCACAGTGGGCCCCGACGGCGACCGGTGGCTGATCCGGGCCCGACTGCCGTACGAGGAGACGACATGACCACAGGGGTGCTGATCGTCGACGACGACGAGCTGATCCGGGTAGGACTGCAGGCCATCATCGACGCCCAACCCGACCTGCACGTGCTCGCCGAGGCCGCGGACGGCGCCGAGGTGCCGCCGCTGGTCGCCCGGCACCGGCCCGACGTGGTGCTGATGGACGTGCGGATGCCCGGCATCGACGGCATCCAGGCCACCCGGCACCTGCTGGCCACCTCCGCCGACCCGCCCCGGGTGCTGGTGGTCACCACCTTCGCCAACGACGAGTACGTCTACGAGGCGCTGCGCGCCGGCGCCTCGGGGTTCCTCCTCAAACGGGCCCGGCCCGCCGAGGTGGTGGAGGCGGTCCGGGTGGTCGCGGCCGGCGAGTCACTGCTCTTCCCGACCGCGATCCGCCAACTGGTCGGGGCGTACGGGCCGACGGGCGGCGACCGGTTGAGCGCCGCCCGGCTCACCGAACGGGAGGCCGAGGTGCTGCGGTTGATGACCACCGGCCGGTCCAACCCGGAGATCGCCGCGCACCTGGTGGTCGGGGTGGAGACGGTCAAGACGCACGTCGGCAACGTGCTGGCCAAGCTGGGCGTCCGCGACCGTACGCAGGCGGTCATCGCCGCCTACGAGTCCGGCTTCGTCACCCCGTCCGGCTGATCGGTCCCTCCGACGGGGGAGCGGGTTCACCGCCGGCCGGGAGGGAATCCGGAGGCTGTCCGTCGAGGCTGAGAGCATGACAACGATCACTGCCTCCCCGCCCCGTACCGACTCCCGCTGGCCGGACCGGCTCGCCCCGCTGGCCGCCGGTTGGCTCGGCCTGTGGGGCGTGCTCGCCCTGATCAGCACGCTCAGCGGCGCCGGCTACCCGTTCGGCCCGAACGACCACCACGGCGGCGACGTCAGCCTGCTGCGCCTGGTGCCGGTGGAGGTGGCCACCCCGCTCTTCGCCGGCGTGCTGCTCACCGCCGCGGTGGCCGCCCTGGCCATGAGCCGCCCGGCGGCGCGCCCGCCCGGCCCGCTGCGGGCGCTGCTCGCCGGATACGGCTGGGCGGTCGCGTTCGTGCTCGTTCTGGTCGTGCCGGATGTCCGCGTGCTGATCGTCCTCGGTTACCTGCCGATCCTGATCGTCGGGGCGCCGTTCGGCTGGCCGCCGATCGACTACTCCGACGTCTTCAACTGGGCGCTGTTCGCCCGGTTCGCGGCGCTGGCCGGCGGGCTGCTGCTCGCCGGGGCGGTGCTCGCCTGGCAGCGGCGTACCGCCGGGGCCTGCGTCGGCTGCGGCCGAGCCGACACCGCACAGGGGTGGACCACCCCGGCCGCCGCCACCCGCTGGGGCCGGTGGGCCGCCGGCATCGCCGCGGCCATCCCATTGACGTACGCGTTGACCCGGTTCGCCTGGGCGGCCGGCATCCCGTTCGGCATCTCCCGCGAGTTCCTGACCGAGATGCAGGACACCGGGCTGGTCTGGGCCGGGTTCGGGCTGGCCGCGTTCGCCACCGTCGGCGCGATCCTCACCCTCGGGCTGGTGCAACGCTGGGGCGAGCGCTTCCCGCGCTGGATGCTCGGGCTCGCCGGCCGTCGGGTGCCGGCGAAGCTGGCCGTGGTGCCGGCCACCCTGGTCGCCGTCTCCGTGACCGCGGCCTCGCTGGGGCTGCTCAGCAATCCCGAGTTCTGGCGGCTGACCGGCGGGTTCAGCATGACCGGGGCACCGATGCTGCTCTGGCCGCTGTGGGGCGTGGCGCTCGGCGCGGCCACCTACGCGTACCACCTGCGCCGCCGCGGCATCTGCCGGCGTTGCAATCGGGGCTGAGGGTGGGAGCGGGGGTGCTCCCTGATGCCCGGGGCACCCCTGCGAATGTGAGCTAGCGTGGGTCGAGTGACTGCGCCTACTCCGGTAATCCCGGTTCCACCGGCCGACCTGCCCGGCACGCTCGGCGCGCTTCGGGCGGCCGGTCACCAGTACCGCACCGTCAAGCAGGAACTCCGCGACAACCTCCTCGCCCGGATGCGTTCCGGCGAGACCCGATTCCCCGGCATCGTCGGCTACGACGACACCGTGCTGCCCGAGGTCGAGCGGGCCCTGCTCGCCGGGCACGACATGGTGCTGCTCGGCGAGCGCGGCCAGGGCAAGACCCGGCTGATCCGCTCACTGGGCGCGTTGCTCGACGAGTGGACCCCCGTTCTGCCCGGCTCGGTGCTCAACGAGCACCCGATGCACCCGCTCACCCCGGCGTCGGTCGCCCAGGTCGCCGAGGCCGGTGACGAGCTGCCGATCGGCTGGCTGCACCGCTCGATGCGGTACGGCGAGAAGTTGGCCACCCCGGACACCAGCGTCGGGGACCTGATCGGCGACGTCGACCCGATCCGCATCGCCCAGGGTCGTACCCTCGGCGACCCGGAGACCATCCACTTCGGGTTGGTGCCGCGCACCAACCGGGGCATCTTCGCCGTGAACGAGCTGCCCGACCTGGCCGAACGTATTCAGGTGGCGCTGCTCAACGTGCTGGAGGAGCGGGACATCCAGGTTCGCGGCTACCAGCTGCGCCTGCCACTGGACCTGCTCCTGGTGGCCAGCGCCAACCCGGAGGACTACACCAACCGGGGCCGGATCATCACCCCCCTCAAGGACCGGTTCGGCGCGGAGATCCGCACCCACTACCCGGTCGACCTGGAGTTGGAGCTGGCGCTGATCCGCCAGGAGGCCCACCTGGTCGCCGAGGTGCCCGAGCACGTGCTGGAGGTGCTGGCCCGCTTCGCCCGCGCCGTCCGGGAGTCGCCGTCGGTGGACCCGCGCTCCGGTGTCTCCGCCCGATTCGCCATCGCCGCCGCCGAGACGGTCGCCGGTGCCGCGCTGCGTCGCGCCGGTCTGCTCGCCGCCTCCGGCACCCCGGAGGGACGCCCCGAGGCCGCCGTCGCCCGCGTCGGTGACGCGGTGTCGGTGACCAGCACGCTGCGCGGCAAGGTCGAGTTCGAGAGCGGCGAGGAGGGTCGGGAGACCGAGATCCTCGCGCACCTGCTGCGTACCGCGACCGCCGAGACGTTCCGGGCCCACCTGGCCGGGCTGGACCTGTCCGGGTTCACCGCCCTGGTCGAGGACGGCGCCGCCATCGAGACCGGCGAGTTGGTCAGCGCCGCGGAGCTGCTGCGCCAGGTCGGCACCGTACCCGGGTTGGCGAAGGTCCTGGACCGACTCGACCTGGGCGACGCGCCCACCTCCGAGGAGGCTGCCGCCGTCGTCGAGTTCGTGCTGGAAGGGCTGCACCTGACCCGCCGGCTCGGCAAGGACGTCACCGACTCGGGGCGCACCGTCTACGGCGGCCGGGGCTGACCATGGCCGGCAACCGGTTCCGTTACGGGCAGTGGAACGGCGGGCCCGACCCGCTCGCACCCCCGTACGACGTGCGTGAGGCGGTGGACGCGGTCGGTGCCGAGGTGCTGGCCGGCGGCAGCCTGCGGGAGGCGCTGCGTGACCTGCTGCGCCGTGGGCCGCAGGGACGGGGTGGCCTGGACGACCTGGCCGCCCGGGCGCGGCGGTTGCGCCGGGAGGCGCTGCGCAGGGGCGACCTGGACGGGGCGGTGACCCGGGCCCAGGCCCTGCTCGACCAGGCCCTCGCCGCCGAGCGGGACGAGCTGCGGGGTCGCGACGACGACGCCGCGCGGTTCGCCGAGGCGGTGCTGGACAATTTGCCGCGCTCGACGGCGCGGGCGGTGGAGGAGCTGTCCGGCTACCAGTGGGCCAGCGACGACGCCCGCCGTTCGTACCAGCAGATCCTCGACCAACTCCGCGACGACGTGCTCGGTCAACGCTTCGCCGGGCTGCGCGACGCGGTGCGCGCCTCCGCCGACCCGGCCGCCCAGCAGCGGCTCGCGGAGATGATGGGCGACCTGAACGACCTGCTCGCCCGGCACGGTCGCGCGGAGGACACCACCGACGCGTTCGCCGAGTTCATGCGCCGACATGGCGACTTCTTCCCGGAGAAGCCGGAGAACGTCGACGAGTTGATCGACGTGCTGGCCCGCCGGGCGGCGGCCGGCGAGCGGCTGATGAACTCGCTCTCGGAGCGGCAGCGCTCCGAGCTGGCCGGCCTCATGCAGCAGTCGCTCGGCGACCGCCTCGCGGGGGAGTTGTCCGCGCTCGACGCGAACCTGCGGGCGCTGCGACCCGATCTGCGCTGGGGGCGGGGCGAGCGGGTCCGGGGCGACCAGCCGCTGGACTACGCCGACGCGGCCGGCGCGCTGGGTGAGATCGGCGACCTGGACGACCTGCTGGACCAGCTCGACCAGGAACACCCGGGGGCGACCCTCGACGACGTGGACGTCGATGCGGTGGCGCGCACGCTGGGCCGGGACGCGGCCGACGACGTTCGCCGGCTGCGCGATCTGGAGCGGGAGCTGCGCCGGCAGGGTTGGGTCAGCCGGGACGCGGAGGGGCTCACACTGAGCCCGAAGGCGCTGCGTCGGCTCGGCGGGACCGCGCTGCGGCAGGTCTTCGCGGAGCTGACCGCCGGGCCACGCGGCCAGCACGACCTGCGCTCGGCCGGTGCGGCGGGCGAGGTCAGCGGCGCGTCCAGGCCCTGGCAGTACGGCGATGAGCAACCGCTGGACGTGGTCCGGACGTTGACCCGGGCGGTCAGCCGGGCCGGACCGACGGTCCCGGTGCAGCTCGCGGTGGACGACTTCGAGGTGGTGGAGACCGAGAGGCGGGCCTCGGCCGCTGTGGTGCTCTGCGTCGACCTGTCGTACTCGATGATCTCTCAGGGTCGTTGGGGGCCGATGAAGCAGACGGCGCTGGCGCTGGCACACCTGATGGAGACGCGCTTCCCACAGGACGCCCTGCAGATCGTGGGCTTCGGCCGGGAGGCGATGGCGCTCACCCAGCAGGAGTTGGCGGCCGTGGAGCCGGACATGGAGCAGGGCACCAACCTCCAGCACGCGCTGCGGTTGGCGGGCCGGCACCTGCGGCGGCACCCGGACGCCGAGCCGATCGTCCTGGTGGTCACCGACGGAGAGCCGACCGCGCACCTGGACCCGGACGACGGGGAGGCGCTGTTCCACTGGCCGCCGCTGCCGGAGACGATCGAGGCGACGGTCCGCGAGGTGGACCGGCTGAGCCGTTACGGTGCCACGCTCAACCTGTTCATGCTCGGCGACGACCCGGGCCTGCGGCGCTTCGTCGACGCGGTGGCCCGCCGCAGCCGGGGCCGCATGTTCACCCCGGACACCGACGACCTGGGCGAGTACGTGGTGAGCGACTACCTCCGCTCCCGCCAATCCCGCCGCTAACTCCCGCCGCGGCGGGTTGACTGGGGGGATGGAGAGCGGGGGATTGCGGCGGGCCTACGGTGCCCTGTTCGCGGAGGTCGACGCTGGCGGATTCGGTCCGGCTCCGGAGGGGCAGCTCAGTGCCGAGCAGATCGTCGCGCATCTGGTCGCCAACGACGAGCTGATGATCCAGGCCACCGAGGCGTTGCTGGCCGGGTCGCCGTTCGCCTACTACGAGTTGGCGGAGGACATGCACCGCCCGCAGCTCGACGCGCTCGCCGCCGAGCAGGGTGGTCTGCGTGGCCTGACCGCGCTGCTGCACGGCACCAGTGACCGGCTGTGCGGGCTGGTCGACCAGCTCGGCCTGGCAGCGGAGACCCCGGTCGAGACGCACCTACGCGAGGGCTTCGACCTCATCGTCGACGAACCGCTGCCCTGGTCCCGGACCCTGGACCTGCACACCCGGGTGCACCTGCCGAAGCACCAGTCCCAGCTGCACCTGCTCCGGTCCTGAGCGGCGGCGATACGGGCGGCGGCGGCCGATCAGTGTGAACCCGGCACGGGGTGTCGTGGTCTGTTGAGCCTGATGTCTGTGGGTCATATTGATGACCCACAGACATCACGCCCCCAAAAAAGTGCTGCCCGGACCGGGGCGAGATCAAGCCAGCCCTGCCCCACGCCCCTTGCTCTTCGCGATCTTGCACTTACTGTCCCCGCAATTGAGGCATACAGCGCATACGGGCGACCGAAAGTGCAAGATCGCGGGCGCTGGGCGCTGGGCGCTGGGCGCTGGGCGCTGGGCGCTGGGCGCCAGGGGGCGG
>NZ_QGSY01000113.1 GCF_003857035.1 Micromonospora arida
GTTAGGGGGTGTAGTGCTGGTCGTGGGCCTGGCGGGGGGCGCAGACGGAGGCTCGGGAGCAGGAGCAGCGGGAGCCGTCGGCGTCCAGGCGTACCGTCACCGCGTCGCGGGGGACGCTGTGGCCGACGACCCGGCCGTCACCCTCAGGGGTGGAGACCCGACTGCCGACCGCCGGGGCGGTCTCCTGAAAGCGCTGGTACAGCGGGTGCTCGTACTTGAGGCAGCACATCAGCCGACCGCACGCGCCGGAGATGCGCAACGGGTTGAGCGGTAGGTCCTGGTCCTTCGCCATCCGGATGGTCACCGGCTCGAAGTCGGTGAGGAACGTGGCGCAGCACAGGTCCCGACCGCAGGAGCCGATGCCGCCCTGCACCCGTGCGGAGTCGCGTGCGGAGAGCTGACGCAGCTCCACCCGACAGTGCAGGGTCGCGCCCAGGTCGCGGACCAGGGACCGGAAGTCCACCCGGTGCGGGGCGGTGAAGTACACGGTGCTGCGCTCACCGCCGCTCTCGGCGGAGCCCAGCACATGGTCGACCGCCACCACCTTCATCGGCAGGCCGTGCGCGCGGATCAGCCGTTTCGCGGCCACCTTCGCCTCGGCCTTGCGCCGACGCAACGCCTCGTCCCGGAGGAGGTCGTCGTCACCGGCCAGCCCGACCAGGCGGGGGAAGCCGTCGGTCTCCTCGGTAACCCACTGCGCGGCCCACACGCACTCCGCCACCTCGGGCCCGTCATCGGTGGGCACCAGCACCCGGTCGCCCACCTGCGGACGCAACTCGCCCGGGTCGAGGTAGTAGAGCCGCCCGTACCGGTTGAAGCTGACCGCGCAGAGCATGCCCATCCCCCCACCCTACGACGGGTCACGGTGCAAGGCGCACCGGCCGGCTACGCCCCGCTGCCATTCATGACCGTCGACTTGACCTATTGCAGGGCGTCCCGTCGTGCCGTTGCTGCTCGCCCGGACGGTTGAATCCGGGGCCGGGCAGGAGACAAGACGGGCCTCGGCGGCGTTGAGTGGAGGCAGACCTGCGGGGGGTGCAGGGGGAAGACCACGGCGTCGCCGTGGACGCCGGCTCAGGTCAGGCGCCCACGAGCGACGCCGTGGCCTGTCCGGGGCAACACCGCCGCAGCCAGAGGACCGAGATCGGGGGCCACAGCGCCACGGCCGTAGGACCGAGGTCCGGGGCAACAGCGCCACGGCCGGAGGGCCGAGGTCCGGTTACCAGCCGACCCGGGTGGGCTGGTCGTAGCGAGGCCGCCCGTCCGTCGGCGGACGCCACGCGGTCTCGGCCAGGCTCGGCGCCCACTGACGCAGCAGCGTTTCCGCACCGTCGTACGCGACGCAGAGCACCGCCAGCACCCGTGCGGCGATCTCGGCGGCGTCGGCCACACCGGGCCCGACCGGCCCGGGGCGCGTCGACGGACCGGTGGCGGTGGCGGCGACCACGGCGACCGCTTCGGCCGAGCGGAGCACGTCGGCCAGGGTGCGGGCCAGCGCGAGTCGGCTGCCCTCCACCCAGTCGGCGAGGGCGTCGGCGTAACCGGCGGTGGATTCGAGTCGCCCGACCAGGCTGTCCGGCCCCTCGTCGAGGTGACGCAGCAGCGCCGCCCGCTGTTGCCCGTACGCCGTGGCGGCCGCACCGGACCAGAGCACCGAGTCGGTGAGCGCGGCGGAGACGTCGTCGTACCCCCGGACGAGCCGGCGCACCGCGTGGCCGGCGCTGGCGAGCGGCACCGGGTGCAGGTCGAGGAAGCCGCGAACCGCGTCGCCCGGCAGCACCTGCATGCGGCGCAGCAGCGGCCAGACCCGGTGCCCCTCGGGGACGCCGGCCGCGATCAGCCTGTCCACCCGGCGGAGCAGGTCGAGGCCGGGCTCGGCGAGCCGGTCCAGCGCGTCCATCACGGTTCCCCGATGAGCCGGCGGCGGGCCGCCCGGTCGACCTCGGCGTAGCGGTCGGCGGCCTCCCGCACGGCGGCCGCGGCGGCGGCCAGTCGACCGGCAGCGGCGCGGGCCTCACGGGCCCGGTCGTCGGTGGCGGTGGTCCACTGCCGGTGCAGCGCCCGACCGATCTCGCCCGGGCGGCCCGGTGCGTCGGCGCCGAACGCGGCATGGGCGGGATCGCTGGCGGTGACGGTGTGCGAAACGACGGTGAGCGTGGCGCTCGCCTCGTCCAGTCGGGCGGAGAGCGCGCGCAGTGTGTCCATTTCAGGCCCCCGCGAGCGGTCGGTAGGCGGCGAACGTCTCATTGTGCAGCTTTTCCCGGGCCCATTCGGCGGCGTCGGCCGCCGCGGTGACCGCGGCCTGCACGGAACCGGCCACGTCGCGGGGGCTGCGGGTGTGCAGCGGCCCGAGGAACCGGACGTCGGTGATCCGTCCACCGGCGGTGACCACCACCTCGACCAGACCGTCCGGCGAGCGGACGGTCACCTCGACGGTCGACACCGCCTGGTCGAACTCGGCCTGGAGGGACTCGATCCGGCGGTAGCGTCGCACCGCCTCCTCGATCCAGGCTTCGTCGATCTCCCCCCGCGGCATCGGCCGACTCCTCCCGGGTGATCCGTCACTCAGTGTGGTGCCACCGTTACCACGGCACACGGACCGTACCGCACCGCAATCGGACCTGTCGATGCCTGTGGACAACGGCCGGGAAGCGCGGGTCAGCCCTTCCAGAGGGCGAGCATCATCGCCTCGACCGCGATCCGCGGCTTGACGTTCGCCTCGATCGCCGCACGGCAGGCGAGCACGGCCTCCAAGCGGCGCAGCGCCCCCTCGGCGTCCCACTTCTGCGCGCCGGCGCCGGCCAGCGCGGCCGTGTCGGTGTGCACCGGGGCGACGGGTGCGCGCAGCGCCATGGTGAGCGCGTCCCGGTAGAAGCCCGCGAGGTCGACCAGCGCCCGGTCCAGTGCGTCCCGCTGGGCCCGGGTGGCCCGGGACTTCTGCCGCTTCTCCAGCTCCTTGAGCTGCCCGGCAGCGCCTCGCATGGCGCCGGCCGCGCCCCGGCCGGTGCCGCCCGCGCCGAGCGCGGTCTCCAGTGCCGCCCGCTCGGTCGTGTCGGCCTCGGTGACCGACGCGTCGGCCTCCGCCTCGGCCGCCTCGATCAGCGCCGACGCCGCGTCGAACGCCGCGCCGACCCCGGTCAACCGGCGGGGCACCCCGAGCACCGCCTCGCGTCGTTTGCGGGCCTCCGGGTCGCGGGCCAGCCTGCGGGCCCGACCCACGTGGCCCTGCGCGGCCGCCGCCGCCCACCGCGCCACGTCGGGGGCGATGCCGTCCCGACGAACCAGCACCTCGGCCACCGCGGCGGCCGGCGGCTGCCGCAGGGGTACGACCCGACAGCGCGACCGGATGGTCACCGAGATGTCGTCCGGGTGGGTGGACGGGGCGCAGAGCAGGAAGACCGTCCGCGGTGGGGGTTCCTCGATCGCCTTGAGCAGCGCGTTGCCGGCGGCCTCGGTGAGCCGGTCGGCGTCCTCGATGACCACCACCTGCCAGCGCCCGCCGGACGGGGTGCTGGCCGCGCGGAGCACCAGCGCGCGCATCTCGCCGACGCCGATGGAGAGCCCTTCCGGCACCACCATCCGCACGTCGGCGTGGCTGCCGCCCATTGTCGTGTGGCAACCGGGGCACTCACCGCAGCCGGTGCCGTGCACGCACTGGAGTGCGGCGGCGAACGCCCGTGCGGCGACCGAGCGGCCGGAGCCGGGTGGCCCGGTGAAGATCCACGCGTGCGTCATCCCGGCGGCCGGGTCCAGCCCGCCGGTCGCGGCGTCGTCGGCCGCGGACCCGTTACCACTGGCCGGGCCGGCGGTGACCAACGCGGCCGCGCCAGCACGCAGCACGGCGGCTGCCGCGGCGGCGGCGCGCCGCAGCTCGACCACCGCCTCGTCCTGACCGACCAGGTCGGCGAAGACGTCCGGCATCAGGTCTTGTGCTCCATCGTCACCAGCTCCGCGTCGGATAACTCAGGCTGCACCGAGGTGTCCGGGCCCTGCGCCGGCCGCGGGTGCACGATGCCGCCCGGCTTGCCGAGCATCTCCTCGACCCGCCGGACCACCAGCCCGGTGATCTCGTCGGCCGGCCGGGACGCGTCGAGCACCAGGTAGCGCTTCGGGTCGGCGGCGGCGAGGTCGAGGAACGCGTACCGGACGCGCTCGTGGAAGGCGATCGACTCGGCCTCCAGCCGGTCGGTGCCGGTGTTGCGCGAGGCCACCCGGGACAGGCCGGTGCGCGGTTCGACGTCCAGCAGCACCACCAGGTCGGGCTTGAGCCCACCGGTGGCCCAGGAGGAGAGCCAGGAGACCTCATCGACGGGCAGTGTCCGGCCGGCGCCCTGGTACGCCAGGGACGAGTCGACGTACCGGTCGCTGATCACCACGCCGCCCCGGACCAGCGCGGGCCGGACGACGGTGGCCACGTGGTGCGCCCGGTCGGCGGCGTACAGCAGCGCCTCGGCCCGGGGGGAGGGCGCGTCGTCGCCGGAGGTGTCCAGCACCAGCGACCGGATTCGCCGGCCGACGCCGGTGGCCCCCGGCTCGCGGGTGACCACTACCTCTCGGCCGTGACCGCGCAGCCGCTCGGAGAGCGCGGTGAGCTGGGTGGACTTCCCCGCGCCCTCGCCGCCCTCGAAGACCACGAAGAGCCCGGCGGAGACGAACGGCTCGGCGGGCATCAGCGGACGGCCCCGGATGGAGCCCCACAGGTCGGCGAGGACCGGGACGCCCTTCTTGTCGTCCATCTGGCCGAACGCGCTGATCCCGGCGAAGATGCCGGCGGCACCGGCGGCGAGCAGCAGCAGTCGGGTGGAGGAGACGGAGATGCCGAGGTCGGCGATCTCCAGCTTGCGCGAGCCACCGACGCCGACCAACACGCTGCTCAGCCCGATGGCCAGGATCAGCACCAGTCGGGTGCCGATCTGCACCACCGCGAAGACCCGGCCGCGCACCTCGTCGGCCACCTCCCCGCCCAGCAGCGTGGTGCCGGCCAGGAAGGCCATCCCGGCACCGGCGCCGACCAGCACCGCGCCGACGATCGCCATGGACAGGTGGATGGCGAAGGCGAGGGTCATCACGGCGGCGCTGGCCAGCACGATGCTCATGCCGAACCAGCGACGCCGGGACATCTCCTTGACGACCATCGGGCCGAGCCCGATGCCGAGCGCCAGACCGACGAAGATCGCGCCGAAGAGCAGCGAGAACGCGGCATCACCGGCGCCCAGTGAGTTGGCGAAGAACTTGGCAGTACCGACCACGATGCCGCCGCCGGCGAACGCGCCGAAGATGCCCAGCACCAGGCCGCGGACGAGCGGGGTCTGGCCGATGTACTTCCAGCCCTCGGAGAACTGCCGGAACATGCTCTGCTCGGCACGCTCCGCCTCGCCGCGCTGCGCCTCACTGATCTCCTTGATCCCGAATGCCACCACCAGTGCGGTGGCGAGCCGGGAGAAGGCGTTGAACCAGAGTGCGAGCTGGGCCGGCTCGGCCCAGGAGGGCAGGTCGCCGCCGACGGCACCACGGACGCCACGGTCGAGCACGGCGAGGCCGATGGCGGCGGCGACCGGGGTGAGGCCGTAGGTGGTGATCAGGGTGAGCTGGTTGGCCGCCTCCAGCCGGGCCCGCGGGATCAGGTTCGGGACCGCGGCCTCCTTGGCCGGGATCCAGAGCAGGGTGAGCGACTCGATCAGGAAGGTGGCGATCAGCGCCCAGCCGACCACCAGGCCGCCCGCGGCGCCGCTGAGGGCGTAGAGCGGAATGGAGGCGAAGAGCACGAAGCGCAGCAGGTCACAGATGACCATCGTCCAGCGCCGGTCGAACCGGTCGGCGAAGACGCCGGCCACCGGGCCGAGCACCAGCGCGGGCAGCAGCCGGATCGCGGTGACCCCGCCGAACGCGGCGCCCTGGGCGGTGCTGCCCTGCACCTGCGAGGCGGCGAAGAGTGCGGTGGCCAGGAGGCCGAGCCAGTCACCGAAGGAGGCGGCGCCGAGCACGATCCAGAGCCGGCGGAACGGCCGGATGCGCAGGACGGATCGGATCGCGGCATAACCGGACGGATCAACCTGCCCGCCGTTGGGCTGCTTGGCGGCGTTGCCCGACTGGTCACCCGAGCGCGACACGCCGGGCGACTCGCCGCTGTTCTGGCTTTCGATGGCCGTACCTCCACGTGCCGGCCCATCGCTGGGCACCTCCGGTGCAACACTCTAGACCCGGTGGGGGCCACCCCCCGGGCGACATTCTCCTGCTCGCTGAGCCTAGGCCGCCGAAGGTACCGACCGCAGCCCGGACGTACGCGAGGGTATTTCGCATTCTCCGTCAGACAGTTAGCGTGCAGACGTGGCCATCGAAAGCGACAAACTTCGCGAGCGCCTGGATCGGGCGACTGCCCACCTCGACCCCCCGTACGCGGTGGTCGACCTCACTGCCTTCGACGCCAATTCGGTCGCCCTGGCCGAGCGCGCCGCGGGAAAACCGGTCCGCCTCGCCAGCAAGTCGGTCCGCAGCAGGGAGTTGATCGGTCGAGCCCTCGCGCGGCCCGGCTGGCAGGGCGTGATGGCGTTCACAGTGCCCGAGGCGATCTGGCTGGTCCGCGCCGGCGTCAGCGACGACGTGCTGGTCGCGTACCCGAGCGCGGACCGGGCCGCCCTCGCCGAGCTGGGCGCCGACCCGACGCTCGCCGCCGCGATCACCCTGATGATCGACGGCACTGGCCAACTCGACCTCATCGACGCCATCACGGCACCGGGGCAACGCGCCGAGCTACGGCTCTGCCTGGATCTGGACGCCTCCTGGCGACCGCTGCGCGGTCGGGTGCATGTCGGCGTCCGCCGCTCACCGGTGCACAGCGCACGGGCGGCCGGCGCGCTCGCCGCCGCCGTCGCCGGTCGGCCCGGCTTCCGGCTGGTCGGGCTGATGTCGTACGAGGCGCAGATCGCCGGCCTGGGCGACGCGCCGCCGGGGCAGACGCTGCTGGCCGGCGCGATCAGGCTGGCCCAGCGCGGGTCGTACCGCGAGTTGCTGGCCCGCCGTGGCGCGGCGGTCGCCGCGGTACGCGAGCACGCCGACCTGAAGTTCGTCAACGGCGGCGGCACCGGCAGCGTGGCCGCGACCAGCGCCGATCCCGCGGTCACCGAGGTCACCGCGGGATCGGGCCTGTACGGGCCGACCCTGTTCGACGCGTACCGCGCCTGGCGGCCCACCCCTGCGGCGTTCTTCGCCTGCACGGTGGTCCGCCGACCGACGCCGGAGCTGGCGACGGTGCTCGGCGGTGGCTGGATCGCCTCCGGCCCGGCCGCCGACAGTCGACTGCCCCGGCCGTGGCTACCGGCGGGGCTGAAGCTCGTCGGCACCGAGGGCGCCGGCGAGGTGCAGACTCCGCTGTCCGGAGCGGCGGCGGCCGGGCTGAACGTCGGCGACCGGGTGTGGTTCCGGCACGCCAAGGCAGGTGAGCTGTGTGAACGGATCAACGAGCTGCACCTGATCGAGGGGGACGCGGTGGTGGCGACGGTGCCCACCTACCGGGGTGAGGGGCAGGCCTTCCTCTGAGACCGGACAGCCGCCCTCACCGCCGGTCGGGCCCGCGCCCACGCCGACTCAGGCCGGTTGGGGCGCCTCAGCATGCTTGCCGACGGTGGACCGGCCGTTGTCCGAGCCGTCCACCTGGCGGTGCAGGTACTCCCGGATCAACGCCTTCGCCTCCAGCAGCACCCGCTCGTCGCCCTCGGGCTTCCGGCGGAACGCGAGCTTGATCAGCGCGTCCGCCGCCTCGACCGCGATCTCCAGCACGAAGCGCAGCTTGGGCACGTCGGTGAGCCCGAAACGCTCGGTGAGCACCCGGGCCAACTGGTCGGCGATCACGCCGTTGTTGTCCCGCTGCTCGTCGAGCAGGTGCAGGTCGACCACGTCGCCGAAGTGCAGGGTACGGAAGCCGGGGACGGTGCGGTGCATCGTGATGTACTCGTCGATGCCCGCGTCGACGCCGTCCCACCAGTGGGTCATCTCGTCGGAGGCGAACCGCTCGTCGAGGCGCTGGAGGTAGGACTCCATGGTCCGCAGGGTCAACGCCTGCACGATCGCCCGCTTGTCCGGAAAGAACTGGTAGACCGACCCGATCGCCACCTCGGCCCGCTCGGCGAGCAGGGTGGTGGTCAGCCCTTCGTACCCCACCTCGTCGACGAGTTCGGCGCAGGCATCCAACATGCGCTGTACCCGCGCGACACTTCGACCTTGCACCGGTACGCGGCGCAGCGGCCCGGTCGTGGCGGCTGGTGTGGACACTCTGCGCCACCCCCCTTCGACGGATGAACATATCTCCACGTCACGAGTCCGTGACTACCGGTACAACGAGCGGATCGCAATTGCGGTATTTACCAGCTAGAACGTTCCTGATATGAAGTCAGTTCATATTCATGAATGAGGAGCGCGCATGGTCCGCACCGCACCGCTCGGGGCTGGATGGTCCAACTGGGCCGGGAACCAGCGTGGCAGCGCCAGCGCGATCCTGCGCCCAGGCTCGCCGACCGACGTCGCAGAAGCCGTCAGATCTGCCGCCGCCGACGGCGGTCGGATCCGGGTGACGGGCAGCGGCCACTCGTTCACCGCCGTCGCGCTCGCCGACGACCGTCGGATGGATCTGTCCGACCTGGACACCTTGGTCAGCGTGGACGTCGCACACCGACTGGTCACCGTGCCTGCGGGAATGACCCTGCACGCGCTCAACGGCCTGCTCGCCCGACACGGCCTCGCGCTGCCCAACCTCGGTGACATCGACGCGCAGACCGTCGCCGGGGCGATCTCCACCGGCACCCACGGCACCGGAGCCGGCTACGGGTGCCTCTCCACCTTCGTCGAGGCGATCACGATGGTCACCGGCACCGGCGAGGTGTTGCGCTGCTCCGCCGACGAGCATCCCGACGTCCTCGCCGCCGCCCGGGTGTCACTCGGCGCGCTCGGCGTCCTGGTCGAGGTGACCCTGCGCTGCGTGGACGCCTTCGTCCTGCGCGCCCACGAACGACCGGCCGAACTGGCCGACGTGCTCGGCGAACTGCCCGAGCTGATCGGCCGGCACGACCACGTCGAGTTCTACTGGTTCCCGTACACGTCGCGGGTCCAGGTCAAGGCCAACGACCGCGTAACCGCCAACGACCGGCCGCTGTCCCGCTGGCGCGGCTGGGTGGACGACGACTTCCTGTCCAACCGGGTCTTCGCCGGGGCCTGTCGACTCGGCCGGGCCGTGCCCGCGCTGGCCCCGGGGATCAGCGCGGTCTCCGCCCGCGCCCTCACCGAACGCCAGTACACCGGCCGCTCCGACCGGGTCTTCTGCACGCCGCGCCGGGTCCGCTTCGTGGAGATGGAGTACGGCCTGCCCCGCGAGGCGTTGCCCGAGGCGCTCGCCGCGCTCCAGCGGATCGTGGACGGCCTGCCGTTCAAGGTGCTCTTCCCCGTGGAGGTGCGGTTCACCGCCGCCGACGACATCTGGCTGTCGCACGGCTACGGCCGGGACAACGCCTACATCGCCGTGCACCAGTACGTCGGCATGCCGTACGAGCCGTACTTCCGGGCCTTCGAGCAGGTGGCCGCCGGGCTGGGCGGTCGCCCGCACTGGGGCAAGCTGCACTACCGCGACGCCGCCTCGCTGGCCACGGCGTACCCCCGCTTCGCGGACTTCCAGGCCGTCCGCGACCGGCTCGACCCCCACCGCGTCTTCACCAACCCCCACCTGACCCACGTCCTCGGGGTCTGACGGGCTTCCGTCGGCGCCCGCCAGCCGCGAGGTGTCGGTGGCCGGGATGGATCGAGGCTGTCGAGCCGGAAAACAGCAGCCATAACCAGATCTTGGACAGTTTCCGTTCCGACGGAACGGAAACTGTCCAAGATCTGAATAGACCAGGGGCGGCGGGCGGGCTACTCCGTGCTGGTCGCGGCCTTGCGCGGGGCGGCCTTCTTGGCCGGAGCCTTCTTCGCTGCCGTCGTCTTGGCAGTGGTCGTCTTCTTCGCGGCCGTGGACTTGCTGGCAGCCGCCGTCTTCTTGGTGGCCGTGGCCTTCTTCGCAGGCGCCTTCTTCGCCGCCGCCTTCTTCCGCGGCGCCGGACCCTTCGCCCGCTTCTCGGCCAACATCTCGGACGCTTCCTCGATGGTCAGCGCCTCCGGCGTCTGCCCGCGCCGCAGCGACGCGTTGAACTCCCCGTCGGTCACGTACGGGCCGAACCGGCCGTCCTTGATCACCAACGGCTTCTCGCTCGCCGGGTCCACGCCCATCTCGCGCAACGGGGGTGCCGCGGCTCGCCGTCCACGGGCCTTCGGGGCGGCCAGCAGAGCCAGCGCCTCGTCCAGGCCAACCGTGAACATCTGATCCTCGGACTCCAGCGAACGGAACTCCTCGCCCCGCTTGACGTACGGGCCGTAGCGACCGTTGTTCGCGAAGACCTCGACGCCGTCCGGCGCGACACCGATCAGCCGGGGAAGGCTGAGCAGCTTGAGCGCCTCCTCCAGGGTCAGCGAGTCCGGGGTCTGCGTACGCAGCAGCGAGGACTTCCGCTCGCCGCTGGACACGTACGGGCCGAACCGGCCGGACTTGAGCACGATCGGCTCGCCGGTGCCGGGGTCGTCGCCGAGCTTGCGCTCGCCGCTGCCGCCCAGGAACAGCTCGTGCACCTTCTCCGGGGTCAGCTCGTCCGGGGCCAGGCCCTCGGGGATCGGCGCCCGGTCACCCTGGGTGCCACCCTCCTCGCCCTCGGCGGCCGGTGCCGGCTGCTCACCGCCGGGCAGTTCACGTTGCAGGTACGGCCCGTAGCGGCCGACCCGCACGACGACCTCGCGGCCGTCGTCGTCGGTGAAGAGCGGGATGGAGTTGACGCTGCGGGCGTCGATGTCGCTGAGGTTCTCGGTGACCAGCTTCTTGAGCCCACCGGAACGGGCGATGTCCTGGTCGCCGGCACCGTTGGAGCTGCCGAAGTAGAACGCCGTGAGGAAGTCGACCGCAGCGTGGTCACCGCCGGCGATCTCGTCCAGCTCGTTCTCCATGGTGGCCGTGAAGTCGTAGTCGATCAGGCGGGGGTAGTGCCGCTCCATCAGCCCGATCACCGCGAAGGCCAGGAACGTCGGGATCATCGCCTGCCCGCGCTTGGTGACGTACCCCCGGTCCTGGATCGTCTGCATGATCGACGCGTAGGTCGACGGGCGGCCGATGCCCAGCTCTTCCAGGGCCTTCACCAGCGACGCTTCGGTGTAGCGCGACGGCGGCTGGGTGTGGTGGCCCTGGGCGGCCAGCTCGTCGGCGGTCAGCGGCTGGTCCTTGACCAGGGTGGGCAGCCGGCGCTCGGCGTCCTCGGCCTCGGCGTTCTCGTCGTCGCTGGACTCGACGTAGGCGCGCAGGAAGCCCGGGTCGGTGATGGTCTTGCCGGTCGCGCCGAAGTCGGCTTCCTCCTGCGAGGTGGAGACCGCCCGGATGCGCACCGAGACGCTGGAGCCGACCGCGTCGGTCATCTGCGAGGCGATGGTGCGCCGCCAGATCAGCTCGTAGAGCTTGAACTCCTCGGCCGACAGCTCCTTGGCCACCTCGCCCGGGGTGCGGAAGTTGTCCCCCGCCGGGCGGATCGCCTCGTGTGCCTCCTGCGCGTTCTTCACCTTGCCGGTGTAGCGGCGCGGCTCCGGCGGCACGCTGCGCTCGCCGTACAGCTCGACGATCTGCCGGCGGGCCGCCGAGATGGCGGTCTCCGACAGGTTGACCGAGTCGGTACGCATATAGGTGATGTAGCCGTTCTCGTACAGGCGCTGCGCGGTGCGCATCGTCTGCTGCGAGGACAGGCGCAGCTTGCGGGCCGCCTCCTGCTGGAGGGTCGAGGTGATGAACGGCGCGTACGGGCGACGGCGGTAGGGCTTCTCCTCGACCCGGGTGACGGTGAACGGCCGCCCCTCCAGTCGGGCCGCGAGACCCCGGGCACCACTCTCGTCGAGGTGCACGACGCCAGCACCGGCCCGGACGCGACCGGTGGTCGGCTCGAAGTCCTTACCGGTGGCGATCCGGTCGCCGTTCAGGGCGATCAGGGTCGCATTGAAGTTTCGTGGCCCCTCGCCGGCGTTCGCCACGGCAAGGGTGGCCAGGATGTCCCAGTACTCGGCGGTGCGGAAGGCCATCCGCTGCCGCTCCCGCTCGACCACGATGCGGGTCGCCACGGACTGCACCCGGCCAGCCGAGAGCCGCGGCATGACCTTCTTCCACAGCACCGGGGAGACCTCGTAGCCGTAGAGCCGGTCGAGGATCCGGCGGGCCTCCTGGGCGTCGACCAGGTCGCGGTCGATCTCCCGGGGGTTGGCCACCGCAGCCTGGATCGCCGGCTTGGTGATCTCGTGGAAGACCATCCGCTTGACCGGCACCTTGGGCTTCAGCGTCTCGACCAGGTGCCAGGCGATGGCCTCGCCCTCGCGGTCCTCATCCGTCGCCAGGAAGATCTCGTCGACCTCCTTGGCCAGCTTGACCAGCTTGCTGATCTGCTGCTTACGGTCGGCGGAGACGACGTAGAGCGCCTGGAAGCCGTTGTCGACGTCCACCCCGAGCCGGGCCCAGGGCTCCTTCTTGTATTTGGCCGGCACATCGGCGGCGTTGCGCGGCAGGTCGCGGACGTGACCGAAGCTGGCCTCCACGACGTACCCCGGGCCAAGGTAGCCCGAGATCGTCTTGGCCTTCGCCGGTGACTCGACGATGACCAGACGGGTGGTTCCAGCGTTGCTCGGCACGTCTCTCCCCGACCTCACTCCTGCTCGTGGCCCGCCGGCGCCCGGACAGCGACCGCTTTCGACCCCGCCGTCGCACCGGCGGTCCGGATGTCCAACGTAACGCGCCGCCCGCG
Organism: Micromonospora arida; assembly: GCF_003857035.1. Classification (GTDB taxonomy): domain Bacteria; phylum Actinomycetota; class Actinomycetes; order Mycobacteriales; family Micromonosporaceae; genus Micromonospora; species Micromonospora arida. The sequence continues at coordinate 12,840 of NZ_QGSY01000113.1, forward strand.
TTTCGGGTTTCGCGGGCCGCAAACCGCTTCGACGCGGCGGTCGACACCGCCCCGCCGCGCTCGGCACTGCCGGACGGCGCCACCGTACACCGTGGGTAGGGCTCGAAGCGGGTCACTGTGACGATGGCGGACCCATGGGCGAGGCCCGACACGCCCGTTTTCCGCTTGGATCGACCCGCCGGCTGTCCGGCACCGGACACCCGACCGGCACCACCGACCTGGGCGGAATGACCGATTCAGGAGCGGGTTGGCCAGGCGTTGGTGGGCGCGGCGCGCGGTGGTTGGCCTACCAGCTCGGCGAGCCGCGCCAACCGGCGACGGCCGGTGATCCGGTACGCCGGGCCGCCCTCACTCGGACCGAGCAGCGGCCCAGCCAGCCCCGCCGAGGCAAGCGCCACGCCGATCGGCTCCCAACACTCCTGGTCGTCGGCACCCAGCCGCAACAGGAAGCAGTCCGGAGGCTCCGGCGTCCCCGCGGCGGCGAGCCACAGCCGCAACCGTCGACCGGTCAGGTGGAACGCGGCCGGCGGGCGTTTCGTCGTACCGTGCAGCCAAGCGGCCGCGAGCGGCTTCAAGACCCGGGTGTACGACGTACGAACGGCGTGTCGCTCGCCCTCGGTCGGCTGCCAGCTCGCCGCCAGCCCCCGCGACGCCAGCTCGGCGACGAGCACGTGGACCCGCCAGGCGGCGTCCACCTGCACCGAGAGCCGGGCGGTGCCGCCCATCCGGACCACCTCGCCCGGCCCGGCGAGCAGCCCGGCCAGGTCGGCGACGGTCGGTTCGGCCGCGTCCGCGCCGAAGAAGACAAGTTGCCGGCCCGCGTCGTCACCCTGGGACGGGCCCTGCTGGGGGAAACCCGGCCGCGCCGGCCCGTGCTGCCCCGGGCCGCTCTGCGGCGCGCCGTCGCGGGACGGGCCGGTCTGCGCCGGGCCGGTCTGCGGCGCGCCGCCGCGGCGTCGCCCGGGAGTGGGCGTGTCGGACTCGGGCGCGGGGAACAGCGCCGGGGGCGGCTGCGCCTTCCCGGTGTCACCGAACCCGCTCAGCGACACTCCGGCACCTCGTCGAATGCCTGTTTCAACTCCTCGGAGTTGAGCTTGCTGGTGTCCAGCGCGCTGGCGTCGTACTCCTTGTTGAGGGTCTCCACGGCGGCCCGCACGCCGTCGTAGAAGACGGTCGGCTCTCCGGTGCCCAGGCCGTCGATGGTGTCCCGGGCACGGCCGTACGCGTCCCGCATCTTCCCCAGGGAGCTACGGAAACCAGCGGAGATGGCCTCGCCGTTCTCCGCCTCCGGGACGCCCGCCTTCTCCACCTTGCGGCGCGCGGCCTCGCTGGCCTGCTCCGCCCCATCGAAGAGCCGCACCAGGTTCTCCTTGGCCTGCGCCGGCGTGGTCTGCGCGGTCATCTGCTCGTCCGTGCTGCTGGTCAGCTTGTTGATCTCGGAGCGCCACGGGGTGAGGGCGCCGCAGACTGATGCCGCCCAGGCCCGTGGGCTGGGACCCCCGCCGCAGCCGGCCAGAACGACGATCGTGGCCAGGACCACCGTGAGCTTTCCGGCGGCAGACGCCCGGCACGTACGCATGCGTTGCAGCGTACGGCCTTTGGCCAGGCGTGGCATCGGGCCGTTCCTGGATCAGGCGTTGACCGTCTCCGGGCGGTGATCGGTGCTGCCCGCGCCGGTGTTGCCATCGGCGTCCGAGTCGGACATCGCGATGCCCTTGCGCTTGCTGAACACCACCGACGCCACGATGATCAGCGTCGCGACCAGCGCGATGCCGACCCGCAGGCCGACGTTGCGGTCGTCGCCGACGCTCCAGGCCACCACGGCGGGTGCGATCAGCAGCGAGACCAGGTTCATCACCTTGATCAGCGGGTTGATCGCCGGGCCGGCGGTGTCCTTGAACGGGTCGCCGACGGTGTCGCCGATGACCGTGGCGGCGTGCGACTCGGAGCCCTTTCCGCCGTACGCGCCATCCTCGACCAGCTTCTTGGCGTTGTCCCAGGCCCCACCGGAGTTGGACAGGAACACCGCCATCAGCGTGCCGGCACCGATCGCACCGGCCAGGTACGCAGCCAGCGCGCCGGGCCCGAGGCCGAAGCCGACAGCGATCGGCGCCAGGATGGCGAGCAGGCCGGGGGTCATCAGCTCGCGCTGCGCGTCCCGGGTGCAGATGTCGACGACCTTGCCGTACTCCGGGCGCTGGGTGCCGTCCATGATGCCGGGCAGCTCACGGAACTGCCGGCGGACCTCCATCACCACGGCACCGGCCGAGCGGGACACCGCGTTGATGGCCAACCCGGAGAAGAGGAAGACCACCGCCGCGCCGATGATCAGGCCGACCAGGTTGCGCGGGTTCGCCACGTTCAGCGAGTTGAGGATCTCGTTGCCGACGTCGCCGACGCCAGCCGTCGCGTACGCGCTGCGGAGCGAGTCGGTGTACGAGCCGAACAGCGCGGTCGCCGCGAGCACCGCCGTGGCGATCGCGATGCCCTTGGTGATCGCCTTGGTGGTGTTGCCGACGGCGTCCAGCTCGGTGAGGGTGCGAGCGCCGTGCTCGTCGAGGTCACCGGACATCTCTGCGATGCCCTGGGCGTTGTCGGAGATCGGCCCGAAGGTGTCCATCGCCACGATCACGCCGACCGTGGTGAGCAGGCCGGTGCCGGCCAGCGCCACCGCGAACAGCGACAGCGTGATGGAGCTGCCGCCGAGGAGGAACGCCCCGAAGACGCCGGCGCCGATCAGCAGGGCCGAGTAGACCGCCGACTCCAGGCCGATGCTGATGCCGGCCAGGATCACGGTGGCCGCACCGGTCTGCGAGCTCTTGCCGATGTCCTGCACCGGTCGCCGGTTGGTCTCGGTGAAGTAGCCGGTCAGCGCCTGGATCGCGGCGGCCAGCACGATACCGATCACCACTGCGCCGATGGCCACCAGCCGGGGGTTACCGGGCGCGTCGGTGAGCCCGCTGTCGAACTCGCCGAAAGTCGCCGGGAGGTACGCGAAGGCGGCGATCGCCACCAGCACCGCGGAGAGCACCGCCGACAGGTAGAAGGCCCGGTTGATCGCGGTCAGGGCGTTGCGGTCGGTAGCGCGCAGCCGGGTGATGAAGACGCCGACGATCGCGATCAGCACGCCGATGGTGGAGATGATCAGCGGGAAGACGAGGCCCTCCTCGCCGAACGCGGCGCGGCCGAGGATCAGTGCGGCGACCAGCGTCACCGCGTACGACTCGAACAGGTCGGCGGCCATGCCGGCGCAGTCACCGACGTTGTCGCCCACGTTGTCGGCGATGGTGGCGGCGTTGCGCGGGTCATCCTCGGGGATGCCCTGCTCGACCTTGCCGACCAGGTCGGCGCCGACGTCGGCGGCCTTGGTGAAGATGCCGCCGCCGACCCGCATGAACATCGCGAGCAGCGCGGCGCCGAAGCCGAAGCCCTCGAGCACTGTCGGCGCGTCACCCCGGTAGATCAGAACGACAAGCGCGGCACCGAAGAGGCCAAGGCCGACGGTGAAGAAGCCGACGACGCCGCCGGTCCGGAAGGCGATCTTCATGGCCGCCTCACGGCCGCCTGCCCGCTCCCGCGCGGCGGCTGCCACCCGCAGGTTGGCTCTGGTGGCCAGCCACATGCCGGCGCCACCGATGAACGCGCTGAACAGGGCGCCCACCACGAAGAAGAGTGAGCGGCCGATCTTCACCGCGAGCTCACTGCCATCGGTGTCGTGCACCGGAAGCAGGAAGAGCAGCACTACGGCGATGACGACGAAGATCGCCAGGGTGCGGAACTGGCGGAGCAGGTAGGCCGAGGCGCCCTCCTGGACGGCCCCCGAGATCTCCTGCATTTTCTCGGTGCCCTTACCAGCGGCCAGCACCGTTTTCGTGAGGGCGGCAGCAAAACCGAGCGCCACCAGCGCGACGACCGCGGCGATGACGACGTAGGTCACGTTGCTTCCGGTAAGGGAAAGCCCGCCGCCGTCGGCGGCCAAGGTCTCGGACATCTGTGTCCTCCTGTTACCGAACAATCGCGCCGGTGAGTGGAGACGCACTGACCGACGCCTGGATGCGGACTCGCAAGCGCGCGCCAACCCACCAGCGGACCAGCGATGAACACCCATACCCGCTGGCTGCGGGATAGGTCACTTGCTGACAACCCGGGTACTGTAGCCCTCCGCAGTGTTGGAGGTCACACCCAGGTGGCACCGTGTCGCGATGATCTTCGTCGCTGTGTTATGAAACGAAATCTGATATAGGGCCCGATCCATGCAAAGAAGGCCGCATCCCCAGCAGGGGACGCGGCCTACGCAGCGGAACTCGTCAGCGGCCGACCGGCCACACCATCCGCACCTCGGTGCCGATGCCCTCGTCGACCGGGCGCACCTGGAGGTCCTCGACGAAACCGGCGAGCAGCGCGAAGCCCACGCCGGTGGTCAGCGCCTCATCGGTCAGCGACTCGTTGGCCAGCTCGTCCGGCGGCAGCGCGGTCAGACCGATACCCGCCTCGATCGGCGCCCGGTCCACCACCCGCACGGCGTACGAGCCACCATCGGACATCTCCACCAGCACCGGGTCGGCCAGGCCGTACTGCCGGTGCAGGGCCACCGCGCGCGTGCACGCCTCACCGATGGCCAGGCGCACCTCGTCCAGCAGGTCCTCCCGCACCCCGGCCCGCCGGGCGACGGCGACGCCGACCAGCCGGGCGGTGCGCACGTGCACCGGAGCGGGCGAGAACGAAAGCTTGACTGTCGCCATCACGCGCCGGCGCCCGCCGAGTCGGCGCTGATCGCCGCGTCGACCGTCGGATGCAGCGGAAACACCTGGTCCAACGCGGTGATCCGGAAGATCTTGAGCAACGGCTCCTTGTCGCAGACCAGCGCGAACGAACCGCTCGCCGAGCGGAGCCGCTTGAGCGCACCGACCAGAACGCCCAGCCCGGTGGAGTCGAGGAAATCCACCCGACCGAGGTCCACCACCACGTGACGGGCGCCACCGTCGATCAGTTCGAGGAGTCGTTCACGGAGCCGGGGCGCGGTGTAGACGTCCACCTCACCACCAACCTCGAGCACCGTGTGCTCACCCACGGTGCGGGTCGCCAGTGACAGCTCCATCGGTCCTCCTCGCAAGAGCCGTAAACTCTCGTGGGCATCTAACCACTACCGCCGGGGCGGCCTGCGAACGCCAGCGGAGGCTTCCCCTTACCCCGGTGTCCGACTTTTCATCTCCGAACACCAGTGCGAGAGTGCAGGGCGTGACCTCCAACGACTTCAGCTCCGCGCGCGGCAAGCCGCGCCACGACCTGGAGTCGTCGTCCGCGGCCACCGTATCCGCTGGTCCCGGCCCTGGGCCAACGCCTGCCGACCTGCTGCGCCGGCTACGCGCCCGGGGTGCCGCCGACCCGGTCACCCACGTCGAGCGGGTTCCGGCCCGCGCCGGGGTGCCCGCGCCGTGGCCGTCGTGGGCACCGGCGGAGTTGCGCGCGGCGTTCACAGGGCGCGGCGTGGTCGCGCCCTGGCAGCACCAGGCCGAGGCGGCCAACCTGGCGTACGAGGGCCAGCACGTGGTCGTCGCCACCGGCACCGCGTCCGGCAAGTCACTGGCGTACCAACTGCCCGCCCTGGCCACCCTGCTCGCCGACCCCCGGGCCACAGTGCTCTACCTGGCGCCGACCAAGGCCCTCGCCGCGGACCAGTTGCGCGCCGTCGCCGCGCTGGAGCTGGAGGGGGTACGCCCCGCCTGCTACGACGGGGACACTCCGCGCACCGAGCGGGAGTGGATCCGGCGGCACTCCCGGTTCGTGCTGACCAACCCGGACATGCTGCACCACGGCATCCTGCCCGGGCACGCCCAGTGGTCCGGCTTCCTGCGCCGACTCGCGTACGTGGTGATCGACGAGTGCCACACCTACCGGGGCGTGTTCGGCTCGCACGTCGCGCACGTGCTGCGTCGGCTGCGTCGGCAGTGCGCCCGGTTCGGGGCCACCCCGGTGTTCGTGCTCGCCTCGGCCACCTCCGGCGACCCGGCCACCGCCGCCGGACGGCTGACCGGCCTGCCGGTGACAGCGGTCACCGAGGACGCCTCCCCGCGCGGCGGGGTGACCTTCGCACTCTGGGAACCGCCGCTGCTGCCACCCGACTCGTCGGCCTCTTCCCCGGTGCCGCCGCAGGCGACGGGCGAGCACGACGAGCTTCACCAGGTCCGTCGGTCGGCGCTGCGCGAGACCGCGGACCTGCTCGCCGACACGGTCGCCGAGGGGGTACGCACGCTCGCGTTCGTCCGCTCCCGCAAGGGCGCCGAGGTGGTGGCCGCAAACGCGCGTCGAGCGCTGGACGACGCGGTGCCGGGGCTCGGCGACCGGGTGGCCGCCTACCGGGGCGGTTACCTGCGAGAGGAGCGGCGCGAGCTGGAACGGGCCCTGCTGACCGGCGACCTGCTCGGTCTGGCCTCGACCAACGCGCTGGAGCTGGGCGTGGACCTGGTCGGGCTCGACGCGGTGCTGATCTGCGGCTACCCGGGCACCCGGGCGTCGCTGTGGCAGCAGGCGGGCCGCGCCGGGCGTTCCGGGCAGGAGGCCCTCGCGGTGCTGGTGGCTCGGGACGACCCCCTGGACACCTACCTGGTGCACCACCCGGAGGCGATCTTCGGCGCGCCGGTGGAGGCGACGGTGCTCGACCCGGCCAACCCGTACGTGCTGGCACCGCAGCTCGCCTGCGCCGCGGTGGAGGCGCCGCTCACCCCCGCCGACCTGGCGCTCTTCGGCGAGGGAGCGAAGGAGGCGGTCGACGAGCTGGTCGCGGCGGGGGCGCTGCGGCAGCGGCCCACCGGTTGGTACTGGCGGCACCGGGAGCGGCCCGACGTGGATCTGCGCGGCGAGGGGGGCGCCCCGGTCGCCGTGGTGGAGTCGTCGACCGGCCGGCTGCTCGGCACTGTCGACGGCGGCTCGTCGCACTTCCTGCTGCACTCCGGCGCGGTCTATCTGCACCAGGGCGTCTCGTACGTGGTCGACCATCTCGACCTGGCCGACGGTTGCGCGCTGGTGCGCGCCGAGGAGCCCGACTGGTCCACCCACGCCCGTGACGTCACCGAGCTGTCCGTGGTGTCGGTGCGCTCCTACGTGGACGCCGGGCCGGTCGGCATGTTCCTCGGTGAGGTGGATGTGACCAGCCAGGTCGTGTCGTACCAGCGGCGGCGGATCGCCACCGGCGAGGTGATCGACACCCGGCCGCTAGACCTGCCCGCCCGGGAACTGCGCACGGTGGCGGTCTGGTTCACCCTGTCACCGCAGTCGTTGGCCCTCGCCGGGGTCCAGCCGGCCGACGTGCCGGGTGCGCTGCACGCCGCCGAACACGCCGCGATCGGCCTGCTGCCGCTGATGGCGACCTGCGACCGGTGGGACATCGGTGGGCTCTCCACCGCGCTGCACCCGGACACCGACGCGCCGACCGTCTTCGTCTACGACGGGCATCCGGGTGGCGCCGGGTTCGCCGAGCGGGCGTACAAGACGGCGGCGGCGTGGCTACGGGCCACCCGGGACGCGATCGCGGAGTGCGGCTGCGAGGCCGGCTGCCCGTCCTGTGTGCAGTCACCGAAATGCGGCAACGGCAACAACCCCCTCTCCAAGCCGGACGCGATCCGGGTACTCGACGTGGTGCTGACGAACCTGCCGGACTGAGCGGCTTGCATGAATCGGCATGGCACGGGGCACAATGATGTGGGAGCGCTTCCATCGATGCCAATGTTGCTGATCGCCCCCCGTGCCCGAGGAGAAGCTGTGGCCGACACCATCGCCGAGACCGTCGACCTGCTCTACACCATCGACCAGGACAATCTCACCCTCGACCAGCAGATCGCGCTGGGGTCGGCACTGGCCGCCCTGGCCCAGGCGGAACGGCTGGAACAGATCAACGAGCGGCTGCGCGGCATCCACCAGGTCCTCAACACCTGGGCGCTGCGCGCCGCGACCTCCGTCGACAGTCGCTGAGGTCTCCCGGAGTGATCCTGCTAGGGCACCAGTGATCACTCCGTGCTGGGTAGTCGTCCCGCGACCTCGACGGCTACCCAGCAGCAACTGATCATGGATAGCAGGGGCACGACGGTTGTCGGGCTGTGCGAGACTCCGGCGCACCAACCCCAGAGGAGTACACATGCAGCTCGACAACTTGCAGGGCCAGCACCAGTTCCACATCCGCCAGCGACTGCGCATGATGGTCAACCAGTACGAGGTCCGGGCGGTCTCCCCCGACGGCACCGAGGGTGAGCTGCTGGCGTTCGCGCAGCAGAAGCGGCTCGCCTTCAAGGAGCAGGTGACCATCTACACGGATGACTCCAAGCAGCAGCCTCTGCTCGGCTTCAAGGCCCGCCAGCGCATCGACCTCGGTGCCACGTACGACGTCACCGACGCGGCTGGCAACCCGATCGGCCTGTTCCGCAAGGACTTCGCCCAGTCGCTGCTGCGCTCGACCTGGCACGTCGAGCAGGGCGGCCTGCCGCAGGTGACGGGCCAGGAGCGAAGCATGCCGGTGGCACTGCTGCGTCGATTCGTCGACTCGCTGTCCTGGCTTCCGTACCACTTCGACTTCACCGCGAACGGCCAGCCGATCTTCACCGTGGTCAAGAAGTGGGGCCTGCGCGACAAGTACATCGTCGAGGTGCAGAACCCGCAGATCGACCGTCGCCTGGTCATCGCGATGGCCGTCGCACTCGACGCGCTCCAGGCCCGCTGACACACCCGGCCCGGACCAGTGCGCTGCGGTGACCCTGGGTGGTCGCCGTCGCGGCCACCCACTCCTCGGCTGCCGGCCGGGACCTGGACCTCGACCAGCCCCGGCCGGCGTGCCGTCGGGCCGCACTCCCCGGGCGGGAGGCCGTTGAACCGCAGTCCCGGCCCGGGAGATCGTCGGACCGCACTCCCCGGCCGGGAGGCCGTCGGACCGCACTCCCCGGCCGGGAGGCCGTCGGACCGCACTCCCGGCGGGCAGGCTGTTGGCGACTCGCCCCCTGAAGGGGGTCCGATCCCCCTTTGGAGCTGATGTCGTAAACGCATCACCCTTGATGTCGTAAACGATTCAGCTCCACAGCGCCCACCAAACCCCCCAGACCCCTAGGTCCTTCGACCACGCGCCGGCCCGTACCTGCGCCTGATGCCGCGACGCGGGTCGGCCGGGAACTCCACAGGCCGCCCTGCGCTGCACGCGCCTTCCGTCGGACGCGCCCTGCGTCGGACGCGCCCTGCGCCTGACGCGCCAGCGGTGAGCTGAGACGCCGCCGCGAGGGTCAGCCCCGCACCGGGCCGGCACGGGCGCTCGCCGCAGCCACCCGGGTCAGGCCGGGTAGTGGCGTGAACGCCACCTCGACCGTCACCAGCACGTCCAGCCCGTCGAGGTGACAGCCGACCAGCCGGCCGTCGTTGCGACCGGCGAGGTCGGACGCGGACGCACAAGCCGCAGTGTCGCCGTCGAGCGCCCGCGCCGCCCCGGCCAGCGCGCCGAGGTCGGCTGCCACCGCCGCCCGCTGACTCGCCATGCCGGCGGCGACGATGGCGGCGCCGAACGTCCCGAACACCACGAAGACGAGCCCCATCGCCAGCAGCAGGACCGTCGCGCCACCTCGCTGCCGGTCCAGCCGGCCGTCAACGAGCTTTCCGGAAGCCGGTGCGTGACCGGCACGCCGTGATGGATCGCCAGTTCGTGGCACTACCAGCTCCCCTCGTGAGTGCCCGGTTCGACGGCGGCGACGGCGGTGGCGACCACGGTGATTCGCGGTAGCCGGCCGCCCAACGTCCGGACGGGTGCCCGTACCGTCGCCTGCACCTGGTCGCCGTCGACGGACACCGACACCGCCGCCCCGGGCGGCGCCGCCCGGCCACCCTCAGCGCTGCCGTCCGCGCCCCGGGCGGCGGCGAGCGCAGCCTCCCGGGCCGCGTGCAGGCAGCCCGCCTGCGCGCTGACGGCGTTGACCGCGGTCAGGCCGGCCAGCAGGAGCAGGAGCAGCGCCGGCAGGCCGGCCGCCAGTTCGGCGGTGAAGGAGCCCCGGTCCCCGCCAACGGTTGGCGCGAGGACGCGAAGTCTCCGTCCGCCGCGTGCCGCCAGCCCGGGAACGCTCGACCCTGGATCGCGGCCGGCCCGCCGGCGCTCGATCACTTCAGTGCCCGGTCGATGACGGCGGTCAGCGCCGACTGGACGTTGCCGGAGGTCAGCACCTTCAACAGGATCCCGGCGAAGGCGACCGCGGCGAGGGTGCCCACGGCGTACTCGGCCGTGTTCATTCCGGCATCGCCGCGCAGGCGAGCGATGAGTTTGCGCATGACTGTTTCCCTTCTCGATGGGTCAGAGCACATCGCCGAGAACGGCGACGATCACCGGCACGAGGCCGGCGAGAATGAACGCCGGCAGGAAGCAGAGCCCCAGCGGCAGGACGATGAGCACACCCGCCCGGCGGGCCGATGCCTCGGCAGCGGTGGCCCGGTCGGCGCGCAGGTCGTCGGCGAGCCGGGTCAGTGCGCCGGCCAGGGCGGCACCACTGTTGGCCGAGCGCAACGCCGCACTGGTCAGGCGCTCCGCGCCGGGCACGCCGTCCAGCGCGGACCATGCCTCCACCGGGCCACCACCAAGCAGCAGCGTGCGGCCAACCCGGGCCAACCGGCCGGCGAGCGGCCCGTCCAGTGCCTCGGCCACGGCCAACACCGAGCGATCCACCGGGGCACCCGCCCGCATCGCCGCAGCCAGCAGGTCGGCGGCGAGCGGTAGGTCTGCGGCCTCCTGCTGCCGCCGCCTACGCACAGCGGGCGACTCGATCCGCCGCAACAGGACATCGAGCAGGAACGCGGCCGGGAGAGCGCCGAGCAGCCCGGGCCAGCCCTCGACGACGATGGCCACGGCGAGCCCAGCCAGCACCGCCACGAGCCGGATCGCGTCCGGCCGCCGTCGCCTGGTTGAGCTGGGCTGGCTCGCCAAGCCGGCTTGGCTCGCCGAGCTGGGCCGACCGGCTGGGCTGCGCTGACCGACCCAGCTGCGTTGGCTCGCCCAACTGCGTTGGCTCCCAGAGCGGCGCTGACCGGCGGCGCCGGGCTGGCCGGCTGGGCCTCGGGCCGTCATCTGGCCCGCCCCGGTGTCGCGCCCAGCCGTTCCGCCCAGAGGAGGCCCACGACCTGAAGGGCGACCGCGACAACCGCGCTGGCGCCACCGATCGTGCTGTGCAGGAGCACCGACATGGGGTCGACCCCTATGCCGTACCCCAGCCCGATCCCGCCGACCGGCAGGGCCGCCAGTAGCCAGGCCGTGGCCCGGGCACCGGCTGCCTGCGCCGCCGCCGCGGCCAGACCCCGGTCGGTCGCCCGAGCGTCCGCCTCGATCCGCTCCAGAAGCTCCGCCAGCGGCGCGCCGGTCCGGTCGGCCAACCGCACCGCCGCCGAGGTCAGCTGACGTAGGCGGCTCGCCCCGTCACTCTCGACGGCCGTGACGTCGAGCGTGTGTGGGACGGGCAGGCCGGCCCGCAGATCCGCCGCGAGGCCGCAGAGCTGGTCCAGCCCACGCCGTCGATCCCGCTCGGCGCTCCGGTTCACTCGCCAACGCAGCACGGCGCGCACGGCCAGCGTGCCGTACCCGGCCATCGCGACCGCGGCCACCGGACCGCCGACCACGGCACCCACACCGCCACCGAGCAGACCGACCACCGGCAGCACGCGGGCCGTCGATCGCGTGATGCGCGCCGACGGAGGGGTACCCGGCCTTCTGTCTGTCGGGCCGACGCGCCCGTGTGCGCGGCAATCGGCGATCGCGCACCCGTCGGACGCGTCGCCCCGACAGCCGGCGTCCAGGTCGCCGTGCCCATCCGCGGTTGCCGGACCGGAGACGTCGTTCCGACCGGTTACGTCCACACCGCTGACACCGATCGTGATCGTGGCGGCCGACGCGCCCGGCCGTCGTTCGGCGTCGAGCATGGTGGGGGCCACCTCCGGGCGGGCGGTGCCGTTCGGGCGTCGGAGATCCCGACGGGCCGGCGGGCGCGTCGGGCCCTCCGGACGCGTGAACCCGCCTGCCACTCCCGGCCACCTCAGGCTGCGGGTGACGTCCCGGTCAGGCCAGCCGAGTGCCGTCCGCCTTCCGTTGGCGTCCGCAGTAGTTGCCGACTCGAACGCGACGCCGACCGGATGACCCGAGGTCGGGTCAGCGCCGATGCCCTCGACCGGCCCGTCCGGCGTGCGCCCAAGATCCCTGATCCACTGCACCAGAGCGTCATCCGGATCGACGCCGCCGGCCCTCCGTCCCGGTGCCAGCACGCGACGTCGACGGGCCCGAATGCTCCGCACGGGCCACGCCACCAGGGCAGCGGCGACCAGGAGCAGCGCCGCCACCAGCATCGCCTCGCCGGTCATGCCGGACCCGCCGATCCGGGCCATGGCTCGCTGAGGATGGGCGGCACCGCCACCCCACGCTCCCGCAGCAGCGCCCCGAGGGCGCGGGCGGCGAGCCCGAGCCCACTGCCGCGCACCCAGGCGGGTACCACGGTCACCATCCGTTCGGGCCCCTCGGGCAGCAGCAGGCAGACCGACTCCAGGACGCGACCCCGGTCGCTGCGTCGCACCTGGAACAGCACCTGCAACGCGGCGGCCACCTGGGCGTGCAGCGCAGCGCGAGGCAGCCCACCCAACATGCCCAGGGCCTCCAACCGGGCCGGCACGTCCGACGGTGTGTTGGCGTGCAGCGTGCCAGCGCCCCCGTCATGGCCGGTGTTGAGCGCGGCCAGCAGGTCGACCACCTCACCGCCCCGGCACTCCCCGACCACCAGCCGGTCCGGGCGCATCCGCAACGCCTGCCGGACCAGGTCCGCCAGGCTGACCACGCCCGTCCCCTCCACATTGGCGGTACGAGCCTGGAGCCCCACCACGTGCGGATGCCCCGGACGCAGCTCGGCGGCGTCCTCCACCAGCACGATCCGTTCGGTGGTCGGCACCATCCCCAGCAGGGTGTTGAGCAATGTCGTCTTGCCCGACCCGGTGCCCCCGGTCACGAGGTACGCCAGGCGGGCGGCCACGACTGCGGCGAGCAGTGGTGCCAGCGGTCGCGGCACGGTCCCCTGGCGCACCAACTCGTCGAGGGTGAACGGTCGGTGTCGGAAGGTCCGCAGCGACAGGTAGGGACCTTCGGTCGCCACCGGCGGCAGCACGGCGTGCAGTCGGGTGCCGTCGGGAAGCCGCGCGTCCGCGTACGGGGAGCCGTCGTCGAGCCGCCGCCCCGCGCTGGCGATCAGCCGCTGCGCCAACCGGCGGACGTCCTCCACCGAGCCCACCGGGACGGCGACCTGGTGCAGCCCCGACCCGCGGTCGACCCAGACCCGGGCGCCGTTGACGAGGACGTCGGTGACCTCCGGGTCGGCGAGCAGCGGCGCCAACGGCCCGGCGCCGACGAGGTCGTCGCGCACCCGGTCGGCGATCCGCAGCATGGCGGTATCGCCGAGCACTGCCGCGGCGGGCTCGGCCCGTACCGCGGAGACGATGGCCGCCGCGGTGACCGGGGTGGTGGCGGCGGCGATCCGCTGCCGCACCCGGGCGGCGAGCGTGCCGTCCTCCGGCCCGGTGGTCATGCCGCACCCGTAGCCGGCACGCCGGTGAGGTCGGTGACGATCCGTTGGCAGAGCGCGGCGAGTGGGCCCTTGCCGCCGGCGGCCGGCGCCTCGCCCCGTTCCAGCCCACGGCAGAGCCCCGGCTCGGGGCGCAGCGTGCCGGCCAGCGGGAGGCCCAGCGCGCGTGCCACCTCGGACGCCCGCAACCGCCCGGGGGCAGGCCCGCGCACCACCACCGAGAGCGCGGCGCAGTGCGGGGCGGCTGCGGCCACCACCCGAGTGGCCGCAGCGGTGGCGCGCAACTCGGCCGGCACGACGACGAACGCCTGGTCGGCGGCTTGCAGCGCCACCACGGCCGCGTCGTCCAACTGCCGGGGCAGGTCGATCACCACGAAGTCCCGCCCACGTCGGGCCGCGTCGACGGTCGCTGCCATGGCCGTCACCGGCAACGTCAGCATCTCGCCGCGGTCCCAGGAGAGCACCACGAGATCACCCCGGCTGGGCAGGGCCTGGACCAGCGCCGGGGCGTCCACCCGCCCGTCGGCGCTGGTGAGCGACGGCCAGCGCAGGCCTTCCAACTGCTCCCAGCCCAGCACGAGGTCGAGGCCACCGCCGAGCGGGTCGGCGTCGACCAGGAGGGTGCGCAGCCGGGCCCGGGCGGCGGTCACCGCAAGACCACCAGCGAGCACACTCGCGCCCGCACCGCCCCGACCACCAAGGACCGCGACGACCCGGGCACCGACGCCGGCCGGACGGTCCGGGTCATGTTCGGCGAACCGGTCGACCAACCACGGCTCCGCGGCCGGCAGCGTGGCGACGTGCTCGGCCCCGATCAGCTCGGCGATCTGCCAGCCGGGGTCGAGCTGACCAGCCCGGCCGAGCAGCACCAGCCGAGGTCGCTGCGGCAACCGGGCGCGCAGGCAGGCCTGCGCCTGATCGGCGCCGAGCAGCACCAGGGGTGCGGGAAGCCACCGGGTGCGGGCAGCCGCTGGGTCGCGGGCGAGCTCCACCTCGGTCCCGCCGACGGCGGCGAGCCGGAGCACATCATCGAGCAGATCGTCGTCGCCGGTGACGACCAGCGGGAGCCGGCGGATCGGCGGAACCGTGGTACGGGGTGGCATCGCGGCCTCCAGCGGTCGGGCTCTGGTATGCCGTCGACAGTGCTCGGGATCCGCCCTCCGACCCGTCCCGATGGGGTCGCCTGTGGACAACCTGGTGGGCTGTGGAAAACCGCCGCCGAGACAGTTGATCTGCTACGAGCGCGGGCAACTTCGCAGCTACGGCCGCTGCGGGAAAGACAGCGAGGCCGCTCCCCCAGAGGAGCGGCCTCGCAAGTCGGCGGTCAGCCGACCCGGTCGGTCCAGGCGGTATCGAGGATCACCTTGTACGAGCTGATCCGCACGGGCGACAGCGTCAACAGCTCATCGGCGAGCAATTCGCCCGTCTTCGGATCGAAGATCAGAAGTGATTGCTGGTCGTGCTCGCGGTCCTCGAAGGTGACGGCCACTCCGTGCCGGCCGGCGCGGTCGGTGACCTGCCCCCGCCAGCGGAAGCCGGGTACGTCGGCGAGGACCCGCAGGACCGCCGCTCGGGTCGCACGCGGTACGACGTACCGGCCGTAGAGCGTGCTGACCTCCTTGCTCGCCGCCCCCGCGCCGTACTCGACCTTCAGCAGCTCCCGCAGCTCGGACGGGACGGCCGACGGTGGCCTGAGCTCCCTGGGCGGTAGCGGAATGACACTCGGTGCGGGGGTGCCGGTGGCTGCTGGCCGCGCACTGCCTTCGCGCTCCCAGTAGTCCCGAGACTCCTGGTCGGGGTACTGCGGCTCCAGTTGGGAGCTGGCCTGGTTACCGGTCCCGTCTGCGGCCTGCCAGACCTTCGTCTCGCTGGCAAAGGCCACGTGGTGGCGACCGTCGGCGGACGTCATCACCGGATCGCCCCACAGCTTCGAGTGGTGATACATGTAGCGTCCGCTCTGGTGGTCGTACGCCGCGTCTTTGATCTTGTCGGCCAGCATGCGCAGCTGCGGGCCGGCGGCCGGCGGATCCGCGTCGAACTGGTACGCGACCGGTACGAGTACCAATCCCGCTGCCGCCGCCGGTTCGTCCGGAGTGTCCGGTGCGCCCTCGCCGAACGGCTGGAGCACCGCCACGGCGCCGACCGCGACCGCCAGCGTGCCGGCCGCCAGGACCACCCGGCGGGTCGGTCGTACGCGACGACGCCCGGCCACCGTCTCGGTGGCGTCGGCGCGGTCGATCAGCTCGCGCGCCGAGACCAGCGGTGGCCCGACGACGGCGTGCCGGGCCGGGTCGGCCGGGCCGAGAAGAGTACGGGTTCGCTCTGCTCCGAACATCACAGATCCTCTCGAATGGTCATCAACACCGGGCTACGCCGGGTCTGCCCGGGCCGGTCCGACATCGCTTCGGCAAGACGGCGTCGGGCGCGATGCAGGCGCACCGCGGCGGTCGCCCCGGTGCAACCGAGAACCTTGGCCGCCTCGGACACCGTCAGTTCCTCCCAGCCCACCAGCCGGAGGATCTCCTGGTCGAGGTCGTTCAGGTTGGCCAGAGCAGTCCAGATGTCGGCGACCCCGACGCTCGTGTCGGCACCCGACGATCCGGCCAGTCGCTCCAGGTCGACATCGGTGATCGGGAGGAGGTCCGGGGCGGCACGCCGCGACCGCCACTGGTTCGCGAGAAGGCGCCGGGCCACCCCGTACAGCCAGGGCAGGCTGCGCTCCGGCACCTCGGCGCGGCGACGCCAGGCGACGACGAAGACCTCCTGGGCAAGCTCCGCGGACGCATCCCGGTCAGCGAGCCGGCGCAGGCCGTATCGGACCATGTGCTCGTACTCGGCGGCGTAGAGACTGGTGAACCAGCCCTCGTCCCGCTTCTTCGGTGGACCCACCCGAACCCCCACTGCCTCGGCGACTCTCACAGTGGCTTGTGTCGCTTGGGGGCCCGGGATTACCGCGCGGCCGAGGGCGGGTGCCGCCCAAAGGGAAACGGACGCTGCGGTCAGTCGTCGATCGCCTGGTAGACGGTGGTCCAGAAGTCGTGCCACATCGGCAGCCGCTGGTCGCCCGCGTGCGCCCGCTGCATGAACACGATCGTGGTCAGGTCCTCGGCGGGGTCGTTGTACCAGGCGGTGCCGTAGAAGCCGGGCCATCCGTAACTGCCGACCGAGGGCCCGAGATGCGTACGGCGGGTGCGGACCGACATTCCGAAACCCCAGCCGATGGCGTCGAAGTATCCGGGCCAGAACCCGGAGACGGCCTTCTGCGTCGGGGTCAGGTGGTCGCTCGTCATCAGCGTCACCGCCGGTCGCGACAGCACCCGCTCGCCGCCGAGGGCGCCCCCGGCGAGCAGAGCCGAGGCGAAGGCCAGGTAGTCCTGGGCGGTCGAGACGAGCCCGCCGCCACCGGACTCGAACATTCGCGGTCGACTGAACCGCCCGTCGGGGGCGTCCTCGACGACCGGCTCGCCGGTGGCGGCGTTGTCCTGCTCGTACGCCGTCGCGAACCGGCCGATGCTCTCGCTACCCACGCTGAAGGCGGTGTCGGCCATTCCCAACGGCTTGCAGACCCGCTCACGCACGGCATTCCCGAAGGACATGCCGGTGGCGCGGGCGATGAGCACGCCGGTGACGTTGGCGGCGGTGTCGTACATCCAGCGCTCACCTGGCTGGTGGACCAGCGGAAGGTCACCGAGCTGGCGGATCCACCCGTCCGGCGACTGATATTCGAGTGCGTCCAGCGCGTCGGCGATCGGCACCGTTCCCGGCTCGGCGGGGACCATGCCGGTGCCAAGGGTGCCGTCCAGGACGTCCCGCACCGTTATCGGGCGTTCCGCCGGGACGGTGTCGTCCAGTGGACCGTGGGGATCGGCGAGCACTGTCATGTCCGCCAACTCCGGGAGGAGATCGTCGACCGGATCGGCGAGGCGGAGGGTGCAGTCCTCGACGAGGGTCATCGCACACGCGGCGACGATCGGCTTCGTCATCGAGCCCAGGCGAAAGATCGTGTCGACCGCCATCGGCGTCCGCGACCCTGCGCCTTCGAACGCGAGATGACCCGTCGCCTCGATGTGCACCTCGCCGTGGCGGGCGAGGACGACCACCATGCCCGGGACGAAGCCGGACTCGACGTGGTGCTCAAGCAGCCCTTGCAGCCGAGCCAGCCGTTTCGACGAGAAGCCGCCAGCAGCCACGTGTTTCCTCCTCAGCTGGTCCCGTTTGGCAAATTACACGGCAGACCACGGTCGCACCGTCCGCGACGAGGTGGGAAGGAAACCCTGTACCGATGCTGCCGTTGCTGACCGGGGAGGACCCGTTCACCGGGCCGGAAGCGCTCCCGGGAAAGGGACGACCCCCGTCGGGGGGAGACGGGGGTCGTCGGAGGTTCGGCTCCGGGGGGGTCGAGCCGAACCACTCAGCGGTCACGGGGGTGCAACCGCTGAGGGTCTGCCTGTTTCGAGGATGTGAAAGCTCGTCGTACGGACAAGTCTGCCTGAGCGCGCCCGTCACGTCGAGTGGTGCTGCCTCCACTCACTGCGAAAATCTCCTCGCAGAGTGTGAGCGTGATCACGCGGAGCGGAGAGCCCGCAGGTCTGAGGGGTGGCATGACCCCGGGCACCCGCCGACGATAGACCATCCGGCTAGACTTTCGCGCCGTGGGCCGAAGTGCCGCTTTCTTCGATCTGGACAAGACCGTCATCGCCAAGTCGAGCGCCCTGGCGTTCGGTCGGCCGTTCTACCGGGATGGGCTGATCACCCGGCGTGACGTGGTCAAGTCGGCGTACGCGCAGCTGATGTTCCGGCTGGGCGGCACCGACGAGCAGACCATGGCCCGAACACGGGACTACCTGGCTGCGCTCTGCAAGGGCTGGCAGGTGGAGCAGGTCCGCCAGGTCGTCGCGGAGACGCTGCACGAGCTGATCAACCCCTACGTGTACGCCGAGGCCGCTGCCCTGATCGTGGAGCACCAGACGGCTGGGCGGGACGTGGTGCTGGTGTCGGCGTCCGGTGAGGAGATGGTCCGGCCGATCGGTGAGCTGCTCGGGGTGACCGACGTGATCGCGACCCGGATGACGGTGGAGGACGGCCGGTACAGCGGCGAGGTCGAGTTCTACGCGGCGGGCCCGAGCAAGGTCGAGGCGGTCACCGAGTTGGCCGCCGCCCGAGGCTACGACCTGGCTGATTCGTACGCCTACTCCGACTCGTACAGCGATCGCCCCTTGCTGGAGTGCGTGGGCCACCCGAGCGTGGTCAACCCGGACCGGCAGCTCCGCAAGCTGGCTTCGGAGAACGCGTGGCCGGTGCTGGAGTTCCGGCACCCGATCCCGCTGGGCCGGCGGCTGCGGGAACGGCCCGCCGTCCCGGTGGCCGCGGCGGCTCTGGGGGTGGGGGTGGGTGTGGCCATCGGCATCGCCTGGTACGGCCGCCACCGTCGCACCCGAGCCGCCACCACCGCCTGACTCCACCCGTCCAACCGTTCAGGCGGCGGCGAGGATCTCGTCTCCGATGGCGGTGAGCTGGTCGGTGCCGACCTCGACGGCGGTCATGTAGTGGCGTAGCCAGGAGCGCAGCCCGTCCGGGGTGCCGGTGGCGAAGGCACCGGCCGCGCCGACGTACTCGGGCTCCCGCTCGCGGTGCCCCACGTCGACGGGGAGCAGGCCACGCGGGTCGAGGCCACTGGCGAGCAGCACCAGCCGGGCGGCCCCACGGGCCACCACGCCGGACGGCCCGGCGAACGGGCGCAGGTTCAGCAACTCCCCGTGTACGACAGCGGCGAGCACCAACGGGGAGACCTTCGTGCCACCGGCGACGAGGCCGGCCAGCCCGTCCAGCCGGGTGGCGACCACCGGGTCGGCGACCGGGCGGCCCAGCTCGGCCTCCGACACCAGGTCCCGGGCGGCGAGCACGTGCAGTTTCGCGAGGGCCTGGCGGGGCGCCTTCGGCCACAGCTCACTCAGGCCCGGCAGCGCTCCGGCGACCCGCAGCGCCCCCTGGAGCACCGGGTCGGTGACGGTGCCGGCCCGGACCGCCTCACGCTCATGCCCGGCCCCCTCAAGGGCCGCACTGGCCACCGCGGAGCGCAGGCTGACCTCGGCAGCGACCTGTCCGCCGTGCCGGCGCAGCGCCCGGTGCCCGAGCGCCTGGTCGAACCGCGCGCGGGCCTGCTCGACGGCGGCGGCGATGTCGGCGAGCGCGAGCAACGGGGCGAGCGGGTCGGTGGTCACCCCGCCACGCTAACGACCCGGCCCGGCGCGGCGGGCCGCACCCGCCCGCAACGCGACCCGGAC
>NZ_QGSY01000208.1 GCF_003857035.1 Micromonospora arida
GAGCACGTCGTCGGTGCGCGCGGCGGGTGCTGGCGCGGGCGGGGCGGTCGGCTCGGTGGCCGGCGCGGCGGGGCTCGGCGCGGACGGTTCCGGCGGGGAGAACGCGCGGAGCAGGCTGGCGACGCCGGCGGCGAGGTCACCGGCGCCGGTCGCGAGCCGTTCGGCGAATTCCGGACTCGGGTCCCGCAACGCGGCGATGCCCCGACAGACCGGGCAGACGCAGCATT
Source organism: Micromonospora arida (assembly GCF_003857035.1). GTDB lineage: Bacteria > Actinomycetota > Actinomycetes > Mycobacteriales > Micromonosporaceae > Micromonospora > Micromonospora arida. Next base: position 228 of record NZ_QGSY01000208.1, read on the forward strand.
CGGCCGAACCGGTGGCGAAAGCACCACCGGTGCCGGAGCGGGCGTCGGGGCCCGCGCTGTGACCGAGGACACCGGACAGCATCCCGCCCAACGAGCCGAACGCGCCGCCCGCCGAGCCGGCGGAGGCCAGTCGCGCCCCTGCCAGCAGGGTGGCGACCAGCCGCTCCGCCTCTTCCCGGGCCGAACCCGGATCCGTTCCGCCCACCGTCGGCTCCTCTACCGTGCCACCGGACACGTCACTGCGCCGCACCGGTTGCTTCTACCCGGCGCTTGAGCTGCTTCAACGCGGTGTCCATGATCATCTTTTCGGCTTTGCGCCGAAACATCCCGAGCATGCCGACCGACAGGTCGACCTCCAGCGTGTAGGTCACCGTCGTGCTGCCGTCCGGGTTACCCACCAGGTCGTACGAACCACGCTGTGCCTTCTGCATCTTCGAGGGGGCGACCAGGTGCCACTCGATGCGGGACACGTCCTCGGCGTACTCGTAGGCGAGCACGTACTCGTCGGCCATCACCCCGGCGTCGATGGTGAAATGCACCTGGCTGGCGTAGCCGTCCTCGTACTCCTCGACGACCTCGGCGCGACGCACCGCGTCGGTCCATTCCGGGTAGCGCGCGAAGTCGCAGATGACCGCCGTCACCCGATCCGGTGCGGCGCCGATGATGATCGACTGGGTGGAGGAGTCCGCCATGGGGGGAGGCTACCCGCCTCCTGGTTGTCTCACCTTGACCGCCCGCCGGGTAGGTTTCGACACAGCCGACGCCCACGGCGCCGGCCAGCCCCACCAGTGCGAGCACGAAGGAGTGCAGGTGCGCGAGTTCTCCGTCCCGCCGATCGTCACCATTGGCGACGCGGCCAACCTCACCGATCCGGTGTGGGACAACGCCGAAGTCGCGCCCGACGCCGTCCAGTTCGCCCGCCCCACCCCACACGCCGACGGCACCGTCACCGAATGGACCGAGGTGACCTGCCTCCAGTTCCGCGACGAGGTGGCCGCGGTGGCCCGGGGGCTGATCGCCGCCGGCATCGAGCCCGGTGTCCGGGTCGGGCTGATGAGCCGCACCCGCTACGAGTGGACGCTGCTGGACTACGCCATCTGGGCCGTCGGCGCGGTGACCGTGCCGATCTACGAGACGTCCAGCGCCGAGCAGGCCGCGTGGATCCTCGAAGACTCCAACGCGGTCGCCGTCGTGGTGGAGAGCGAGGCGCACGCCGCCCTGATCGCCGGTGTCCGGCACCGGCTGCCCGAGCTGGGCCAGGTCTGGCAGATCGACCTCGGCGGGGTCGACGAGCTGGTCAGGACCGGCGCCACGGTCGAGTTGGCCGAGGTCGAGCGGCGGCGCAAGGCCGTCGGCGCCGGCGACCTGGCCACGATCATCTACACCAGCGGCACCACCGGCCGGCCCAAGGGTTGCGTACTCACCCACCGCAACATGTACGCCGACATCGCCAACGCGGTACCGGTGCTGCCGAACCTCTTCAACGCCGGCGCGAGCACCCTGCTCTTCCTTCCGCTGGCGCACGCCTTCGCCCGGCTGATCCAGATCGGCGTCGTGCAGGCCCGGGTCACCATGGCGCACTGCGCGGACACCAAGAACCTGGTCGCCGAGCTGCAGGCGTTCCGGCCGACCTTCGTGCTCTCCGTACCCCGGGTCTTCGAGAAGGTCTACAACGCCGCCAAGCAGAAGGCCGAGGCGGACGGCAAGGGCGGCATCTTCGCCCGCGCCGAGCAGGTCGCCATCGCGTACAGCGAGGCGCTGGAGACCCCCGGCGGACCGGGCCTGGCGCTGCGCGCCCAACACGCGGTCTTCGACCGGCTGGTCTACCGCAAGCTGCGTGCCGCGCTCGGCGGACGGTGCCGGGACGCGATCTCCGGCGGGGCGCCGCTCGGCGCCCGACTGGGTCACTTCTTCCGGGGCATCGGCGTGACGATCCTGGAGGGCTACGGCCTGACCGAGACCTCGCCCGCCGCCGCATCGAACCAGCCCACCGCCACCCGGATGGGCACCGTCGGCCGTCCGTTCCCGGGCGTGACCGTGCGGATCGAGGACGACGGCGAGATCCTGCTCTCCGGCGAGCTGATCTTCCAGGGTTACTGGCGCAACGAGACGGCGACCGCCGAGGCGATCAGCGCCGACGGCTGGTTCCGCACCGGCGACCTGGGTCAGCTCGACTCCGACGGCTACCTGAGCATCACCGGCCGCAAGAAGGAGCTGATCGTCACCGCCGGCGGCAAGAACGTCGCCCCGGCGGTGCTGGAGGACCTGGTCCGGGCGCATCCGTTGATCAGCCAGTGTGTCGTGGTCGGCGACGCCAAGCCGTTCATCGCGGCGCTGGTCACCGTCGACGAGGAGGCGCTGCCGAACTGGCTGGAGAACGCCGGCATGCCCCTCGACACCTCCGTCGAGCAGCTGCGCGAGCACGAGGGCCTGCGCAAGGAGATCCAGACCGCCATCGACACCGCGAACCAGGCCGTGTCGAAGGCCGAAGCGATCAAGGTGTTCCGGGTCCTGCCCCGCGACTTCACCGAGACGACCGGCGAGCTGACCCCGTCGCTCAAGGTCAAGCGCCAGGTTGTCCACAAGACGTACGCGGCGGAGATCGCCGATATCTACCGAGGCTGACTACCATCCGTCACGTGCCCGCATCCACAGCCACCGCACCACACCCGCATCCCCTCGCCGCGGCCGCCCGCCTGGTGATGCTGGCGCTGGTCGCCGTCCTGACCCTGTTCGCCACCCGCGACGTCACCCAGCTGTGGTGGATCGCGTTGCTGGCGGTGGCCGGGCTGCCGTCGCTGCTGGCACCGCAGCACCGGCTGGTCGGCCCTCTGAGCCGGGTGGCCGAGGTGGTGGTGCTGGGGCTGGCCGCGAGCCACGTCGCCGCGGTGGCGTCCATCGGCGGCACGGTCGACGGCCTGGGCGCGTCGGCGGTGCTGCCCTACCTGGCGGTCCCGGTGACCGTCACCGCGCTGCGCCGCCGCTTCCCGGAAGGCGCCGCGCTGCTCGTGGTCACCGCCGCCACCCTGCTGCTCAGCGGCGCGCTGACCCGGGTAGACGGTGGTCTCCAGCTCGGCCAGCTGGGTTACCTCGCGGTCTGCGCGCAGTGGCTGATCCTGGCGGCGCTGGGGCTCTACGCCGCCGGCACGCTGCACCAGGTGATGGCGGTCCGCGGTGAGGGCAAACCCCAGCCGTACGCCGAGGCCACCCGGCTGCTGACCCAGCTGCGTACGGTGGCCCGGCAGCTGCCCGGGGCGACCCTGGACCCGGGCGGCATCTCCGAGCACCTGCTGGAGGAGCTGCGCACTGTGGCCCGCGCCGATCGGGGCGCGGTGCTCTCGGCCAGCGGTGGTGGTCGGCTCGTGGTGCTCGCCCAGGCCGGCGTCGACCGGGTGGACTGGGAGACGACGCTGGACGCGGACTCGGCGATCGCCGACGCCTGGGCCACCCAGCAGGCCACCACGGCCGCCCGGTCGCAATCCCGCTCGCACCGCGGTGGCGACGTGTCGGCGCTGATCGTTCCGCTGGTCGCCGGGGTGCGCACGGTGGGGCTGGTGGTGTTGGAGGCCGACGCCGCGCACGCGTACCCGCCGGCCGTGGTGTCCCGGGTGACCGGGCTGACCCGCCCGGCCGCGCTGCGACTGGAGGCGGCGCTGCTCTTCGACGAGGTGCGCTCGCTGGCCACCAACGAGGAGCGGCAGCGGCTGGCCCGGGAGATCCACGACGGGGTGGCCCAGGAGCTGGTGATGGTCGGCTACGGCATCGACAACGCCCTGGCCACCGTCTTCGACGACGCCGACGAGACCGCCGAGGCCCTGCGTACGCTGCGCGGCGAGGTGACCCGGGTGATCCAGGAGCTGCGGCTGAGCCTCTTCGAGCTGCGCAGCGAGGTGGACCGGCAGGGTGGGTTGGCCGCGGCGATCGCCGAGTACGCGCGCACCGTGGGCGCGTCCGGCGGGCTGCGGGTGCACCTCTCGCTGGACGAGTCCACCGCCCGGTTGCCGGCCGCCACCGAGGCTGAGTTGTTGCGCATCGCGCAGGAGGCGGTGACCAACGCGCGCAAGCACGCCGGGGCGTCGAATTTGTGGGTCACCTGTGAGGTCGACCCCCCGTACGCGCAAATAGAAGTGTCGGATGACGGTCAGGGGATGGCTGACCAGCGCCCGGACGGACGGTACGGTCTTGCGATCATGGCCGAGAGGGCGGAACGTATCCGGGGCCGGTTGGAGATCAGGCCGCGGCAACCCAGCGGCACGACCGTGGCGGTGGTTCTCGGCACCTCGGCCCGGCGCGATAACGTGCGCGGCAGCGCAGCACCAGAAGGGGAGTAACCCGAGGATGACCACAAGTCCGATACCGGCCACCCGTACCAAGGTCCTCCTTGTCGACGATCATGACCTGATTCGCAAGGGTTTGCGGCACGCCTTCGAGCGCGACCGCCAGTTCGAGGTCGTCGGTGAGGCGGCCACGGCGGCGGAGGGGGTACGCCAGGCCGGCGCCTTGCAGCCGGACGTGGTGATCATGGATCTGCGGCTGCCCGACGGCAGCGGCCTGGAGGCCACCCGCGCACTGCGTAAGTCCAGCGCGTCGATGGGCATCGTGGTGCTGACCATGTACGCCGGCGACGACCAGCTCTTCGGCGCCCTGGAGGCCGGCGCGAGCGCCTTCGTGCCGAAGACCGCCCCGGCCGACGAGGTGGTGGCCGCCGCACGGCACGCCGCCTCCTCCCCCAGCGCGTTCACCGCGGCCGACCTGGCCGAGGCGATGAAGCGCCGGCTCGCCCCGTCCGGTCCGCAGCTGTCTCCCCGGGAGGGGCAGGTGCTGCGGCTGCTCGCCGACGGGATGAGCGTGGCGGGCATCGCCAAGCAGCTGTTCGTCAGCGAGTCCACGGCGAAGACGCACATCTCGAAGCTCTACGAGAAGCTCGGCGCGGCCAACCGGGCTCAGGCCCTGATGACCGCGCTCCGGCTGGGCCTGCTCGAGGCACCGGACGCGCCGAAGTTCTGATCTGCCCCCCGCTCGTCGAGCGGGACGACGCGACCGACGGTCCGCGCCAGCTTCGGCCGGCGCGGACCGTCGCGCATCGACCGACGTCGGCGGGCAACCTTCGGCGCGCTATGGTCTGGCGTGCGTGGCGGGTGCACAATACCCGCGCGGGCTCGACGATGCTCGCGTCGCGGATTCGAGGGGTGAAACGCATGCAGCGGCCGGACTGGGCACCCGACACCATCGACATCGAGCGCCCGAGCGTCGCGCGGATGTACGACTACTACCTCGGCGGCTCGCACAACTTCGCCGCCGACCGGGCCGCGGCGCAGGCGATGGTCGCCGCGGTGCCCGAGGCGCCGTTGATGGCCCAGGCCAACCGGGCGTTCCTGCGCCGGGCCGTGCACCACCTCGCCGACGCCGGGATCCGGCAGTTCCTGGACATCGGTTCGGGCATCCCGACCGTCGGCAACGTGCACGAGATCGCCCAGCAGATCGACCCGCAGTCGCGAGTGGTCTATGTGGACGTCGACCCGGTGGCGGTGGCGCACAGCCGCGAGATCCTCGCCGGCAACGAGCAGGCCGCGGTCGTGCAGGAGGACCTGCGCAACCCGGAGGCGATCCTCACCCATCCGGACGTCCGCAAGCTGCTCGACCTGAGCCAACCGGTGGCCGTGATGGTCGTGGCCGTCCTGCACTTCGTCTCCGACGACGACCGGCCGGCGGAGCTGCTGCGGACGCTGCGGGACGCGTTGGCGCCCGGCAGCTACCTGGTGCTGTCACAGGCCAGCGACGACGGGCGCAGCGAGGACGAACGCGCCGAGGCGGAGCGGGTCTACCGGCGCACCGACAACCCGCTGTGGGTGCGCAGCCGTGCCGAGCTGACCGCACTCTTCGACGGCTTCGAGCTGCTCGAACCCGGCGTGGTCTGGGTACCCGAGTGGCGACCGGACACTCCGGAGAGCGCGGAGGACGCCGAGCGCGCGGTCTTCATGGGCGGCGTCGGGCGCCTCGGTGACTGAGTCGCCCGGGGCGACCCCCTGCCCGGGGGCGTTCGCCCGGGCCTGGGCGAAGGCGGTCTCCGGCACCAGCTACCTACCGATGACCCAGGCCCAGTTGGAGTCCCTGCTGGACCGGCTCACCGGGCAACTGGCCGGGGCGTTGCTCACCGAGCCGTTCGACCTGCGTGCCGGGCACCGGGTCGGCGCCGAGCTGGTCGCTGCGCACATCGCTTCCGCCGAGGGGCTGGGTCGTACCGTCGAGGTCATCCAGCTCCGCCTGGTGCGTGACCTGGGCTTGGTGGCCGAGGACGTCGAGGACCGGATGGCCCGGCTGCTGGCGGCCGTGGCGACCGGCTACGCCCGCGCGCTGCGCGACCGGACGCTCGACGAGCAGGAGTCGATCCGCCGCGCCGCCATGCGGGCCCGCACCCAGGCGGAGCGGGCGCTGCGGGCCAGCGAGGCACGGTTCCGGCATCAGGCCACCCACGATCCGCTCACCGGCCTACCCAACCGGACGCTGTTCACCGAACGGCTCGCCGCCGCGCTCAACGAGCCGGGCCGGGGCGCGCAGCGGGTCGGGGTGTGCTTCCTGGACCTGGACCGCTTCAAGGTGGTCAACGACACGCTGGGGCACCAGATCGGTGACCTGCTGCTGGCCACGGTGGCCGAGCGGCTGCGCAAGGCCATGGGTGAGCACCTGGTGGCCCGGCTCGGCGGCGACGAGTTCGTCATCCTGGTGGAACGCAGCGCCGGCACCGACGACATGGTGGCGGTGGCCGAGACCGCGCTTGCCGCGGTACGCACACCGGCCCTGGTCGACGGGCACGAGCTGCAGATCTCGGCGAGCATCGGCATCGTCGAGCGCCAGGTGGCCGGGGCCAACCCCACGGACCTGATGCGGGCCGCCGACAGCACCCTGCACTGGGCGAAGTCCGCCGGTGGGGCGCGCTGGTCGCTCTACGACGCCGAGCGCAACCAACGTGAACTGGCCCGCTACGCGCTCTCCGCGGCCATCCCGGCGGCGTTGGAGCGGGGCGAGTTCTACCTCGACTACCAGCCGCTGACCTCGCTGCGCGACGGCAGCCTGGTCGGCGTGGAGGCGCTGGTCCGCTGGCGGCACCCCGAGTTGGGGGTGCTGCGCCCGGACAGCTTCATCGGGTTGGCCGAGGAGACCGGCCTGATCGTCCAGCTGGGCGGTTGGGTGTTGGCCGAGGCGTGCCGCGAGGCCGAGGCGTGGTCGGCCGGGGGTGCCGCCGCGCCCTTCGTCAGCGTCAACCTTGCGGTACGGCAGGTGCACCGGCCCGGGTTGGTGCAGGAGGTCCGCGCGCTGCTGCGGCAGACCGGCCTGCCACCGGAGCGGCTCCAACTGGAGATCACCGAGAGCACGATGATGAGCACCGCCGAAGAGCCGGTCCGCGCCCTGCGGGTCCTTGCCGACCTCGGGGTGCGTATCGCCATCGACGACTTCGGCACCGGTTACAGCAACCTGGCGTACCTGCGGGACCTGCCGGTGACCGAACTGAAGGTGGCCGGGGAGTTCGTCGCGGGCCTGCGCTCGCCGTCCGTCGGCCGCACCGACGAGCGGATCCTCGCCTCCCTGGTCTCGCTGGCGCACGCGCTGGACCTGACCGTCACCGCCGAAGGGGTGGAGACCGCCGGGCAGGCCGAGCGGCTACGGGCGATCGGCTGCGACGCAGCCCAGGGCTGGCACTTCGGCCGCCCCGCCCCCGCCGATCGCATCCTGGCCCGCATCCGCTGATCGGCGGAGACATTCCGCACCGGAGGTAGACACCGTCTACGACGGCTGGTAGACAGTGTCTATGGACGTGGACGAGCCGGGGCTACGAGCGCGGTTGGTGGCCGCCGGGGTGGACCTGGTGCTGCGCGAGGGCCAGTCGGCGGTGTCGCTGCGGGAGATCGCCCGCCGTGCCGGGGTTTCGCACGGCGCACCGCGCCGCTACTTCCCGACCCACGTCGACCTGCTCTCCGCCATTGCCCGGGAGGGCTTCGCCGACCTCACCGCCCGGGTCGAGCAGACGATGCGCGTGGTCGACGCGGACCCGCGTACCCGATTGACCGCGCTGGCCCGGACGTACCTGGACTACGCGGCGGCCCACCGCGGCATGTTCGAGCTGATGTTCCGCCACGACCTGCTGGACAGCGGCCGGCTACGGTTGCGCGAGACGAGCCTGCCGTTGTTCGCCGTTCTGGCGGACCTCGTGGCCCAGCTCCGTCGGCCGACCGACGCGCCCGCACCGGTGCTGGCCGGCGCGCTCTGGGCCAACCTGCACGGCATCGCCCAGCTCTGGGCCTGGGGCAGCCTGCCGCTGGCCACCGGCGCCGCCGACGACGACGCCCTGCTGCGTGCCACGCTCGACGCCCATCTCGGTCCGACGCTCACCTGAATCCCCGATCCCCGGAGAACACGTGCCCCTGCTGTACGACCTCACCAAGCTCACCGTCCGCACCACACTGCGGCTGGGCTGGCGGCCCCGGGTGGAAGGGCTGGAGCACATTCCCCGGCATGGCGGCGCGATCCTCGCCGGCAACCACCTGTCCGTCGCCGACGAGTTGTTCCTCGTCAGCGCGACGCCGCGACACGTCACCTTCTGGGCCAAGGCCGAGTACTTCACCGGTCGAGGTCCGGGCGGCTGGCTCAACCGGCAGATCGTCGCCGGCATGGGCGCCATCCCGGTCGACCGCTCCGACGGCCGGGCCGCCCTGCGCGCCCTCGACGCCGCCGTCCCGGTGCTGCGCGCCGGCGGCCTGGTCGCCGTCTACCCGGAGGGCACCCGCTCCCCGGACGGGCGGCTCTACCGGGGCCGGGTCGGAATGACCCGGCTGGCCCGCGACGCCGGGGTGCCGATCATCCCGGTCGGCGTGCTCGGCACCGCCGAGGTGCTACCGGTCGACGCGCGGCTGCCCCGTCGACACCCGATCACCCTGCGGTTCGGCCCGCCGATCCCGGTCGCCGAGCGGATCAACGGGCCGCGTGACATCCGAACGGTCACCGACGAGGTGATGGCGGCGATCCAGCAGCTCACCGGCCAGGAGTACGTGCCGCGCTACGCGCCCACCCGGGAGAGCTGAACGCGGGCGGCGATCAGCCGGCGAGCAGTGCCGCCATGCGTTCCGCCTGCGCCTCCCAGCGCCACTCCCGTTCCACCCACGCCCGGCCAGCCGCGCCCAGCTGACGGGCCAGGTCCCGATCGGCGAGCAGCCGGGCGACCCGGTCGGAGAGCTGCGCGACGTCCCGACCGCGCACGACGTAGCCGGTCTCCCCCTCCCGGACCGCGTCCGGTGCGCCCCCGGAGTCACCGGCCACCACCGGCAGGCCGGTCGCGGACGCCTCCAGGTAGACGATGCCCAGCCCTTCGACGTCGAGGCCACGGTTGCGGGTGCGGCACGGCATCGCGTAGACGTCGCCGGCCGCGTAGTGCGCCGGCAACTCGACCGACGGCACCGTGCCGGTGAACACCACATCCCGTTCCACACCGGCCTGGCGGGCCAGCTTCTCCAGGGTCGCCCGGTACGGCCCACCACCGACGATCAGCAGCGCCGCGTCGGGCACCCGACGGCGGATCTCCGGCAGGGCCCGGATCAGGGTGTCCTGACCCTTGCGCGGCACCAGCCGGGACACACAGACGACCACCGGCCGGTCGGTCAGACCGAGCCGGGCCCGGACCTGCTCACCGTCCACGCTCGGGTGGTAGGTGTCCACGTCGACCCCGGGCGCGAGGCGGCGCAGCTCGGTCACCCCGTCCAGCACCCGGGCCAACCGGCTGCGGGTGTACTCGCCGAGATAGGTGGTCACGTCCACACCCCGGCCGATGCGGCGCAGCGCCGGCCGGGCGGCCGGCACCGCCGCCCAACCGACCTCGTGGCCGTGGGTCTGCGCCACCACCCGGCGGATGCCGGCGCGCCGCCGCAGCCCGGCCGCGAGCAGGCCCAACGGGGCCGCCGCGCCGAACCACACCGTGTCGCAGTCGTACGCGCGGGCCAACCGGGCCGCCCTGCGGGCGATCAACGGGGTGGGCAGCAACACCCGGGTACGCTCCCGGATCACCTCGAACGGCTGGTCGGCGTCGAACTTCGCGGACCCGCGCCAGCTCGACGCGTAGACGACCACCGAGCCGGCCGGTTGACGGACCGCGAGGTTGTGCACGAAGGACTGGATCCCACCCGGGCGGGGCGGAAAGTCATTGGTGATCAGCAGGGTGCGGCTCATCGGCCGACCTCCCGGGCGTACGCGCGGGCGGCGGCCATCCGCTCCACGGTGGACGGATGTGAGGCCGAATAGAGGTATTCCCAGCGGGGCGGGTCGGGGTCACCGAGGTTGACCGAGCCGAGCCGACGCTGCATCGACTCGAAGGACTCCGGGTCGTTGGTGAGCGCGAGCGCGTGCGCGTCGGCCCGCGCCTCGACCCGTCGGGACATCAGCGCCTGCACCGGAGCGGCAACCAGCCCGGCCACCGTGACCAGGGCCACCAACAGCGGGAACGCGCGCGGTTGGGCCACCGAGTCGACACCGGCCAGCCGTAGCAGTGGCCCCCACGAGCCGAGCAGGTAGAGCGCCACCACGGCGGCCGCGGCGCCCAGCGCCCCGGTCAGCGTGCCGGCCGCCACGTCGGAGTCCTTCGCGTGCCCCAACTCGTGCGCCACGACGGCGGTCACCTCGGCCGGGGTCGCCTCGCGCAGCAGCGTGTCGTAGACGACCACCCGTCGGGTCGGCCCGAGACCGGAGACGTACGCGTTGACCGCCCTGGTGCGCCGGGAGGCATCGGCGACCAGCACGTCACGCACCGGCACCCCGTCGCGGGCCGCCATGCTCATCAGCTCGGTGCGCAACGGGCCCTGCTCCATCGGGGTGAACCGGTTGAACACCGGCTCCACCACCACCGGCAGCACGAACGACAGCAACACCACCAGCACCGCGGCGCCGGCCGCACCGAACGCCCACCACCAGCGTGGCGCGAGCCGGATGACCGCGTAGAAGCCGAACAGCGCCACCGCGCCGATCACCGCGCTGACGGCGTACGACTTGAGCAGGTCGACCGCCCAGCCGCTCCAGCCGTTGGTGCTCAACCCGTAGCGGGTGAGCACGCTCTGCCGCCAGGCGGCGAACGGGAGCGTCACCAGGTCGGCGACGAGCACCACCGCAAGCCCGCCGAGCACAGCCTGCGCTGCCCAGTGCCCACCGAAAGGCCGGCCCACCAGCTCGACCAGGCGACTGCCCAGCGGGGTCAACCCGAGCGCGAGGGCGATCAGCAGCCCGACGGCGAGCGCGGCGTAGCCGCCGGGACGCAGCGCGGCCCGGAACTCCCGCCCCTTGGCCACCTGCTCGGCCGGCAGATCGCCCAGCGCGGCGAGCTGGTCGGCCCGGGGTGCCGGCGGGCGGTGCCACGGGATGAGCAGCGCGGCCAGCACGACCAGCGCGATGGTCAGCCCGGCCAGGGTCAGCAGCGCCCAGCCGCGCGGGGTCACCGCGTCACCGCCCGTCGTTCCCCGCTCATCGCGCTCCTCCCGCCGTGACCGCTCATCCTATGGCCCGCGAGAAGCCCGCTTTCGGGCGCGGTGTCGCGCTCAGGCAACGCGGCGGGTGGCGCGGTGTCGCGCTCAGGCAACGCGGCGGGCGGCGCGACGGCGAGCCGCCTCCGGGCGCGCGGGCGCGACCAGCACCTCCACGTCAAAGCCGGCCCGGGCGAGCACCTCGATGGCCTCGACCTCGGCGGCGACCAACCCGGCCGCCGGGGACGTCTCGTCGAACAGAGCGGTCAGCGGGCAGCCGGAACAACCGTCGGCCCGCTTCGCGCACCCGTCGCAGTCGATGAGCATCACGCCTCCTGATCGGCTCGCGGCGCCCGGGCGACTCCTGTCGTCGCCGGCCGAACACCGTCGGTGACATCGACACTAACCACCGGGTACGACAGGAACCGCGTCCGATCGCCCGTTTCAGTGCTAGATCCACTCCAGATCAGCGATATCGGGGTATCCCACCCGGCGGAACCCCCAACATCACGGAACCCGACACCACGGAATTCATGCCGATCGAGCGAAGGGGGCATCGTTTGGCCGAACGGCCTCCCGGGCACTGGGCGACGGTGGCCGACCTCGATGCTCCGTCCGTCGTGGACTTCCGGTACTCCCCGCGCCGACATCGCCTCGCGAAGGTCCTCGCCGTGCTGGGCGCAGCGGCTCTCCTGGCGGCCTACGCAGCGCTGTTCGACGAGCCCTGGTGGCAGGTGCTGCTGCGGTTCGGCTTGATCGGCGTCGTCGTCGCGCTGATCACCAACTGGCAGCTACGCCGTCAGCCTCGTCTGCCGCTGCGGTTGACCGACGAGGCGCTGCACCTGACCGGACCGAACGGGACCAGGCTCAGCATCGACTGGGTCAACATGGCCGGCGCCCGGGTCCGAGGCCGCGTGGATCCGCGGCTGGTGGTCACGCCACTCGACCCGCAGCAGACCCGGCCACCCATGGGACCCGGGCAGTGGTCGACTCCCGGACGCGGCCCCTACGAACTGGTCGTCCGGCTCTCCTGGATGAGGCCGGGCCCCGACGCACTGCGTCGTGAGCTGGCCCGGCGACTACCGACCGCCTGACTGGTGGCCGCCCGACCGCCCGACCGGCCCAGCGCCGGAGCGGCAGCGCCCGACCGGCCGAGCGCCGGAGCGGCAGAGCAGCCTTCTGGGGGCGAAATTTCAGCCCTGTGCGTCGAGGTCACGCAACGCGAAGCGGAGGTGCTGCCACTCCTCGTCGAAGATGACGTGAAGGCAGTGCAGGATGGACACCTGCTTCTCGGGCCACCAGGCGGCCGGCCGAGTCTCGGCGAGCAGGTCCGGCGTGACGGCTGCGAGAAAGTCGCGCACCATCGCCTGCCGCTCGGCCCGTAGCTCAAGGGTCGCGGCGAACGTCGGCTGCTCGACGGCGAAGATCGACATGTCGAAGCCATCGGTCTCGTACTCGGCATGGGGTTGCCCGAGCGGGTGGAAGGGCTGCGGCCGGCGCAGGATCGCCTTGCCCAACCAGGTGTCGGCGGCGAACGCGAGGTGGCGCAGTGTCTGCGCGAACGACCACTCCCCGTCGACCGAGGCGTCGACGGCACCCTCGGGCATGGACAGAGCCCGGTCGACCGCCGCCGCCCAGGCCCGTTCGAGTGCCGCCCACGCCACGCGGAGGTCGTCCGGATTCTTGGCCCGCCGGAGGTCGCGCCCGGGAAATCGTCGGTTGAGCTCGGCCTCGACCAGCGGCACGACATCGACACCGTTGATCAGGAACGTGCCCTCGGCCAGCCACGGCGCGTCGATGTCCAGGGCATCGACATCGACGCCGCGCATCACCGCACCGGCCAGCGTCGACCTGTTGAACCGGGCACCTCGCAGGTCCCGGTCGACGAAGACCTTGACGTCGTCCCGTGCCATGGCGACTCCCATCCCTCGGCGGTCGCGGCGATGCTAGCTCCGGGGTGGGACAGGTTGAGGCACAGTGCGACGTGTGGTGCGCCGGCCGGGCTCGCCCAACCCTCGCCGGGACCCGTCGACGTGTCGGCCGCCGCGGTCAGGAGCGGGCGAGCCGCCGTAGCAGCGAGTCCGCGCCCAGCGGGTACGCGCCGTGCCGGCGTACCCCGTCGGCGACCTCGCGGTCCGACGAGACCACGACCACCGGCCGGCCCGCGGGCTCGGCACGGACCAGTCGCCGGATCAGCTCGTCGGCGGTCTCACCCTTGCGGGAGAAGAGCACCCGTACGCCGCGCGGCGCGGGCGGCAACCCGTGCATCCGTTCCGCGCCGTCGAAGACCACTGTAACCTCGTCGCCGGTCTGCGCGGCGATCCCGCCCAGCCCGGTGATCAGGCGTTTGCGCTGCTGCTCCAGGGACATCTCGCCAAAGCCACGCTTGGTGACGTTGTAGCCGTCCACCACGAGGTGCGCCCGGGGCAGGGCGAGCAACTGGTCGAGCCGGGCCGGGTCGTCGGTGTCGCGGGCACGGGCGGCAGGGCCGGCCGGGGCGGTGCCCGGCTGCTCGGCGAACGCGTCGGCGACGAAGTCGGCGGGGAGTTTGTCCACCGGGTCGAGCGCCAGCTCCCGGCGCAGCCCGACGGCGGCCTGGCCGATGGTCTCCAGGAGCAGCCAGAGCCGGGCGTCGTCGACCGAGCGCGCCTCCTTGGCGCTGGCCCGGGCCCGGCGGAGCTCGGCGTCCACGTCGGCGCTGGCGCGGGCGGCCCGGCCGCGCTCGGTGGCCAGCAGTTCGGTGGCCTTCCGCTCGCGGGCCTGGGTCTCCCGCAGGGTGCGGGCCACCTGTCGGGACTCCTCGCGGAGCTGACCCAGCTCCTCGCGGACGCGGGCCAGCTCGTCGCGGAGCTTCTCGGCCTCGACCCGGGCCACCGCGCGGTCGTGCTCGGCCCGGGTGGCCCGCTGCTCGGCCTCGCGGACCAGCTCGGCGACGACGGCGCTGTCCGCCTCGGCGCGCACGGCCGCGCCGCTGGCGTCGATCAGCTCCCGCCAGCCTCGGGGCCGGGCCAGGTAGGCCAACGCGGCCACCTCGACCGGGTCGGCGGCGGCCGGCGCGGTGCCCTCGACCACGGCCGCACCGAGGTCACCGGCGTCGGCCAGGACCCGCGCGGTGACCCGCTGCCGGAACAGCGGGTCGGCGGTGAGCTGGGCGGCGATGACCGGCGCGCCGAGCCGGGCGCGTCGGTTGGGGGCGAACTTGGCCACCCGGCGCAACGGCACCGGGACCTCGTCGAGGGGGAGGGTGGGCAGCACCGCGGCGGTCAGCGTCACGATCCGCTGCCGGACCGGCTCGGGCAGTGTCGGTTCCGGCTCGGCGGCGGGACCCTCGCCCGTTGTGGGGTCCGATGCGCTCGGAGTGTCGTTGACTACGTTGTCGTCCGGGTTGCCCACAGCACCGTCGAGCGCGACCGGATCCTCCTGCGGGAGGTGGTCGTCGTACGACTCGGTGAGGGGCATGTGGCAAGTCTCCCACCGCGACCGGGCCCACCGCCCGGTGAGTGAGCCGATCTCTCATCCTAGCCCCATGGTGACGGATGGGACGGCTGCGACGGGAGTGTCGGACCGGGGCGCTAGCGTGCCGCCGATGGCACAGGCGGAGTACGTCCAGGAGTCACTGGCCGGTCTCGACCCGGCGGTGGGCGGGGTGGACCCGGCGCTGCCGCTCTACGCGACGACGTTCGTGGTGGTCGACCTGGAGACCACCGGCGGCGCGCCGGACGGCGGCGGCATCACCGAGATCGGCGCGGTCAAGGTGCGCGGTGGCGAGCAGTTGGGGGTGCTGGCGACCCTGGTCAACCCGGGCCAGCCGATTCCGCCGTTCATCACCGTGCTGACCGGCATCACCCAGGCCATGCTGGTGCCGGCGCCGCCGATCGAGCAGGTGCTGCCGAGCTTCCTGGAGTTCATCGACGGCGCGGTGCTGGTGGCCCACAACGCCCCGTACGACGTGGGCTTCCTCAAGGCCGCCTGCGCCAAGCACGGCTACCGCTGGCCCAACCCCCGCGTCCTGGACACGGCGGCGCTCGCCCGCCGGGTGCTGACCCGCGACGAGGTGCCCAACCGCAAGCTGGGCACCCTGGCCGCCTACTTCCGCACCGCCACCCAGCCCACCCACCGGGCGTTGGACGACGCGAAGGCCACCGTCGACGTGCTGCACGGGCTGATCGGTCGGCTCGGCGGGCACCGGGTGGACACGATCGGCGACGCCATCGAGTTCGCCCGCGCGGTCACCCCGACCCAGCGCCGCAAAAGGCACCTGGCCGAGGGGTTGCCCAAGGTGCCGGGGGTCTACATCTTCCGGGCCGCCGACGACCGGCCGCTCTACGTGGGCACCTCGGTCGACATCGCGACCCGGGTGCGCAGCTACTTCACCGCCGGCGAGAAGCGTGCCCGGATCTCCGAGATGCTGGGCGCGGCCGAACGGGTCGAGGCGGTGGAGTGCGCCCACTCGTTGGAGGCGGAGGTCCGTGAGCTGCGGTTGATCGCCGCGCACGCTCCGCCGTACAACCGCCGGTCCAAATACCCGGAACGGATGATCTGGCTCAAGCTGACCGACGGGCCGTACCCTCGGCTGTCGATCGTCCGCGACCTCTCCCCCACCGACACCGCGTACCTCGGGCCGTTCACCTCCCGGCGGGCCGCCGAGCTGGCCGCCGCCGGTTTCCACGACGCGGTGCCACTGCGCCAGTGCACGCACCGGCTCTCGCTGCGCACCGTCACGCCGGCCTGCGCGCTGGCCGAGCTGGGTCGCTGCCCGGCGCCCTGCGAACACAAGATCACCCCCGAGGAGTACGACGACAGCGCCGCCGCGCCCTTCCGTACCGCGACGGCCAGCGACCCCCAGCCGGTGGTGGACGCGCTGCTCGCGCGGATCGACGTGCTCTCCCGCGACCAGCGCTACGAGGAGGCCGCCGTGGTGCGGTCCCGGCTGGCCGCCGTGCTGCGGGCCACCGTGCGGATGCAGCGGCTGGCCGCGCTGACCGGGATCGTCGAGTTGGCCGCGGCCCGGCCGGCCGCCCGGGGCGGCTGGGAGTTGGCGCTGGTCCGGCACGGCCGACTCGCCGGCGCGGGGGTGTCCCCGCCGGGCGCGCACCCGCGTCCCACGTTGACCGCGATCCGGGCCACCGCCGAGACGGTGTCGGGCGGGCACGGTCCGGTGCCGGCCGCCACCGCCGAGGAGTCCGAGCGGATCCTGTCCTGGTTGGAGCGACCGGAGACCCGACTCGTCGAGATGTCCTCCGGTTGGTCCTCTCCGGCGAGTGGCGCGGGCCGGTTCCGTGACCTGCTGGTTAAGGCCGAGGGCGGCGCGTCCCACCAACTCTCGACCGAACGCTCATGACCAACTGACCGATCGGACTACGTCGACTCGCTTAGGCTGTTAGAGAAGTGCAGTCCTGCCCGATTCGTGGGCCTGCTCCCCCGCCGGCTTCCGGCGATGCGGAGCCGGGGTGAGGAGGTGTCCCTCGTGGACGTCGACGCCGGACACGGCGCCGCCCTGGGGGGCGCCCTGCCGACGCAGCCGGGTGAGCTGCCGCTCGCTCGCCGGCTGCGGTCGCTGCTCAGCTGGCCGACCACCGACTCGGACCCGGTCACCCAACTGGTCCGCACGCACCGGGGCATCCACGCCGGCACCGACCCCGCGGTGCTGCGCCGTGCCTACACGATCGCGGAGAACATGCACCGCGGGCAGTTCCGCAAGAGCGGGGAACCGTACATCACCCATCCCCTCGCGGTGGCGCAGATCTGCGCCGAGCTGGGGATGGACACCACCACCCTGGTCGCGGCGCTGCTGCACGACACCGTGGAGGACACCCGCTACACCCTCCAGGCGCTCTCCGAGGACTTCGGCGGCGAGGTGGCCCACCTGGTCGACGGGGTGACCAAGTTCGACAAGGCGTTCTACGGCAAGGCCGCCGAGGCGGAGACGGTCCGCAAGATGATCGTCGCGGCCGCCAAGGACGTCCGGGTGTTGATCATCAAGCTGGCCGACCGGCTGCACAACATGCGGACGCTCGGGGTGCGCTCCGCGTCGTCGCGGGAACGGATCGCCCGCAAGACCCAGGAGGTGCTGGTCCCGCTCTGTGACCGGCTGGGCATCCAGACCCTCAAACGCGAGCTGGACGACGTGGTGCTGCTGCACCTCGAGCCCGACGAGCACGCCCGGCTGGCCCGGCACGTGCACGATCGGCCGGGCTGGGACTCATACCTCGACTCGGTGGTCACCCGGGCACGGGTGGCACTGCGCCGCAGCCGGGTCGACGCCGAGGTGAGCCCCCGTCCCCGGCACCTCTACTCGATCTGGAAGGACACCATCGCCGGCGGCCACACCGCCCCGTACGACCTGCCCCGCATCGTGGTGGTGGTCGACGGCCCGGCCACCGACTGTTACGCCGCGCTGGGCGCGATCCACGGCACCTGGCGACCGGTGCCCGGCCGTTTCAAGGACTTCATCGCCTCGCCGAAGAACAACCTCTACCGTTCGCTGCACACCAGCGTCTGCGGCCCCCAGGACCGCACCGTGGAGGTGCTGATCCGCACCGAGGAGATGCACCGCTCGGCCGAGTACGGCATCGCCGCCGACTTCCGTTTCCCCCGCTCCGGCAGCAGCACCGCCGCGGCCCGTGCCGAACAGCTGGACTGGCTGCGCCGGGTGCTCGACTGGGAGCCGGACGCCGCCGACCCGGCACAGTTCTACGAGTCGCTGCGCTGCGACCTGGCCGAGGGGCAGATCCAGGTCTTCGCCGACGGGCGTCAGGTCGTGCTCCCGGCCGGCGCCACGCCTGTCGACCTCGCGTACGAGCTGGGCAACGACCGGGGCGACCGCTGCCTCGCCGCACGCATCAACGGTCGGCTGGCCCCGCTCAGTTCGGAGCTGGACGAGGGCGACGTGGTGGAGATCTTCACCGAGAACGACGGCGACAACGGCTTCGAGGCCGGTGTGGCGCCGCGCGGCCCCCGGCGGGAGTGGCTGACGTTCGTCAAGTCGCCGCACGCGCAGATGCAGATCAACCGGTGGTTCGCCGAGCACACCGAGCCGGGCATCACGATCAGCGACAAGGTGCGCCTCGGTCGGGCCACCATCGGGCTCGCCCTGCGCCAGCACAACCGGGGCCTCGCCAGTGACCTGCCACTGCTGCGCCTCTCCGAGGAGTTGGGCTATCCCGACCTGGAGACCCTGCTGGTCGCGGTCTTCGACCGGGTGATCGAACCGGACACCGTGGTCCGCCAGCTCATCGACCTGGTCGACCATCGACAGTGACCTGGCGGCCCCAGCGCGTCCGAAGAACATTCGTGACCACTAGCCTGGAGTCATGATCCCCCGCTCCCGCGCCACCGGTCGGGCCCTCTTCTACCAGGCCTTCTACCGGCTGCCCCTGCCGGTGCGTCGGCGCCTGGTCCGGCTGGCCGTGCCCAAGTACATCGTCGGCGCGGTGACCCTGGTCCGGGACGCCGAGGCGACGGGCGCGGGTCGGTTGCTCATGCTGCGCCAGCCGCCCGACAAGGGTTGGTCACTCCCCGCCGGCCTGCTCAACCGGGGTGAGGCCCCGGTGGTGGGTGCGGCCCGTGAGCTGTTCGAGGAATCCGGCGTCCGGCTCCCACCGTCGCGGCTGCGTCCGGCGGTGCCGAATGCGATCGTGCACGCCAAGGGCTGGGTGGACATGGTCTTCGAGGCCGAGGTGCCGGCGTCCAGCACCGAGCTGACCGTCGACGGCGCGGAAGTCTTCGAGGCCGCCTGGCACCCCCTGGACGACCTGCCCAAGCTGACCTGGCCGACGGCCCGGCTGCTCGCCTACTACGACATCGGGCCGCTGGCCGGACAGTTCCCGCCGCCGGTGCCCGACGACACCCCGTGATCGTCGCGGCCGGTGTGCCGGCGGATCTGTGCGCGGTGGTGCTGGCCGCCGGCGAGGGCACGCGGCTGCGCCCGCTCACCGAACGGGTGCCCAAGGCGCTCTGCCCGGTGGGCAACGTGCCCCTGCTGGATCGGGCGTTGGCGCGGCTGGCCGGCCTGGGCCTGACCGGTCCCGATCGGGTCGCGGTGAACGCCTGCTACCTCGGCGAGCAGGTGGTGGCGCACGTCGGCGACCGCGCACACCTGTCGGTGGAGCCGGGCGACCCGCTGGGCACCGCGGGTGGGGTGGCCAACCTGCGGGACTGGATCGACGGGCGGCCGGTGCTGGTCGGCAACGCCGACGCGTACCTCGCCGACCCGGCTGCTCCCCCGGGCCCGGACGTCGCCGCCCTGCTCGACGGCTGGGACGGGCACACCGTACGCCTGCTCGGCCAGCCCGCCGCGGACCCGGCGGCGCCGGGCACCTTCGCCGGGCACTGCTTCACCGGCTTCTCGCTGCTGCCCTGGCGGCTGGTCCGGGACCTGCCGGTCGTCTTCTCGGACCTGGTTCGCGCCGTGTGGCGTCCGGCCGAGGCGGCGGGCGCCCTGGCGGTGGTGGCCTACCCGGGCACCTTCTTCGACACCGGCACCCCGGCCGACTACCTGGCGGCCAACCTGCACGCCGCGGCCGGCGGCGTTCTCGTCGAGGAGACCGCGACGGTGACCGGCCGCTGCGTGGAGTCGGTCGTCGGCGCGGGAGCGCGGGTGGACGGTGACGTGTCCCGCACTGTGGTGTGGCCGGGCGCGACCGTACGGGCCGGCGAGCGGCTGCGGAACGTGATCCGGGCCGGGAGCGACCTCACCGTGCCCTGCCCCGCCCAGGGCTGAGCCCGGACGGCTCCCGCCTCCGGTCTCGGGCCAGAACATCTAGCATGGGCGACGACGCCGACGAACGGAGAAATGCCCCGTGATCACCGCGATCGTGCTGATCGACTGCGCCACCGATGCGATCCCCGAGGTGGCGGAGAACCTGGCCAACCTTCCCGGCGTCAGCGAGGTCTACTCGGTGGCCGGGCACGTCGACCTCATCGCCATCGTCCGGGTCCGCGAGTTCGACCAGATCGCACAGGTCATCGCGGGCAGCATCTCCAAGGTCCCGGGCGTGCTCAACACCGAGTCGCACATCGCCTTCCGGGCGTACTCGCAGCACGACCTGGAGGAGGCGTTCGCGATCGGTCTGGCCAGCGCCGACTGATCCACTCGCCGTTTCGGGGGCCGTACCGGCCGCACGGCGGCGCGTAGCGCGCACAGGGCGGCCGGCCCACCGCGAGGGTGGACCGGCCGTCTGCTGTGGCTACGTCAGCTCTCGCTGGGAGCCGGTACCTCGGTGGTGCCGCCGCCCGGAGCCGGCGACTCGGTGCCGGTGCCGCCCGGAGCCGGCGACTCGGTGACAGTGCCGCCCGGAGCCGGCGACTCGGTGCCGGTGCCGCCCGGACTGGGCGTACCGCTGGCGCTGGTCTGCGGAACCGGGATGCCCAACTTGTTGGCGAGCGCCACCAACTCGTCGTAGTGCGTCTGCAGCGTCGGCAGTGCCGTCTGCGCCAACTGGACCACCGACTGCTCGGAGCCCTGCGAGATCTCCGTCTGGGTGGCCTGGATGGCCTGGACGTGGCCGGCCAGCTCACTGGTCACCCAGAGCCGGTCGAACTCCGCGCCGCTGGCGTTGTTCAGCTTGTCGATGACCGCCTGCTGATCGGCGCTGGGCTCGTTCGGCAGTTCCACCCCGAGCTGCGACGCGGTCTGCTGCACCGTCTGGTCCAGCTGGGTGTGGTCGGTCTTCAGCATCGCGCCCAGGTCCTTGACCCCCTGGTCCTGACCCTTCTGCTGAGCCAGGTCACCAGCGGTGATCTCGAACAGGTTGACCTGGTGTACCGCCTGCAGGTACTGGGTGTCCTGCGTTGACGGCTGTGCCGCGGCCTGCGCGGCCGCAGCCGGCGCGACACCGACCAGTACCAGCGCGGCCAACAGGCCGAGGCGTTTGATACCCAACATGCTTCCCCCCCTTGAGACGTTGGACCGCACGGATACCCGGCTCACCGGGGTTATTCCTGCGATCGCCCGTCGCACGGGGTCGACCGGTCCCACCAGGGCCGTCCTACTCCTGGTCAGATGGGTCGGGGGGTGTGAATACGACGGGGCGCCCGCCGGAATCCGGCGGGCGCCCCGTAACGGTGCGACTGGGCGGTCAGCGGCGGCTTTCGCCGCTGCCGATCTCCTCGCGCTCGGGTCGGGCCTCGACCGGCGGGTGCCCCGGCGAGACCGGTGCCTCGACCGGCTTCTCGATCGGGTAGAAGAAGCCCCGGATGGCCGGGCCGAGGGCCCCCAGCCGGTTCATCTTCTTGGGCACGACCCAGCCGACGTAGTCGAGCTGACCGTGACCGTCCGCGTGCCCGTTGGACGCGCTGAGCGGCTGGTGCACCTCGACGAACCGGCCGTCCGGCATGCGCCGGATGATGCCGGTCTCCACGCCGTGCGCGAGCACCTCCCGGTCGTGCTGCTGCAGACCCAGGCAGAGCCGGTAGGTGACGTAGTACGCCAGCGGCGGGAGCACCAGCAGGCCGATCCGGCCCGCCCAGGTCATCGCGTTCAGGCTGATCTGGAACTTGTCCGCGATCACGTCGTTGGCGCCGGAGAGCGTCAACACGATGTAGAACGAGACGGCCATGGCGCCGACCGCGGTCCGGGCCGGAGCATCCCGGGGACGCTGGAGCAGGTTGTGGCTCTTGCGGTCCTTGAGGTGCCGGGCTTCCAGGAACGGGTACATCGTCGACAGGCCCACCAGGATGCCGGGCAGCACGACCGTCGGCCAGAACAGCGGCGGGATGACGTACCCGTCGCCGATCGGGATGGGAATCTCCCAGGCCGGCATGAGTCGGGTCGACCCGTCGAGGAACATGACGTACCAGTCGGGCTGACTGGCGGCCGAGACCACCCACGCCTCGTACGGGCCGAACAGCCAGATCGGGTTGATCTGGAACAGACCGCCCATCAGCGCGATGACGCCGAAGACGACCATGAAGAAGCCGCCCTGCTTCAGCGCGTACCGCGGGAACATCCGCTCGCCGACCACGTTGTTGTTGGTCCGGCCGGGGCCGGGCCACTGGGTGTGCTTCTGCTTGAAGACCAGACCCAGGTGGACGCTGATCAGCGCGACCAGCAGACCCGGGATGAGCAGCACGTGGGCGATGAAGAAGCGGCTGATGATGATCGTGCCCGGGAACTCGCCGCCGAAGATCGACGAGGTCACCCAGGAGCCGATCACCGGGATGGACAGCATGATCGCCGAGGCGATCCGCAGGCCGGTGCCGGACAGGCCGTCGTCCGGCAGCGAGTAGCCGGTGAAGCCGGCCAGGAAGCCGACCCAGAACAGCAGCGAACCGATGATCCAGTTGGTCTCACGCGGCTTGCGGAAGGCGCCGGTGAAGAAGACCCGCAGCATGTGCACAACGATCGCGGCCATGAACAGCAGCGCCGCCCAGTGGTGCATCTGCCGCATCACCAGACCGCCGCGGACGTCGAACGAGATGTCCAGGCTGGAGGCGTAGGCGGCGGACATCGGGGTGCCCTGCAACGGCGCGTAGCTGCCGTCGTAGACCACCTCGGTCATCGCCGGCTCGAAGAAGAAGGTGAGGAACACACCGGTCAGCAGCAGCACGACGAACGAGAACAGCGCGATCTCGCCGAGCAGGAAGGACCAGTGGTCCGGGAAGACCTTGTTCAGCAGTTTGCGCAGCGGGGTGGCCACCGCGAAGCGGTCGTCCACTCCCACCGCGGCCTTGCCCGGCGTCGCCGCAAGGTCAAGCTTTCGACGCTTCATGGCCGCTCCCAGAAATCAGGCCCGACGGTCTCGGTGTAGTCGGACTTCGCCACGAAGAAGCCCTCGGAATCCACCTCGATCGGCAGCTGCGGCAGCCGCCGGCTGGCGGGGCCGAAGATGGGCCGGGCGTTGTCGGTGATCAGGAACTGGGACTGGTGGCACGGGCAGAGCAGCCGGTTGGTCTGCTGCTCGTACAGGCTGGCCGGGCATCCCGCGTGCGTGCAGATCTTCGAAAACGCCGCGTAGTTGCCCCACATGTAGTCACCGTGGCCGACCTTCTCGTTGGCCCGGCGCGACTCCTGCGCGTCGGAGTCGCGGAGGTGGATCAGCAGCGTCGGCGAGTCGGCGTGCCTGTTGCTCACGCCGTGGTCGATGCCGGGGAAGACGGTCAGCTGCCCACCGGTGCTGATGTCCGCCGGGCGGATCGGCCGGCCGTCCTCGCGGACCAGACGGATCCGCTGGCCGCCCTCGGCCGCGGCGAACCCGGTGGTGAACATCTGGTTGTTCTTGTGCGGCTGCGAGATCAGGCCGCCGACCAGCGGTGCCGCAGCGACCGCGGCGACCGGTGCGAGACCGGCCAGCAGCGAGATGCCGAGCAGGGGGCGACGCTTCACGCCCAGCTCGTCCGCCATGTAGAGCATGGTCTGGCCGGTGATGGTGCGGCCTTCGGAGTCCACCTGGCCCTCGTGCCGGTCCTGGATCGAGACCTCCTTGGGCAGCAACTTCTTGCCCCAGGTCAGGATGCCGAAGCCGACGGCGAGCAGCGCGACGCCGAGGGTGAAGCCGAGCAGCGGGGTGTAGAACTTGTCGCCGCCGCGGCCCGCCTCGTACTGCCACGGCCACCAGATGTAGATGGCCAGGAAGGCGGTCGCGGCCAGGCCGGTGATCAGGAACAAGCCGGCGACCACCCGGGTCAGCCGACGCTCCGCCTTGGTGCCCGGCAGCACCTGCGGCTCGTAGTGGACGATCTCGATGTCGTCCCGACGCGCGCCCTCACGAACGATGTCGAAACGGGTCAGCTTGGGGTCGTTCACGTCGAGCGGCTCCGGGCCCTGTGAGGCCTGGTGCTCGGTGTGGGTGCTCATGCCGTCACCTCGCTACGGGTGGCGCCGAGCGGCACCACAGCACTGATTAGGAGTATCCGCTCGGTCACGACTTGCCCGCAATCCACAGGCTGGCGAAGACGAGCGCCACGATGCCGACCAGGAAGATCGCCAGGCCCTCGGTGGACGGGCCGTACCGCCCGAGGTTGAACCCGCCCGGGTCCTGGTCGTGCTTCAGCGTCTCCTGGATGTAGGCGATGATGTCGGCCTTCTGTTCCGGCCGGAGCTGGTTGTCGCCGAACACCGGCATGTTCTGCGGGCCGCTCAACATCGCCGCGTAGATCTGGCGGTCGGTCGCGGGGTGCAGGCTCGGGGCGAACTTGCCCGAGGAGAGCGCACCGCCGCCGCCACCGAACGCGTGGCACTGCGAGCAGTTGATCCGGAACAGCTCACCACCGGACGCGATGTTGCCGTCCTCACGCAGTTCGTCGCCCTCGGGCACGACCGGCCCGCCGCCCAACTCCTGGATGTACTGGGCCAGCTGACGGGTCTGCTCGTCGGTGAAGACCGGGGGCTTGCGGTGCGCCTGGGCCTCCTGGCGGGCCATCGGCATCCGCCCGGAGCTGACCTGGAACTCGACCGAGGCCGCGCCGACGCCGACCAGGCTCGGCCCGCGGCCCTCGACGCCCTGGGCGTTGCGGCCGTGGCAGGTCACGCAGCTCACGTCGAACAGCGCCTTGCCCTCGGCGGCGGCGCCGGTCAGCTGCGGGTTGTCCTGCGCCTGGGCGCCCGGGGCGAAGACGGTGTACGCGCCACCGGCGAGCATCAGCGCGGCGATCAGCCGGACCGCGGCGCCCAGCCGGCGGCGGCCCCTGCTGCGCGCGGCGGGCCGCTCGCGCAACCGCGCGAGCAGACCGCGTCGGCGGTCGTTGTCAGAAGTCATGAGCGGTGTCCTTAACCGGTTGGACCTGTCTCAGGGGACGGAGCAGCAGCGCGGAATGTGACGCGCAAGATCACTGGAGCCAGTAGATCATGGCGTACAGCCCGATCCACACGACGTCGACGAAGTGCCAGTAGTACGACACGACGATCGCCGACGTCGCCTGCGCCGGAGTGAACCGGCCCATGGTCGTACGGACCATGAAGATGATGAAGGCGATCAGACCACCGGTCACGTGCAGGCCGTGGAAGCCGGTGGTCAGGTAGAACACCGACCCGTACCCGTCTTCGTTGATCTTGATGCCGTCGGCGACCAGGTGCCGGTACTCGTTCAGCTGGCCGAGGACGAAGATCAGACCCATCACGAAGGTGACGGTGAACCAGCGCCGCAGCGCGTGCACGTCACCCTTCTCCGCCGCGAAGACGCCGAGCTGGCACGTCACCGAGGACAGCACCAGGATCACCGTGAAGGTGGTCGCGTAGGGGATGTTCAGCGCCTCGGTGTGCTTCTCCCACTGCTCCGGCGCAGCCGCGCGGATGGAGAAGTACATCGCGAACAGCGCCGCGAAGAACATGAGTTCGCTTGAGAGCCACACGATCGTCCCGACGCTGACCATGTTTGGTCGGGTCAGAGAGTGGATCCGGCTCTTGTCAATGGCTGGGGCCGCAGTCACGCCGTCATTATTGCCCCTGACCGGGGCCGCCGATCAGCGGGGTGGCAAACCTGCGCCTTCCGTGGCCCGAGCGTCAGGGTCCGGTTCGCCTGGCCTAGCCTGAAAAGCGTGCTGCACGTCGATCCGATCTTCGCCGCCACCTCGGCCCCGCCGCCGTTCACCGTCGGCGCGGTGCTGACCGAGACCCGGCTGGACAGCTGGCTGGCCCTCGGCCTGGTGCTCGCCGCCGGCCTGTACCTCTACGGGGTGTACCGACTGCGCCTGCGGGGCGACCGCTGGCCCATCGCCCGTACCGTGTTCTTCCTCGGCCCCGGCCTGGGCGGCATCGCGCTCGTCACGGTCAGCGGGCTGCACGCGTACGACACCGCGCTGCTGTCCGTGCACATGATCCAGCACATGGTGCTCTCCATGGTGGCGCCGATCTTCCTGGCGCTGGGCGCGCCGATGACCCTGGCCCTGCGGACCCTGCCGGTCGGGCCACGCAAGCGCCTGCTCGCGATCGTGCACAGCCGCGTCGCCCGGGTCTACAGCTTCCCGCTGGTGGCGTTCGCCATCTTCGTGGTCAACCCGTTCGTGCTGTACTTCAGTGATCTGTACCGCTACACCCTCGAACACGCCTGGGCGCACGAGCTGGTGCACGCCCACTTCATCATGACCGGCTGCGTGTTCTTCTGGCCGCTGCTCGGCCTCGACCCGCTGCCCGGCCGCTGGCCGTACCCGGCGCGTGCGCTGCTGATGCTGCTCTCCGTGCCGTTCCACACGGTGCTCGGCCTCACCATCATGCAGAGCAGCACGCTCTTCGGCGGCGACTGGTACCCGTCGCTCAACCTCGGTTGGGTCGACCCGTGGCAGGACCAGGTGGTCGCCGGCGGCATCCTGTGGGCCGGTGGCGAGTTCGTCAGTGTGACCATGCTCGCGGTGCTGGTGGTTCAGTGGGTCAAGCAGTCCGAGCGGGAGGCCCGCCGGGTGGACCGCGAGCTGGACCGCCAGGAGGCCCGCGAACGCGCAGCCGACGCCGCGCCCGCCTGAGCTGCCCGGACGGTACGCCCCGACGCACGACGTCGGGCGGGATGTCGGCTACGTCACGCCGACCGGTACGATCTGCGGGCAGCTACGAGGTGGGAGTTCCGGCATGACCGATCGTCTTTGCACCGTGTTGCTCTACAGCGACGACCCGCAGGTCCGTGATCGGATGCGGATGGCCGTCGGCACCCGGCCCGCTCCCGGTCTGCAGATCGAGTTCGTCGAGGCGTCGACCTACGCGGAGACCATCCGACTGGTCGACGACTACGAGATCGACCTGCTTCTGCTCGACGGTGAGGCGAGCCCGGGCGGCGGCATCGGCATCGCCCGGCAGGTCAAGGACGACCGGGACGACGCTCCCCCGACCTGCCTCGTGATCGCCCGCGCCGCCGACCGATGGCTCGCCGCGTACGCCGAGGTCGACGCGACGCTGGTGCACCCGCTCGACCCGGTGACCACCGGCGGCACGGTGGCCGAGCTGCTGCGGACGCACGCACCCGCCTGACGTCCCACGCTCCTCCGGCACCCCCACGGCGCCGGATCTCCTCGGCGCCGGTTCCAGCCCACCCGCACTTCGCATGCTCGGGAGGCCCGCCATGGGCGATCGGACCTGGCCGCACCTGCTCAACGCGCTGCTGCGCGGCGACGAACTCTCCACCGCCGACACCGCCTGGGCGATGGACGAGATCATGACCGGCTCGGCGAGCGCGGCGCAGATCGCCGCCTTCGCCGTGGCGCTGCGGGCCAAGGGCGAGACCCCCGCGGAGCTGGCCGGCCTGGTGGAGGCGATGCTCGGTCGCGCGGTCCCGGTCGCACTGCCCGAGGAGCTGCGCCGTACCGCGCTCGACGTGGTCGGCACCGGCGGTGACCTCGCCCACACGGTGAACATCTCCACGATGACGGCGCTGGTGGTCGCCGGCACGGGCGTCCGTGTCGTGAAGCACGGCAACCGGGCCGCCTCCTCCCTGTGCGGCACCGCCGACCTGCTGGAGTTCCTCGGCATCCCGCTGGATCTCGGCCCGGAGCAGGTTGCCCGCTGTGTCGAGGAGGCCGGCATCGGGTTCTGCTTCGCAGCCCGCTTCCACCCCGGGATGCGGCACGCCGGCCCGGTCCGCCGCGAGGTGGGCGTGCCCACCTTCTTCAACTTCCTCGGCCCGCTGACCAACCCGGCCCGCCCCCGGGCCGGCGCGGTCGGCTGCTTCGACCTGCGGATGGCCCCGGTGATGGCCAGCGTGTTCGCGGCCCGTGGCGACTCGGCGATCGTGATGCGCGGCGAGGACGGGCTGGACGAGTTCACCACCGCCGCGCCGACCCGGATCTGGGCGGCCCAGGGCGGCACCGTACGTGAGGCTGTGCTGGACGCGACGGACCTGGGGGTACCCCGGTCCACCCTCGCCGACCTGCGCGGCGGTGACGCCGCGTACAACGCCGGCGTGGCCCGTCGCCTGCTGGCCGGCGAGACGGGCCCGGTCCGGGACGCGGTGCTGGTCAACGCGGCGGCGGCGCTGGCCACCCAGGGCCCGCTGGACGGCGACCTGACCGAGGCGCTGCGCGCCGGCCTGGCCCGCGCGGCCGAGTCGATCGACTCCGGCGCGGCCGCCGCGACCCTGGACCGCTGGATCGAGACCGCCACCGCCTGACCTCACCGCCGCCCGACCCGTCGGGCGGCGTCTCGGCCGGTGATCGACTCGGGTTCCGTGAATCCGCGGTGTCCGGGCAGCCCGGAAGCCCCGACTTCGATGATGTCGGGTGGATCACGCGCGGATGCCGACGAGCGGCGACTGTGCGCGGAGATTTGTCGGACCCGTCTGGGAAACTACAGCTGAGTAGTTCTCTGCTGCCGTCGGTGCGTCACTGTCGCATCCGGGGGCGGTCCGCCTGGTATCCGAGAGGAGACGGCCGTGTCGCACCGCGAGCTCTACTGCGACGTCTGCGAGGGCGTGGCGCTGTTCGAGGCTCCGCCCTGCGTCGACGGCCACGGCACCGACTGTCCAGAGCTGATCTGCACCGACTGCGGCGCCGCCGTGGTGGTCAGCGCGGTCGCCTTCCCGGTCACCCGGCTGGCCGCCCGCCACCGCCAGCCCGCCCGCCGCCGCGCCGCCTGACCACAGCACCTCCCGACCGCCTAACCACCTGACCACCTGACCGCCGCACCACGCCGGGCAGGGTGGAACATGACCGAAGGCCCGCTCCCCTCTCGGGGAACGGGCCTTCGTCGTGCCGGGTCGGTCGCGACGGCGACCGGGTGGGTCAGTGCTCGGCGGTACGCCGGGTGCCGCTGTAGTACTCGAACAGAAGCCCACAGGCGGAGAAGACGACGGCCAGCAGGCCGGCACCGATCAGCCAGTACTGCCAGAACACCATGCCGAGCGCGGCGATCGCGGCGGCCAGCGCCAGACCGAACGGCCAGTAGCTGCCCGGGCTGAAGAAGCCGACCTCACCAGCGCCGTCGGCGATCTCGGCGTCCGGGCGGTCCTCCGGGCGCAGGTCGATGCGGCGGGAGACGAACCAGAAGAAGCCACCGCACATCGAGCAGAGCAGGAACGACAGCAGCAGGGCGACGGTGCCGACCCACTCGATGCCGCCCGACTCACCGTTCGTCCAGGCGCCGTAGAGGATGGTGGCGCCGAGGAGGAACCCGGCGATGATCAGGAAGATACGCCACTCGGTCTTCATGCGGCTGCCTCAGCTTCCCGTGCGGGCCGGAACGTCGTCCGGGTTGAAGTTGTCCTGCGTCCGCCGCGTGTCGAACGGCTGCGTGGTCGTCGCGTACGGCTCCTCACCGATCGCGGACAGCGCATCCTGGGTGGACTTGCCGTCTTGCTTGGCCGCGAGGAACTGGTCGTACTTCTCCGGCGAGACCACCCGCAGCTCGAAGTTCATGAACGCGTGGTAGCTGCCGCACAGTTCGGCGCAGCGCCCGACGTAGGCGCCCTCCGCGTCCAGGCTTGAGACCTCGAACACGTTGCGGATCTTGCCCGGCATGACGTCCCGCTTGAAGAGCAGCTCCGGCACCCAGAACGAGTGGATGACGTCGCGGCTGGTCTCCTCGAACCGGATGGACCGGTTGGTCGGCAGCACCAGCACCGGGATGACCTCACTGGTGCCGAGCGTCGACGCGGTGGTGCCGGCTTCCGTGCCCTGGCCGTCCCGGTAGTTGAACTGCCAGTTCCACTTGAACGCGACGACCTCGACCGTGACGTCCGGGTTCTTCGACAACTTGTCGACGTCGGTCTGCACGATCGCCGTGTAGTAGAAGAGCACGGAGACGATCAGGATCGGCGCGATGGTGTAGAGGAACTCCATCGGCATGTTGTAGCGGGTCTGCACCGGCAGCGCGTTGCCACGCTTGCGGTAGCGCACGACGCACCAGAAGATCAGGCCCCACACGAAGACGCCGACCGCGAGCGCGGCGATGCAGGAGGCGATCCACAGGTCGTACATCCGCTTGGACTCCGGCGAGATGCCGCCCTGCGGCCAGCCGAAGCCGTCGAACGTCTGACCCACGTCACAGCCCGTGAGCAGAACCAGCAACGCCACGCCACCGAGACCGAGCCCGGCCAGGCGACCAGCACCACGCCCCCGGCGTCCACCAACCCCTGGGGAAGCGCTGTGCCGTACGGCCGACGGCCGTACCTCCGAACTCCTTGCGACCACCTGGTCCTGCCTCCCTAGCGCGCCGCGGTGCGTCTTTCCTCGGCACCCGCGGCAAAGGCGTCACCGACGGTCGCAGATTACTCGACCATGACGGACTCGGCCGTGGTGGGGTCACTGTCCGGCCCCCATCGGGGGGATCCTAGGCATACCGCCGCGATAGCGTCTTGGTCTGTGAGCGCGAGGAGTGAGCCGGGGTTGCGAGCCCCGCAGCCACGAACGAAGGCAGGTCTGTGAGCGCGAGGAGTGAGCCGGGGTTGCGAGCCCCGCAGCCGCGAACGAAGGCAGGTCTGTGAGCGCATCCCCGGTCTACCTGGACGCGGCGACCGCCGCGCCGATGCATCCGGTCGCGCGGCAGGCGCTGCTGGCCGCGCTCGACGACGGCTGGGCCGACCCGGGCAAGCTGTACACGCAGGCCCGCCGGGCCCGGCAACTGCTCGACGCCGCCCGCGAGGCCACCGCGCTGACGCTCGGCGTCCGCGCCGACGAGGTCTCCTTCACCCCCAGTGGTACGACCGCAGCCCACGGCGCGGTGCTCGGGGGCCTGACCGGGCGGCGCCGGGTCGGGTCGACGCTGGTGCACTCGGCGATCGAGCACTCGGCGGTGCTGCACGCGGCGGAACGGCATGTCGGCGCGGGCGGGACCGCCACCGCGGTGCCGGTCGACCGGTTGGGCCGGCTGGACCTGACCGCGTGGTCGAGTGCCGTTCAGGCCCCGGGGGTCGCGCTGGCCGCGTTGATCACCGCCAGTCACGAGGTGGGGACGGTGCAGCCGGTCGCCGAGGCGGCGGCGGCGTGCGCCGACGTGGGTGTGCCGCTGTACGTGGATGCTGCGCAGTCGGTGGGCCGGGTGCCCCTGCCGGCCGGCTGGTCGGTGCTCACTGCGAGCGCCCACAAGTGGGGTGGGCCACCCGGCGTGGGGGTGCTGGCGGTCCGGAAGGGCGTTCGCTGGGAGTCGCCCTGGCCGGCCGACGAGCGGGAGAGCGGACGTACCCCCGGAGTGGTGAATCTGCCCGCGGTCGTGGCGGCGGCGGCGAGCCTGCGGGCGGCGGCGGCCGACGCGGCGGCCGAGGCGGCCCGGTTGGCCCCCCTGGTGGACCGGGTCCGGGAGCGGGTCGCGGCGGAGGTGCCCGACGTGGAGGTGGTCGGCGACCCGGTGCTCCGGCTCCCCCACCTGGTCACGTTCTCGTGCCTGTACGTCGACGGGGAGGCGTTGCTGCACGCCCTGGACCGGCGGGGGTTCGCCGTGTCGTCCGGCTCGTCCTGCACCTCGTCCACGTTGCGTCCGTCGCACGTGCTGGAGGCGATGGGGGTGCTCTCGCACGGCAACGTGCGGGTCAGCCTGCACCGGGAGACGACCGAGGCGGACGTGGAGCGGTTCCTGACCGAGTTGCCGGGGATCGTGGCCGGGCTGCGCGCGGAGGCTGGGGTGGTGGGGCTGTGACGATGCCGGACGAGGTGATCGACTGCCGGGGGCAACGCTGCCCGCTGCCGGTGATCGCGGCGGCGCGACGGATGCCCGAGGTGCCGGTCGGCACGGTGGTCCGGGTGCTGGCCGACGACCCGGCGGCAGCGGTCGACATCCCCGCCTGGTGCCGGATGCGCGGCCAGGAGTTCCTCGGCTCCGGAAACGGCCCGGAAGGCCCCGCCTACGACGTCC
>NZ_QGSY01000195.1 GCF_003857035.1 Micromonospora arida
GGCTTCCCCGGCCCGACCCGCCCCGATCGGCCCCGTTCCGCCGACCCCGGTGGTCGAGCCCGTCCGTGACGAGTCCGTGGTCCTGGAGGGGCCGGCCGACCCGGACGGGCTGGGCGACCTCCTCGACGTCGGATGGACGTACCCGTCCGCACCCACCTCCGCCGCCGCGATGCGTCGGGACGTCCGGGGCGCACTGAGCGAGCTGGACGTCGACCCGGACGTGCTGGAAGATCTCCTGCTCGCCGCCTCCGAGGCCATGAACAACGCCGTCGAGCACGCGCAGCGGCCCAGCCGCCCGGAGGTGCGGGTGCGCGTCCAGGTGGGTGGCGGGCTGGTCCGGATCTCGGTACGGGACTTCGGCACCTGGCGGGACCGCCGGCCGGCGATGGACCGGGGGCGCGGCGCGTTGCTGATGAACGCCTACGGCGATGTGCGGCTGGTCTCCACCGCCGAGGGGACGACGGTGACCATCGAGCGTCGACTGGCCTGAGCGCCGATCGAGTCGGCCCGGCCGGCCTGACCGGCCGTCAGCGCGTCAGAGGCGGCGGCCGCTGGCGTCGCGGGCGATGATGCCGTCCAGCCGCTCCCCCGGAGTGAGCCGCGCCGGGTCGAACCAGAAGATCAGCACCTGCTTGTCGCCACTCCATGGCGCCACTCGGGCGTCGACCTGCCGACCGCCGACCGTGCCGATGATCCGCTTGGCGGGGCCGACGAAGTAACCGAAGGTGGGCACCGGCGCGGCGAGGCGCTCGTCGTAGCCGATCTGGTGGAACCCGGCGCTGCGGTCGCTGCCCTCCACGTCGTTGACCAGGATGTCGGTGCTCAACGAGCCGTCCGGAGCCTGGCGACCGGCGGCCAGTCCGATGGACACCTTGTGTTCACCGGGTACGGACACCGGGACGAAGTAGTAGACCCGACGCTCGGCGCCGTGCCGCACCCCGCTGTCCACGATCTGGCCCAGCGGCTTCGGTGGCGGCTCGTCGCGGCCCACCGTCGGCGGTGGCGTGGCGCCCAGCGACTTCTCCGCCCACGGCGAGACACCGATCGACGGTGGAGCAACGGCGACCGGCGGTGGGTGCTGGGTCGGCGCCGGATCGCCGGGCCCGGACGCGCCGACCGCCACCACCACGACCACGGCGGCCAGGCCGGTCGCGAGCGTCGCCGCCCCGGCTCCGGCGACGCGCCGACGGGTACGCAGCCGACGTCCCTCGCGCATCACGGTGGCCAGGTCGAGCACGGCGTCGGGGCGTTCGGTCGCGCGCATGGCATGGCGGAGCCGGTCCAGTTCGCTCATCGACGCGCCTCCTCGTCGGCCGTGCGGGGCGTGGCGCTGCGCAACTTCTCCAGCGCTCGTGAGCTGGTGCTCTTGACCGTGCCGACGGATACGGAGAGTTCCCGGGCCACCTGCGCCTCCGGCAGGTCGAAGTAGTAGCGCAGGACCACGATGGCGCGCTCCCGGGGGCTGAGCGCACCGAGGATGGTGATCAACCAGCGCCGGGTGGTCACCTCGTCGGCCACGTCGCCGCGCCGCTGCTCCGGCACCTCGTCGGTCGGGTACTCCCGCATCGGCCGCCGCCACCCGTCGACCAGATGGTTGACCAGCGTGCGGCGGGCGTACCCGTAGGCGTCGTCGTCGTGGATCCGCGACCACGACGCGTAGGTGCGCACCAGTGCGGTCTGCGCGGCGTCCTCGGCCTGGTGGTGGTCACCGGTCATCAGGAACGCGGCGTGTACCAGTCGCGCGGACGCCGCCCGCGCGAACTCGACGAAATCCGCGTCACCCCGCGCCACCGCGAACCCTCCCCGTGCCACAGAGCTAGAGACGGGCGAGACCGGCAAAAGGTTGAGCCCTGGGTCACATCAACTTTTCGACGCGGTCACCCGTCTTCTCCTCCGCGCCGCCGCCGAGCGACGCGCGAGGGGAGAGACATGTCGACGAAGGCTACCCGCCGCTGGGGTCCCGCATCGATGGCGTCGCTGCTGGTGGTGGCGCTGCTCACCGGGTGCGGCCTGCCCGCCGCCGGGCAACCCGCCATCGACCCGGTCGCCGCCGGGCCGCTGCCCAACGGACCGGCGACACCTGTCGGTCGGCCGACCGGGGCCGCCGAGGTCCGACCCGATCCCGCGCCCGTCATCCCGGTCAGCTACCCCGCCACCGGCGGCAACCACTGGTCGGTGGCGCCCGGCGAGACGACCCCCGGGCGCGCGACGGCCGGCCGGTTGCTGCGCTACCGGGTCGCCGTGGAGCGCGACATCCGGGGCCTGCCGACGAAGGACATCGCCACGGCGATCACCACGACATTGAACGACCCACGCGGGTGGACGGCGGGCGGGGCGTGGCGGTTGCGCCGGGTCGGTGCCGGCGAACCGACCGACTTCACCATCTACCTGGCGACCCCCGGCACCCGCGACACCCTCTGCCAGGACGTGCCGGACGCCTACACCTCCTGCCGCAACGGTGGCCGGGTGGTGCTCAACGTGGCGCGCTGGGTCAAGGGGGTGCCGGGTTACGGCGCGACGCTGGAGACATACCGGCAGTACATGGTCAACCACGAGGTGGGGCACAAACTCGGGTACGGCCACGAGCGGTGCCCCGGGCGGGGCCGGCCGGCGCCGGTGATGCAGCAGCAGACGCTGGGCCTGCACGGCTGCACCGCGAACGCCTGGCCGTACCCGAAGGGCAAGGCCCGCTACAGCGGGCCGGTCGGGGCGTACGACGACGCGATCCCCCGGCGTGAGGGCGCCTACTCGGCGTCGTGAGGACGGCGTGCCCTCAGGTTCGCCGGCGGCGTTCCTGCTCGAGTCGCTCGTCCTGCCGGCCCATCTCGTAGATGGCGTTGAGGCTGGTCGGCAATCGGCTGACGTTGTCCGGCACCGGGCCGGAATCCGGCTCCGGGCCCGAATCCGGTACGGGTCCGGGGTCCGGCCCGGGCACGGCGGCGGCGGGAACCGGGGCCCGGCGGCGCAGGAGCAGCAGTGCCAGCACCGCGAGGACCGCCACGACCAGCAGGTACGACACGGGTGGCCAGGCATTGCGGGTGGGGTTGGCGAGCGCCGGCGGGGCGACCGGTGCGGGGGTGTCGCCGGCGCGCGGCGGCACGACGGTCTCGGGGGTGCCGGTGTCCTCCCCAGCGGTGCGGCGATCGGATGCTGCGGGTACGGGGACACCGCCAGCCGACCGGGCGGGCTTGGGAATCGCGGTGGGTTCCGCCGGACTGGGCCGACCGGTGACCGGTGGCCGACTCGGCGTGGCCGCCCCGGTGGGGGCGTCGCTCGGCGTCGGAGCGGCACTCGGCGTGCCGCCACCGAGCAGGTCGTCGACGATCCGGCCGACGCCGCCGAGTATGTCACCGAGCGGGTTGGAGGTGGCCGACGGGGACGGCGCGGGTGCGAGGGCGAGGGTCAGCGCGAGAACGACGACGGTAGGCATGACGCCACCTCCGATGTGCCGATATGCCACGCACCGTACTTCATCGTGGGATCTCGTGGGTGACACCGGGCACACCGGGGCGGGGACGCGTCTGGCGCTCGCCCCCGGCCCGCGATGTCGCTGATGGTCAGACCGGCAGGCCACCCACCTGAGTGGAGATCCACGATCGGATCGACGGCAGGTCGACGTAGATGGACGGGCCGGTGGCGCAGGTGGAGTTGTTGTTGCCGGCCCGACTCGTGGCGCCGATCAGGTTCCACACTCCGTTGACCCGGCGCACCTGCGGGCCACCCGAGTCGCCGTAGCAGGCGCCGGAGTTGCCGTTGGTGTTGTTGGTGCAGATCTCGTACGGGCCGTTGATGCCGGAGCACCGGCTGTCGGCCACGATGGACGTGTCGAGTTCGTTGGCCACCGCCGGGGCCGAACCACAGCCCCGCGGGGCGCAGGTCTGACCCCAGCCGATGATCCGGGTGGCAGTACCGACCGCACCCGAGGTGCTCGGGATCGGGGCCGGCGCGTACGTGACCGAACTGGCCAGTTGCAACAGCTTGACGTCGACGCTCGGGTGGTTCACCGCCCGGGTCACCCGCACCACGGTCCCGCCGCTGGAGCGGTTGATGCTGCCCACCCGCACCGAGGACGGCGTCGAACAGTGCTTGGCGGTGACCGCCCAGTTGCCCTTGATCAGCGTGCCGGTGCAGCCGGAGACGTACACCATGAAGGGGTAGTTCTCCGTGGCCGGCCGGCCGCCGACCACCAGCGGGCTGATGTCCGAGGCGCCGTTCCAGGTGTACGTCGTGCTGGCCGGCGCGGCCAGGGTGCCGGCGAACAGCGAGTTCACCCGGCTCGCCTCGGCCGCGCTGGGGTTCGCGTTGCGGCAGGAGACCGGTGCGCTGCTACCGGACATCAGGTCGGAGCAGAGGCCGGTGCGCCGGTCCGGCAGGCCCAGGATGTGGCCGACTTCGTGGGTGGCGATGCGGGTGCGGTCGTAGCCCTGGTTGACGGCCGTGCGGCCCATCCAGATCCGGCCCGAGCCGAGACCGCTCGGCTGCGCGCGGGGCCAGCCCTCGTCGACGTAGATGGTGATGCTGGCCGGGGTGCCGGCCAGGAGTCGGACGTTGCTGACCCGGCTGTTCCAGATCTGCGCCGCCTGGTCGAAGTTGGTGCGGAACTCGCCGGTCCGGCTCGCGTCGTAGTAGACGGTCCGGACGGCGGCGGCCGGCGTACCGGTGGCGAGCTGCATCCCGGCCGCCGCCAGGATCGCCACCAGCATGGCCAGCGCCGCGCGTCTCAGTTGTCCTCGGAACATCGGGCACTCCCCTGCGGTCGTCCGGCGGCCGTCGACCACCGGGTCATCGATGAACGTAGATATTAATGTGACGGCGGTCGATGTTCGGCATAGCGGAAGCGTCATATCGGCGACGTGGACGCTGTTACCCAGCGGTTACGCCGCGGCGAAGCGCCCGTGCCGGGGCAGGACGACGGTGGTGGCAGAGGGTCACCGGCAGCGCCGCCGCGACGTGACCCCGGTACCGAACGGAGAAACCACCATGAGGATCAGGAGCGCACTCACCGCATTGGCGGTCGTCCTCGCCGGGCTGGTCGCCAGCGCCGGCAGCAGCACCGCCGCGGGCACCACGACCACGGCGGCGTACTGCGGCATCACCTGGGGCAGCGCGGACAAGACGGCCGGCGCGCTGAGCGACGCCCCGCTGATCGACGTACGGACCGGCCGGCACGACTGCTACGACCGGGTGGTGTTCGAGTTCAACGGCCCGGTCGACGGTTACGCGATCGGCTACGGCGAGACGTGGACCGAGGGTGAAGGCCTGGCGCTGTCGCCGTACACCGCCGGCGGAGCGCTGTTGCGGGTCTCGCTGCGGGCCCCGACGTACGACGACGACCACCTCGGCACCGTGCAGTACGCGGTCGGCGAGCACGTGGCGAACCTGCTGCGCTACCCGACGCTGCGCGACGTGGTGTTCGGCGGCAGCTTCGAGGGCTACAGCACCTTCGCCGTCGGCGTACGGGCGCGGTTGCCCTTCCGGGTGCTCGTGCTCGCCGGTCCCGGCACCCACAGCCGGGTGGTGCTCGACGTCGCCCACCAGTGGTGATCGGAGCCGGCCGATCCGCTTGGCCGTCCGCCCAGTTGAGGCGGACGGCCAGGCGAAGCGCTAACCCGGCTGGGCGCGGCGAGCCGTAGCGAACCGGCGTTGGTAGGCGGCCGGGCTGATCGACAGCTTCCGGGCGAAGACCCGTCGCATGCTCTCGTAGCTGGGGAAACCGGCGAGGGTCGCGGCCTGCGTCGCGGTGTGGCCCTGGTCGAGCAACGCCCTCGCCAGGTCGAAGCGGATGTTCTCCACGTAGCGGGCCGGCGTGGTGGACAACTCGTCGTGGAAGAGTCGGGTGAGCTGCCGGGTGCTCACGTTGAGGTGTCTGGCGAGTTCGGTGAGCGAGTGCTCCCCACGGGGGTTCGCCGTCACCACGTCGGTGATCGTCCGTAGCGCCGCCGAGCGGGGCGGCGGTCCCTGCAGAGGCGCGGAGAACTGGGACTGGCCACCCGCGCGCTGCATGTACACCACCAGGGCGCGTGCGACGTCGCGCGCCAGGTCGGGCCCGTGGTCCTCCTCGACCAACGCGAGCGCCAGGTCGATACCGGCCGTCACCCCCGCCGAGGTGTACGTGGTGCCGTCGCGAACGTAGATCGCGTCCGGCTCGACGCGGCACGCTGGGTACCGCGCGGCGAGCTCGTGCGCGACCTGCCAGTGCGTGGTCGCACGCTTCCCGTCGAGGACACCAGCGGCGGCGAGCACGAACGCCCCGGTGCAGATCGAGGCGACCCTTCCCGCCGCCGCCACCGGTAGGCGTACGGCGTCGGCCAGGTCCGCGGGCACCTGGGCGCGCGGATAGTGGTCGGACCCGGCCACCAGGAGCGTGTCGAAGGCGGGCTCGGCAGAAACGGCACCATCGACCGCCAACCGAACCCCGAGACTTGACGTGACATCTTCCCCGGTCGGCGACAGCAGCACGATCCGGTAGTCGGCGCCGAAGCGGTTCGCCTCCTTGAACACCTCCGCCGGACCGGCGACATCCAACAACGTCACCCCGTCGTAGACGAAGATCGCGACGCGATGCGGTCCGGTGTTCAGCACCGCTCATTGGTAGCACGCCGTTACCGACCATGAACCGTGTCCGGATATGAGGGATTCCTGGCCGGACGAGGGCGGCGGCGTAGAACGATCGGTGGGCAGCATGGACGACGTCAGCACGTCCGCACACTGCCGGAAGGTCGGAGGACATGTCAGAGGTCATCGGGGGATTGGAGATTCCTGAGACGGCGGCGGTAGCCGCAGCGACCAGGCACATCCAGGAAACGACCAGACCGGTCATTTACCACCACTCCCGGCGGGTCTTCCTCTTCGGTCTGATTCACGCTCGCAGGCTTGGCGTGAAACCGGACCCGGAGCTGCTCTATCTGGCGGCCATGTTCCACGACACCGGCCTCCTGACCCCGTTCTCCGACGTCGAGCAGCGCTTCGAGATCGACGGCGCCGACCACGCGCGCGCGTTCCTTCTGGGCCGGGGTTTCTCCACCGCCGCCGCCGAGACCGTGTGGACGGCGATCGCGCTGCACACCTCGCCGGGCATTCCGGACCGGATGGGTCCGGAGATCGCCACCACGTACCTCGGCGTCCTGACCGACGTGCTCGGCCTCGGTCTGGACGGGCTGGAACACGATCAACTGGGCGACATCCTCGCCGCCCACCCGCGAGGGGACTTCAAGAACGAGTTCCTGCGTGCCCAGGTCGACGGGCTGAGGAACCGCCCGGAGACCACGAACGGCACCGTGAACTCCGACATCCTCGAACACTTCATCCCCGGCTTCCAGCGCGTGACGACGGTCGAACGCATCGTCGGTTCGCCCTGGCCGAGTTGATTGGACGCCCATGCGAGCGATCACCGTAAGCGACCGTCACGCGGGTGTCGGCGGGCTCACCCTCACCGACATGCCGTACCCCCATGCCGCGGAGAACGACGTCATCGTGCGCGTCCACGCCGCCGGTTTCACCCCCGGCGAACTCGACTGGCCGGCGACGTGGACCGATCGCGCCGGCCGCGACCGGACACCCACCATCCCCGGGCACGAGCTGTCGGGAGTCGTTGTCGAACTCGGTTACGGAACCACCGGGCTCACCGTGGGCCAACGGGTGTTCGGGCTGACCGACTGGGCGCGCAACGGATCCCTGGCCGAGTACACGGCGGTGGAGGCTCGCAACCTCGCTCCGCTGGCGGCAGACATCGACCACGCCGTGGCCGCGGCGCTGCCCATCTCCGGACTGACCGCATGGCAGGCACTGTTCGACCACGCCCACCTCGCGCCGGGCCAGACCGTCCTGATTCACGGTGCCGCGG
This sequence comes from Micromonospora arida, assembly GCF_003857035.1. Lineage (GTDB taxonomy): Bacteria > Actinomycetota > Actinomycetes > Mycobacteriales > Micromonosporaceae > Micromonospora > Micromonospora arida. The sequence goes on from NZ_QGSY01000195.1 coordinate 7,844, forward strand.
GCGGCGTCGGCTCGATCGCCGTTCAACTCGCGCGGGAGGTGGGCGCCCACGTGATCGGCACCGGCCGAGCCGACGACCGTGATCTCGCGCTCGCTCTCGGCGCGCAGACCTTCGTCGACCTGGACGCTGACGACCTGCACCAGGTCGGCGAGGTGGACGTGGTGCTCGACGTGATCGGCGGTGACATCCTCCAGCGATCGACCGACCTGGTACGCCCGGGCGGCACCGTCGTCACCATCGCCGCGCCACCCACCGTTCAACCGAAGGACGGGCGAGCCGTCTTCTTCGTCGTCGAGCCTGATCGCGCCCGGCTGATCGACCTCGCCCAGCGTCTGCGGAGCGGACGGCTCAAACCCATCGTCGGCGGCGTCCGGCCGCTGCACGAAACGGCCTCGGCGTTCGCCCGTCACCACCGCGCGCCGGGCAAGACGATCATTCAGGTCGCGGACGTACAAGCACCGCAGCACCCGAGCATGGACAGCTGACTTGCGCGGGTGCCGACAGGCTGGGCTGTTTTTCCGTTTGGGCAACCACGTCGACATGAGGAGACGCGCATGGCCAAGGTGATAGTTGGAGCGACCCCCTTTCAGGGGCACGTGAGCCCAGTCCTCACGGTCGCGGCGGACCTGGTCGGGCGTGGTCACGAGGTGGTCGTGTACACCGGTTCCCGGTTCGCGGAGCGCGCTCTGGCGATCGGGGCGCGGTTCCAGGCGCTACCTCCGGAAGCCGACCTCGACGACCGGAGGTTGGACACACTCTTTCCGGCACGGGCCACACTGCCGCCAGGGCCAGCCCAGCTGTCGTTCGACTTCGAGAACTTCTTCCTGGGCCACCTGCCCGCCCAGCTACGGGGTCTGCGGGCACTGCTGGCCGAGTTCCCCGCGGACGTGGTGCTGGGTGAGCTCGGATTCTGGTCGATACCGGCGCTCAGCCTCGCCATGGCGCCGGAGGAACGCCCCACGCTCGTGACGCTGGGCTCGGTTCCCCTGCTGATCCAGAGCGAGGACACTCCGGCGTTCGGCCTCGGAATACTGCCGACGTCGGGCGAGGAGGCACGCGCCCGCAACCGAGCGATGAACGCTGAGGCGCGCCAGATCTTTGCCGCTCTGCAGACAATCGGCGAGGCAACGCTCGCGTCATTGGGCGTGACGCTGCCGGACTACCTTTTCGACGCGCCCTTCCGCCGTACGGACCACTACCTGCAGCTGACCGTGCCTGGCTTCGAGTACCCCCGCAGCGACCTTCCGGCGCACCTGCGCTTCGTCGGTACGCTTCCTCCTTCCCGCAGTGACGAATACGAGGAGCCGGCATGGTGGGCTGAGCTGTCGTCCGGTCGGCCGGTGGTTGTCGTCACCCAGGGAACTGTCGCCAACAGCGATCTGAACGACCTGGTCATCCCCACAGTGCGCGCCCTTGCCGATCTCGACGTCCTCGTCGTGGCCGCCACCGCACGGGAGGACGGCCCGGCCCTGGTACGCCAGGCCCTGCGTGACGTGCCGGACAACGTGCGGGTGGCCAGCTTCGTACCGTTCGACCGGCTGCTCCCGCACGCCGACGCGCTGGTCACCAACGGCGGTTACGGCGGGGTGCAGACCGCCCTGTATCACGGAGTGCCGTTGGTGGTCGCCGGTGCCAGCGAGGACAAGCCGGAGGTGGCCGCCCGCGTCGAGTGGACCGGCACCGGAGTCAATCTGCGTACCAGCACGCCGGGGATCACCGAGTTGCGCGCCGCGGTGCGGACGGTGCTGAACGACCCCGGCTACCGCTCCCAGGCGGAGGTCTTGGCCAAGGAGATTGGGCAGTACGACCCGTTCGACGCGATCGCCGACATCATCGACGGGGCGGCGTTTCTCAAGCAGGGGTAGCGGTGCACGGATGACTCAGACGTGCAGGGTGGGCCGATAGACGAGCTCCTGGGTGCGACCGTCGAGGGTCCGGCTCTCGATCAGCTCCAGGTCGAAGTCGGCCGCTCCCTGGAAGATCGGCTCGGTGCCGGTCTGTCCGGTGATCACCGGGAAGAGCGTCACCTGGACGAGGTCGACCAGCCCGGCGGCCATCAGCGCCCGGTTCAACGACAGACTGCCGTGCGATCGCAGGGGCACGTCGGACTCCTCCTTGAGCCGGGCGACGACGTCGACCGCGTCACCGCGCACGACGGTCGCGTCCGGCCAGTCGAGGGGGCCTTCCAGCGTGTTCGACACCACGGTCGCCGGGAGGTTCCTCATCTGGGTCACCCAGGCGTCGCGGACCTCGGACTCCTCGGTGCTCGCGGCCAGCATCTGCGCGAACACCCGGTACGTGTGGGCCCCGAAGACCATGCGCTGCTCCGCGCTGTAGACGGACAGGCGGTGCGCGAGCAGTTCGGGGCCCTGCTTCCCCCAGTAGCCGCCCCAGTTGCCACTGGTGGTTCCGAAGCCGTCGAGGCTGGAAAAGACGTCGACGGTGTAGGTAGCGGTCATGATGTTCTCCGTTCACGGGTGAGTTCGGTGCGACGGGTCTGCAGGTAGGCCCGCTCGGTCTCGTTGGTGGCCAGTGCCGCGGCCTGGTCGTAGGCGGCTCGGGCCTCGTCGTTGCGTCCGAGCCGGGCGAGCAGTTCGGCCCGGGTGGCGGGCAGCCGGTGATAGCCCGGGAGGTCGATGCCCTCCAACGCGGCGAGGGCCACCGCCGGTCCGTGCACCTCGGCGACGGCGACCGCACGGTTGAGCGCCACGACCGGGGTTGGCGCGAGAGCGAAAAGCTGGTCGTACAGTGCCAGGACCTGCGGCCAGTCGGTGGCGGCGCCGTCGGTGTGCACCGCGCTGATCGCGGCCTGGATCTGGTACGGGCCGGGCCGGTTACGGCGCAGGCAACGGCGAACGAGGTCATGGCCCTCGGCGATCAGCGGCCGGCTCCACAGTGATCGGTCCTGGTCGGCCAGCAGCACCAGGTCGCCGGTCGGGCCGAGCCGGGCCGGGCGGCGCGCCTCGGTCAGCAGCAGCAGGGCGAGCAGGCCCAGGACCTCGGGCTCGTCGGGCATCAACGCGGCGAGTTCGCGGGCCAGCCGGATCGCCTCGGCGCACAGGTCCGTTCTGATCAACGGGCCGGCGGTGGACGCGTAGCCCTCGTTGAACATCAGGTAGAGCACCGCGAGGACGGGCGGCAGCCGGTCCGGCAGCTCATGTTCGGCCGGCACCCGGTACGGGATCGCGGCGTCGCGGATCTTCTTCTTGGCGCGCACGATCCGCTGGGCGATGGTCGCCTCCTGGACCAGGTAGGCACGGGCGATCTCCGGTACTTCGAGGCCGCCCAGCAGGCGCAGGGTGAGAGCCGTCCGCGCCTGCGGAGCCAGCGCCGGGTGACAGCAGGTGAAGATGAGTCGCAGCTGGTCGTCGCGCACCGGTCCCACCTCCGAGGGCTCATCCTGGTGATACAGCAGCAGGGCCTGGGCGTGCCGGGCCTCGCGGGTCGACTCCCGGCGAAGACGGTCGACGGCACGGTTGCGTGCCGTGGTCACGATCCAGGCCCCCGGGTTCGGCGGCAGGGTCTGCCACTTCTGCAGTGCCGTGGTGAAGGCGTCCTGGACGGCCTCCTCGGCGAGGTTGATGTCGCCGAGGAGGCGGGCCAGGGTGGCGACGCAGCGGCCGTACTCCGCGCGGTAGATGCTCGCCAGGTCCATGTCGGGAGACCGGCTGCTGGTCAGGCCTGGGACAGGTCGTCGAAGGGGCGCACCTCGATCGGGCCGCAGGCCGCCGCGCACCTCTCGGCCCAGGCCAGCGCCGCGTCCAGGTCCGCGCACTTGATGACCCAGAACCCGGCGATGTGCTCCTTCGTCTCGGCGAACGGCCCGTCGCTCATGGCGGTGGTGCCGTTCTCGACCCGGACGACGGTGGCGCTGTCCGGCGAGGTGAGTCCCCCGCTGAAGACCCAGGCGCCCGCGGCCTGCATGTCGTCGTTGATCCGGCCGGTCTCCCTGAACATGGTCTGCGTCTCCTCGTCGGACGGCGTCGGTGCGCCCTCGACGAAATGCACGGACAGCAGGTACTGCTTCATGACGATCCTCCGGTAGCTCGGTGGGAAGGGAACAGGTCAGGCGGCCAGGCGGCGCGCCACGGCGGGGATCATGATCGCTGCCGCGACGAGGTGGGTGAGCATCAGCAGCGTCTTGGTGGCCGCCCCGGCGTCGGCGATCACGTCCGGCACCAGGGACAGGACCGTCAGGACCACGGTCGTGCGGACGAACGTGAGCCGGGGGCGCCGGGCGAAACGCGCCAGCGACGCGGCGATGATCACGCCGATCAGCGAGAAGACGGCGGTCAGCACCCCGAACCCCGTCACGGGGATCGGGGCGCCGCCCAGCTCGAGGCTGATCCCGGCCAGGTTTCCGGCGGCGGCGACGGCCATGGTGGCGATGCTCGCCGCGACCGTGGCGGCGACACCGGTCCGGATCAGCGCACCGACATTCGACGTGGTGACGTGGGTCGTGTTCGCAGTGTCGGTCATCGTGCCCTCCAGTGGGTGTGCGGCCCGTTGCGATACCGGGCTCTCACCAGGGCTACGAACGGAACCGATCCCAATCGACAGCACGCCCACAATTCTTGTCGACGATTTTCGAGACGACGCAGTCTCGGGACATAGCGGACGAGCCAGACCACCGATTCTCGCAGCTCGGCTGCCCAGCGGCCGACGGCACGCTGGCTTCGAGGACTACAGCGCGTTCGGCGTACGGCGCGGTTGCCCGCGTGCTGGGGCGAGCACGATCAGAAGGGGTGGATGAACAGCACCCAGACAAGGGGAATGGCAGCCACCGGCGCCGCGACCAGGGCGCCGATGCGCACCCAGGGCGGCAGGCTGGCCCGGAGGGCCAGGACGATGGCCGCTGCGCCGTAGCCGCCCGCCAGCAACGCGGTCGGGAGCAACTGCAACGTGTCGGGTCCGCAGTCCGACGGATCCTGCACGAATGGCGGTTGGCAAGGCTCGGACGGAGCCATGGTCAGGAGAAGCGCCAGGCCCGACAGGCACATGATCGGCAGTAGCGGGACCGCCAACAGCACGAGTGCGACACCCACCCTGACGCTGGTGCGGCGCTGCGGTGTCGTCCCGCGCCGCTGCCTGTCGTCGCCGCTCCTGCTCCCACGGTCGGTCACCGTCGCCCCCCGCGATGCCTGGTGATCCGCTGCCACCCCCGGATCACTCGGATTCACTCTCGACGCTACGGATCACAGCGCGGTCGACCCACCATGGACGGTGAGTAACGAGCGCCGAACTCCCCGCCCCGCCGATCACGGAGTTGTGGTGGGCGACGAAGCGACCGCCAGCCGCCCGAAACAGGCACCACAACTCCATGATCGACACTGTTGACCTAAGCCTCGTCGGCCAGGTGCCAGACCTCGCGCATCGGGGCCCACCAGTCGCCCGAGCCGGGCTCGGCGATCGACTCCTGGCACGGGTCGGTCAGCTTCCACCACTCCTGCGTCTGCGGGTCCGCCGCGATCAGCCGCAGGTCGGCCTCGTAGTCGTCGCCCACGTACTCGTAATAGCCGAAGAGCAGGTCGTCGTGGAGAAAGATGGTGTAGTTGCGGAAGTTCGCCTCGCGCAGCGTCTTCTCCACGCTCGGCCAGACGGCGGCGTGCAACCGCAGGTAGGTCTCCCGCTGCTCGGGGCGGAGTCGGATCACGCAGCCATGACGTTTCACGTCGTGCCCTTTCGTGTGAGCTGGTTCAGGGGTGCCGAAGGCACTGACCGTAGCGGTCGGGCAGTGCCGGGAGGGGGCCAGCCGGCCGCCGATGTCGACCGTTCTGCCAGGACTACGCATGGTGGCGCCGGGTCTACCCTCGGGTGATGGAGGGCCGCGTGTTGGTGGTCGAGGACGACTTCTCGATCCGGGAGGTCACCGCCCTCGGTCTGCGCCGCGCCGGTTTCCGGGTCGAGACCGCGGTCGACGGGCGGCAGGCCCTGGCCGCGTTCCGCGCCCACCCGGTCGACCTCATCGTGCTCGACATCATGCTGCCGGGCCTGGACGGTCTGGAGGTCTGCCGGGAGATCCGGCGGACCAGCCAGGTGCCGATCCTGATGCTGACCGCGCGCACCGACACCATCGACGTGGTGGTCGGGCTGGAGTGCGGCGCGGACGACTATCTGCGCAAGCCCTTCGACCTGCCCGAGTTGGTGGCCCGGGTTCGCTCGGTGCTGCGCCGGGTGAGCGTGCCAACCCCCTCGACCGTCATCGAGGTCGGCGGCCTGGCGATCGACCCGGGCGGCTTCGTGGTCCGCCGGCACGGCCAGGAGGTGGCGCTCACCGCCACCGAGTTCCGCCTGTTGCTGGAGCTGGCCCGCCGGCCCGGTCAGGTCTTCACCCGGGAACTGCTGCTGGACCTGGTCTGGAACCACGACTTCCTCGGCGACTCCCGACTGGTCGACGTGGCGGTGCAGCGGCTACGCGCGAAGGTCGAGGACGACCCTGCGCAGCCACTGCTGATCCGGACCGTACGCGGCGCCGGCTACAAACTGTCGACGGGCTGACGGGGGGGGTCGGCGATGGCCGGACGCGCGGTGTTCCCCGGCCGCCTGCGGCGCCGGCTGACGATCGCGTTCGTGCTGGTCGCCGGCGTCTCGGCCGGGCTGCTCGCCGGCGGGACCGGGCTGCTGCTGCGGCAGTCCTGGTTGGACGCGTCGGTGCACGAGGCCGCCGCCGACGCCCGCTACCAACTCGTTCTCGCTGGGCAGTTCCTGCCGCTGACCGAGCAGCGCAGCACCGAACTGCTCACCAGCTTCGAGGCCAGCGGTCGGCACGTGCTGCTCGTCGACGGCCCGACCCGCGCCTCGCACCCCGCGTACGCCCCGGTGTTGGGCACCCGGTTGCGGGCCGTCGTCGCGGACGGGCGGCTCGGCTATCAGCGCTCCGCGCCGGAGGAGCGTCCTCGGCTGCTGGTGATCGGTGGGCGCATTCCCGGCTCGACCGCCGAGCTGTACGTCCTCACCGTGGAGGACGACGTCGCCACCGACCTGGGTCAGCTACGCACCGCGCTGGTGGCCGGCTGGGTGCTCGTGGTGTTGCTCGCCGCCGCTGTGGGTCACGCGTTGGCCCGCCGCACGTTGGAGCCGGTGGGCCGGGCCAGCAGGGCCGCCCGGGCGCTCACCGAGGGCCTGCTCGCCACCCGTCTGCCGGTACGCGGGCGCGACGAGTTCAGCGTCTGGGCGGCGACCTTCAACGAGATGGCCGAGGCCCTGGAGTCGAAGATCGCGGCGCTGTCGGCCGCGCAGGCCCGCGAGCGGCGGTTCACCGCCGACGTCGCGCACGAGCTGCGTACCCCGGTGACCGCGTTGGTGGCCGCGGCGTCGCTGCTGCGCGAGCACCTCGACCAGCTGCCCGACGACGCCCGGCCGGCGGCCCGGCTGCTGGTCGGCGACGTGGTCCGGCTGCGCCGGTTGGTCGAGGATCTGATGGAGATCTCCCGGCTGGACGCCGGGCGGGAGCAGTTGGCCGTCGGGCCGGTCGACGCGTTGGCGCTGCTGCACGGCATCGTCGCGGCGCGCGGCTGGTCGCCGCAGGTGCGGGTCACCGGTGATCCGGTCGCGGCGCGCACCGACCCGCGTCGGCTGGAGCGCGTGCTGGCCAACCTGGTCGCGAACGCCGTCGAGCACGGCGGTGGCGAGATCACGGCCAGCGTGGCGGGTGCGGGCCCCCTGGTCGTCTTCGAGGTCACCGACGAGGGGCCGGGCATCCCGGCCGAGCATCTGCCCCGCGTGTTCGACCGGTTCCACCAGGTCGATCCGTCCCGCTCCGCGCCGGGCAGCGGGCTCGGGCTGGCCATCGCCCGGGAGCACGCCGAGCTGCTCGGCGGCGCGCTGAGCGTGCGCAGCGAACCGGGCGAGGGCACCCGGTTCCGGCTGGAGTTGCCCGCCGACGGTCCCGCCGGCCCGCACGGCGACGTGCCGCACCCGGACGACCGCGCCCAGCCGGGTCCGGTTGGGCGTACCGCCGGCACGCCGGGCGGTGCGGGATGACCGGCCGCGGCGCGGTCGGGCTGGGCGTACCGGCGCTGGCCGCGGCGCTCCTGCTCGGCAGCTGCGGCACTCCCCGCTCCGGCGACCTCGGCCCGGCGCCCACCGCGCCGCCGCCGAGCGTCGCACCCACCGACCGCCCGGAACCCACCCCGACCCGGGTCGCGGCACCGACGCCACCACCCACGAACCGGCCGCCGGGTCCGTCGACGGCGGCGTCCACCGCCACGCGCCGGCCGGACCCGGTGACCATCGAGCTGTGGTACGTCCGAGCCGGGCTGCTCGTGCCGACCCGGCGCACCCGGCCGGCCACGGTCGCGACGTCCCGGCTGGCGCTGACCGAACTGGCCGCCGGGCCGAGCCCGGCCGAGGCCGCCACCGGGATGATCACCCTGCTTCCGGCCGGCGTCGAGGTCACCCGCATCGCCGACGGCGTGGCGACGCTGCGGGTGCCGTCCGTCGGCGACCCGGCCGCCCGGCGGCTGCGCGAGGCGCAGGTGGTGTGGACCCTCACCCAGTTCCCCAGCGTGCGTCAGGTCCGCCTCGACGGCGCGGCCCCGGTCGACCGGGCGGACTACGCGGACCTGCTGCCACCGATCGTGGTCACGGGCCCGATCCCCGGCGAGCGCGTCTCCGCCCCACTCGTCGTCACCGGCACCGCCACCGTGTTCGAGGCCACTGTGAGCGTCCGGGTGCTGGACGCCGCCGGCCGGGAGGTGGCCACCGGTTTCGGCACCGCCAGTTGCGGCAGCGGCTGCCGGGGTGGCTACCGGGTCCTGGTCGGCTGGCGCACGGTCCGCGAACAGAAGGGCACGGTCGAGGTGTACGAGGTGTCCGCCGAGAACGGCGCGCGGATCAACACGATGGCAGTGCCGGTGGTCCTCGCCCCCGGCGGCTGACCACTCGTTCACCCGCCGGACTCCCGGTGGAAACGCAATCGTTTCGCGCGTGGGTGCGAGGCAACTCACGAAAGCCTGCACGAACAGCCAACCGCGAACTAGGGTCAGTACGACATCGTTTCGCGGGGGTCGGGATGCTGGGTGGTCAGCAGGTGGGCGCGGGTGCCGGGGTGCCGGCAGCCCGGTCTCCGCGCTGCACCGACAGCGACCTGTTCACCGTCGTCATCGACACCCTGCGCGAGGTCGGCTTCGACCGGATGACCATCGATGCCGTCGCCGCCCGCGCCCACGTCAGCAAGGCCACCATCTACCGACGCTGGGACGGCAAGGCCGAGCTGGTCGTCGCCGCCCTGCGCGACCGGCAGGTGGGTGTGCACAACCCGCCCGACACCGGCTCCCTCCGCGGTGACCTGATCGAGTTGCTGCGGGCCACGGCCGCGATCTGCACGGCCGACTGCGACCTCATGCAGGCGTTGACCTTCGCCATGCGGACCAACCCCGAGCTGGAACGGCTGGTGCGTCACCAGGTGCTGCCGGCCGAGCGGGTGGCAAGCACCGCCGTCCTGGTCCGGGCCGCCGCCCGCGGGGAGATCCCGCCGGAGGCCGGCGAGCGGGAGCTGTTCCACGACCTGGCGCCCGCGCTCACCATGTCCCGCATCGTCGCGCACGGCCTACCCGCCGATGACGCGTTCCTCACCCAGGTCGTCGACCAGGTGCTGATCCCGGTACTCCGCTATCAGCACGACCGTCCATCGCCGGCCTGATTCACCGATATTCGCAACACGGAAGGCTTCACCATGCCCGGAACCACCTCGACCGCGCCCGGCGCGCCCAACGCCGGGGCGTCGACAGCACCGCACCCGCGGCGCTGGATCGCGCTGGCGGTCATCGCGGTCTCACAGCTGATGGTCGTCCTGGACGCCACGATCGTGAACATCGCGCTGCCGCAGGCCCAGGCCGACCTGGGGATCACCGACGCGAACCGGCAGTGGGTGATCACCGCCTACACGCTGGCCTTCGGTGGTCTGCTGCTGCTCGGCGGTCGCATCGCCGACTACTGGGGGCGCAAGCGCACCTTCCTGGTCGGCATGACCGGTTTCGCGCTCGCCTCCGCCCTGGGCGGTCTGGCGACCACCGGTGAGATGCTCTTCGCCGCCCGCGCGTTGCAGGGCGCCTTCGGCGCGCTGCTCGCCCCGGCCGCGCTGGCGCTGCTCACCGTCCTGTTCACCGAGGCCACCGAGCGGGCCAAGGCCTTCGCGGTGTACGGCGCGATCGCCGGCGGTGGGTCGGCGGTCGGCCTATTGCTCGGCGGGGTGCTCACCGAGTACGCCGACTGGCGCTGGTGCCTGCTGGTCAACATCCCGGTCGCCGCCATCGCCATCGCCTTCGCGCTGCCGCTGGTGCCGGAGAGCCGGGCCCACGGCAACACCCGCTACGACGTGCCCGGTGCGATCGTGGTGACCGCCGGCCTGGTCTCCCTGGTCTACGGCTTCACCAAGGCCGCCGAGGACGGCTGGGACGCCACCGCGACGCTCGGTTTCATCGCCGCGGGCGTGGTGCTGCTCGCCGTCTTCGTGGTGATCGAGCTGCGCTCCAGCCACCCGCTGCTGCCGCTGCGGATCCTGCTGGACCGCAACCGGGGCGGGGCGTTCCTCACCTCGACGCTGATCGGCGCCGGCCTGTTCGGGGCGTTCCTCTTCCTGACCTTCTACTTCCAGGTGGTGTTGCAGTACAAGCCCCTCGAAGCCGGTCTCGCGTCCCTGCCGGTCACCGCCGGTGTGCTGATCGCCGCGGGTGGCGCCAGCCAGCTGATGCCCCGGCTGGGTGCCAAGCCGCTGATGGTCGCCGGTTCGGCGCTCGCCGCCCTGGGCATGCTGGTGCTGACCCAGATCGACGTGGACACCTCGTTCCTCACCCACCTGCTGCCCGCTCAGGTCGTCCTGGGCCTGGGGCTGGGCTTCACCTTCGTCCCGCTGTCCAGCCTCGCCCTGGTCGGGGTGCCGGAGCACGACGCCGGTGCGGCCAGCGCGACGCTCAACGCCACCCAGCAGATCGGTGGCTCGCTCGGCACCGCGCTGCTGAACACCTTCTACACCAGCGCGGTCGCCGCCTATCTGGTCGGACGGGCGCCGAACCCGGTCAACCAGGTCGAGGCGCTGGTGCACGGCTACCGGGTGGCCTTCGCCTGGGGCGCGGCGCTGATCGTGCTCGCCGGACTGGCCACCCTGGTCCTGGTGAAGGTCCGCAAGGAGGACATCCCGACCGGCAACACCGTGCACATGGGCTGAGCCTGACCGACGTGGCCGCCGGCCGGAGCGCCCCGACCCCGGGGCGGGCCGGCCGGCGGCCATCGTCCGGTAGCGTCCCGACCATCGTCGAAAATCCGTTTGAGGAGATCCATGTCGACCCCTGCTGACCAGATCATCACCGCTCTGCGTGCGGGCCACGAGGAGCTCGCCGCGCTCGTACGGGACCTCAAGGAGGACGACCTGCTCCGGCCGTCGGGGGCCAGCGAGTGGCAGGTCTCCCAGGTGCTGAGCCACCTGGGCAGCGGCGCCGAGATCAACCTGGCGACGCTGGACGCCGCCCGTTCCGGAGCGCCCGGCCCGGACGGCGACTTCAACCGTGGCGTCTGGGCACGCTGGGACGCGATGTCCCCGGCCGAGCACGCCGCCGGGTTCCTCGCCACCAACGAACGGCTGGTCGAGGCGTACGAGGCGCTGGACGCGGAGACCCGGGCCTCGACGCGGATCGACCTCGGCTTTCTGCCGGAGCCGGTCGACGTGGCCACCGCGGCCCGGTTCCGGCTCAGCGAGTTCGCCCTGCACCAGTGGGACGCCGAGGTGGCGTTCAACCCGTTCGCGGCGGTGACGCCGGGCGCGGTGGCGCTGCTGCTCGACCAGATCGGCGGCATGCTGGCCTGGACCAGCCGACCGCAGGAGCTGGCCGGCCGGGAGGCCACGGTGCTGGTCCGGCTGCACGCGCCCGAGCGGACGTTCGGGCTGCGGCTGGGCGAGAAGGTCGAGATCGTCGACGCGCCGGAGCGCCCCGACGGGGAGCTGGTGGCCCCGGCGGAGTCGTGGCTGCGGCTGGCCACCGGACGGCTGGGCGCCCAGCACACCCCCGACGGGGTGCAGGTGACCGGCTCGGTGACCCTGGACGACCTGCGCCGAGTCTTCGTCGGCTTCTGACCAGCGGCCGTGCGGGCCGGTCTCCCCGGCCCGCACGGCACGTCAGCCCTTCACGCAGACCACCTGCTTGAGGTGCGCCACCACCTCGACCAGGTCTTCCTGCTGGGCCATCACCTCGGTGATGTCCTTGTACGCGCCGGGGATCTCGTCGACCACCCCGGCGTCCTTGCGGCACTCCACCCCGGAGGTCTGCGCGGCCAGGTCCTGCGTGCTGAACGTCCGCTTGGCCTGGGCCCGAGACATCCGACGCCCCGCCCCGTGCGACGCCGAGCAGTACGCGTCGGTGTTTCCCCGCCCCCGCACGATGTACGACCCGGTGCCCATCGACCCGGGGATGATGCCCAGGTCACCCCGGCCGGCCCGGATGGCGCCCTTGCGGGTCACCAGCACGTCAACGCCGTCGTAGCTCTCCTCGGAGACGTAGTTGTGGTGGCAGCTGATCGGCTCGTCGTAGCCGACCTGCGGGAAGTGCTCACGCACCACACCGCAGAGCAGTGCCAGCATGACCGCCCGGTTGCGCCGCGCGTACTCCTGCGCCCACCAGAGATCCCGCCGGTACGCGTCCATCTCCGGCGTCCCGGCGAGGAACACGGCCAGGTCCCGGTCCGGGAGGTCCGCGTTGTGCGGCAGCCCCCGGGCCACCCCGATGTGCCGCTCGGCCAGCTCCTTGCCGATGTTGCGGGACCCGGAGTGCAGCATCAGCCAGACCCGCCCCTCGTCGGCGCCGCCCTGCTCCAGGCAGACCTCGATGAAGTGGTTGCCCCCGCCGAGGGTGCCGATCTGCCGCTGCGCCCGCGTCTCCAGCTGCGCCACCCGCCGGTCCAGGCCGGCGAACCGGCCCCAGAAGTCGTCCCAGCCGGCCTGCTCCAGGCCCCGGATCCGACGGGTGTCGACCGAGTCCTTGCGCTGGGCGAAGCCGACCGGGATGGTGGCCTCGATCGCGGAGCGCAGCCCGGCCAGGTCGTCCGGCAGGTCGGCGGCGGTCAGCGAGGTACGTACCGCCGACATCCCGCAGCCGATGTCGACGCCGACCGCGGCCGGCGAGACGGCCTGCCGCATCGCGATCACCGAGCCGACCGTGGCGCCCTTGCCGAAGTGCACGTCGGGCATCACGGCGACACCCTGCACCCAGGGCAGTGCGCCGATGTTGCGCAGCTGCTTGGCGGCCTGCGGCTCGATGGCGTACGGGTCGGTCCAGACCCGGACCGGTGCCCGGGTACCGGCGAGGGGGGTGAATCCCATGGCGGACTCCTTAGGTCATGCCGTGACCGTTAATGATCAGATTTTGGTCGCCAGCGGCGGTGCGCGGATACAGAAGGGCCGCCCGATCCCGGTGGGATGGGCGGCCGGCGGACGCGTCAGCGTCGGCGTCAGTCGCGCCACCCCGGCTCGTTGCGCCGCGCTGGGCAGTAGGCACAGGTGCTGGCGGTGAGCTGCTGAGGGGTGCCGGTGGGGAGTAGGCACCAGCGGGCGTCGGTGCGGACACGTCGCGACATGGCGTACTCCCTCCGGGTTGCTCGGTTGACGGTGCACCGACGACAGTAGGAGGGCTGCGGCGCGTCCGCAATGGATATCGCCGCTACCGGCCGCCGACCCGGCGCGCGACCGCCAGCAGATACTCCGTGCGATCCAGCGGATTGTTGTCCCAGCGGGTCCGGACGGGGGCGGGGCCACGCACCGGCCGGTAGCAGTCGAACTCGGTCTCCAGCACGCCCTCCCCCCGGGTCAGCGCAGGCAGGCGACGCTCCAGCGCGTGCACCAGACCGGCCGGGATCTCACCCTGCACCAGGTAGGACGCGCCCCGCCCGGTGGTGTCGGTCGGGACCGCGTCCAGCCGGGTGAGCGCGGGCAGCAGCGTGCCGAGGACGTCACCCGGCACCTCCAGCCGGAAGCGGTGAACCGGCTCGTGGACCCGGGTGCCGGCACGGGCGAGTGCGGCCATCAGCACCAACGGTGTGAGACTGCGGAAGTCCCCCGCCGTGCTGGACATGCTCTTGTCGAAGGTGCCGTGGGAATGGCTCTGCCGCGCCCAGTAACCGGCGTGAGTCATCGTCACCTCGCAGTCGGGGACCTCCCACCCGTGAAGGCCCTGGCGCAGGGTTCGGCGCACGGTCTCCTCCACGGCGGTGAAGAAGGCCGGTGGCATCGAACCCAACTCGACGCCGAGCCGAAAAGTCACGCCGGCACCGGTCGGCGCCGGCGCGATCCGCAGCCCGACGGTGGCCAGGAACGGGTTGGGCGCCACCGCGATCACCTCCACCGCCGCACCGACGCCGCACACCCGCTCCACGTGCACCGTGCTGGTTTCCCGGAACGTCACCCCCACGCCGAAGTCGTCGGCAAGGGTGGCCTGGATGACCTCCTTCTGCACCTCGCCGTAGAGCGACACGGTGATCTCGTGCTGCCGGTCGTCCTGCCGCAGGTTGATGAGCGGGTCCTGCTCAGCGAGCTGGGTCAGCGCGGCGTGCAGCGCCACCCGGTCGGCGGGGCGCGTCGGCACCACCACGGTCTCCAGGGTGGGTGGCGCGAAGTGGCGGTCGGTGCCGGCACGTTCGGGTGGTACGCCCACCGGGTCGCCGATCCGAGCGTGCCGGAGGCCCCACAACCGGGCGATGTGGCCGGCTTCGACCGCCGACGCCACCACGTCGGCCCCGTGGGCGACGACTCGTACGGCAGTGACCAGTTCAGCGTCGACAGCGCCGACGCGGACCCGGTCGCGAATCCGGATCGTGCCGGCGAAGAGCCGGACCAGGGCGATCTTCTCTCCGGCTGGACCCCGTTCGATGGCGAACACGGTGCCCGAGACCGGGGCGTCGGCGTCACCCTGGACGGTGGGCAACAGCTCGGTGATACCGGCGATCAGCGCGTGCACCCCGGCACCTGTGATCGCCGAGCCGGCGTACACGGGCTGCACCAGCGCGCGGCCGGTCCGCGTCGCCAACGCAGCGCGTAGCCGTGAGTACGGCAGCGAGGACGTGTCCGCCACCCAGTCGGCGAGCAGCACGTCGTCCTGGCCGGTGAGCAGGTCGAGCAGCCGGTCGGTGAAGGCGAGGTCGGTGGGCCCGTACGTCGTGCAGTGGGCGCTGCGGGTCCCCGGCATCGCGACCGCGCCCATCGCCACGACGCTCGGCGTGAGCTTTTCCGCGACCGCCTGGAAAACCCGGTCGGGGTCTGCCCCGGCCCGGTCGACCTTGTTGATGAAGATCAACGTCGGGATGCGCAGCCGGCGCAGAGTTCGCATCAGCACCCGGGTCTGCGGCTGCACCCCCTCCACCGCGGAGATCACCAGCACCGCGCCGTCGAGCACACCAAGCACCCGCTCGACCTCGGCGATGAAGTCCGGGTGACCGGGCGTGTCGATCAGGTTGACGGTCACGTCGTCCAGCACGAAGGAGACGACAGCCGAACGGATGGTGATCCCGCGTTGCCGTTCCAGTGCCAGGGTGTCGGTCTGGGTGCTGCCCGCGTCGACCCGGCCGAGCTGGTCGGTCACACCGACGTCGTGCAACAGCCGCTCGGTCAGGCTGGTCTTACCGGCATCGACGTGAGCCAGGATGCCGAGGTTCAGGGTTTTCACGCAGCGTCAGGTCCTTCAGGTAGGCGACAGATCGCTTCTGGTCGGACATCGACGCAGCGCGCATTGGTGCTCCCTGGAGGTTGGTGGCGGTGTCGGGTAGTCCAGCAGGCCGTCGTCGGGTCGAGCAACCGAATAACCGGCGCTCCCACACCCCGTCGGCGGTCGCTGGCAGACTCGACGGGATGGTGGAGACCTCGGTGCGGCTGCTGCGGTTGCTGACCCTCCTCCAGGTCCGCCGGGAGTGGTCCGGCGCGGAGCTGGCCGAACGGTTCGCGGTCACCACCCGCACGGTGCGCACGGATGTGGAGCGGCTGCGGGTGCTGGGCTACCAGATCGAGTCACACCCGGGGGTCGCCGGCGGCTACCGGCTCGGTGCCGGGTCGGCGCTGCCACCGCTGCTGCTCGACGACGACGAGGCCGTGGCGGTGGCCGTCGGGCTGCGAGCGGCCGCTGGCGGCTCGGTGACCGGCATCGAGGAGACCTCGCTGCGGGCGCTGGCCAAGCTGGAGCAGTCGCTGCCGTCACGGCTGCGGCACCGGGTGGACGCCCTGCGCTCGGCGACGGTCTCCGCCGCCGGCGGTGGCCCGACCGTGGACGCCGACACGCTCACCGCCGTCTCCACGGCCGCGCACCGCCGGGAGCGGCTGCGGTTCGACTACGCCGGCCACGACGGCACGGTCAGCGTGCGCGACGTCGAGCCGTACCGTCTGGTCTACACCGGGCGGCGGTGGTACCTGCTGGGGTGGGACACCGACCGGGCCGACTGGCGGACGTTCCGCGCCGACCGGATCCAACCCCGGGTGCCGACCGGCCCACGCTTCGCGCCGCGGGAGCCGCCAGGTGGCGACGCGGTCGCGCACGTGCTGCGCGGCGTCGGCTCCGCGGCCTGGCCACACCCCGCCCGGGTACGCCTGCACGCCTCGGCCGAGACCATGGCGCAGCGGATCCCCACCACGGCGGGCCTGTTGGAGGCGATCGACGAGCGGGCCTGCCTGTTGCACACCGGCGGCGAGTCGCTGGGAAATCTCGCTGCCTTCCTCGGCACTCTGGCTGTCGACTTCGACGTGCTCGACCCACCGGAGCTGCGCGCCGTCATCCGGGACGTCGCCGCCCGGTTCGCTCGCGCCGCCGGGTCCGCGCCGGGGCGAGTCGCGGTTCACCCCGGCGCGGACGTGGCGGTGGAGCTATGACTGCGGCACCAGCCGGAAGGACTGCGCAGCGGTGCCGTTGCAGGTGTACTGGACGAGCTGGACGCTGTCGGCCGTGGACGCTCCCGGCACGTCGAGACACTTTCCGCTGGAGCGGTTGACCAGGCGGTAGTAGCCGCCACCCTCGGGCTCGGCCCGCCACTGCTGGTTGTTGCCGCCGCTGTAGGACCAGAGCTGAATCGGCGCCGAGTCGGCGGTCGACCGGTTCGTCACGTCGAGCACCTGGGCGCTGTTGTTGCGGTTGTTGACCCGCAGGTACCCACCGCTGGTCGGCACGAACTGGTACTGCTGCGCGGTGCTGCTGTTGCACGCGTACTGCTGGATGGCCGTGCCGTTCGCGCTGGCCGCGGCCCGGGCGTCCACGCACTTGCCGTTGCCACGGTTGACCACGGTGTGCCAGGCGGTCGGCGAGATGCCGTCGGACGGCGGGGGCGTGGTCGGTGGGACGGTGCCGACGCCGGCCAGCCAGTGCAGCCCGTCGATCAGCAGCTGGTTCTGTTGCGCGCTGTCGAAGGTGGAGGACAGCCCGGTGTTGGTGCTGTAGTTCATCGCGTTGTGACCGAAGTTGGCGTAGAGCATCTTGTACTGCCGGTTGCTCCAGACCAGCGGGTAGTAGCCGCCGTACCAGGACTGGTTGGGGTCCGTGCCGACCGGGAAGCTGGACGGGTCGACCGAGGCGAGGATGTCGATGTTGGGGTTCTGCCGCAGGTCGTTGCTCCAGGAGTACCACTCGCTGATCGACGACGGGAACGTCGCCGGGAGGTTCCGGGTGGCGGCGTGGGTGCGGTTGTCGGCGCGCATCGTGACCCGGGTGGGTCCCCAGGTGTTCGTCTGGAACGAGCCGGTGCCGAGGAAGGTGTTGTAGTACCAGCTCCAGCTCGACGGGTTGTCGGTCCACGCGCTGACGTGGAAGCCCAGCCACGCCCCGCCGTTCTGCATGTACTGCTGGAACGCGGCCCGCTGCGCGGTGGGCGGCGCGTCGTCCAGGAACATGACGACCTTGTACTGGGCCAGGTTGGCGGTGTTCAGCAGGCCCCAGTTGTTGGTGGCCTCCCAGGAGAAACCGTGCTGGGCGGCGGCCTGCGGGAACCAGGCCCGGGCGTCCTTGACGAAGTCGATGTGCGCGGCGTCCCAGGTGCCGTTGTAGAAGGCCAGGACCTTGAACGTCGGGGCGGCCTGCGCACTGCGCGAGGCGCTGACAGCGACACCGGCGGTCAGCGCGACGACCAGGGCGACGAACAACGACAGGATTCGTCTGGTACGGGATGAGAGTTCTGCGATCACCTGATCGTCCCTTCGGTGGGGACGCGCGCCGCCGCGTCGAGATACATCTGTTCACAAGGTTTACAGATAGACGAAAGGTTATTCCTCTGACCTGATCGCGTCAATCGCCGATCGCCCGAACGGGTGGGATTCCTGCGGCAGCGGGTACCCCGGCCCGGTGACCAGCCCGGACGGCGTCGACGTCGACCAGCCGCTCGCCGTGGACGTGCCCGCCGCGCCGCACGACGCCAGTGGCGAACGCGTGCCGACCCGCGACCTCGCCGGCCTCGCGCCGCCGACCCGCTCGGCGCGCCGCTGGACCCCGAGCCGGGTGGTGGCCACCCCGGCCGCGCTCGACCACCCGCACGGCCAACGGATCGTCGAGCGGGTGCGGGCACTCGGCATCGAGGTGGAACCCCTGCGCGCCAACCGGCTCACCGGGGTACGCGGACAGACCGACCGGGAGACCTACGCCCGGGCCAAGTCGGCAATGGCGATCGTGGTGAGCCCACCCTCGCGGCGCGTCCTGCAACCCATCGCGCCCAGCGCCGACTGGCGGGTCGACCTGGCCGAGGGCTGCCCGGCGCACTGCCAGTACTGCTACCTCGCCGGATCCCTGTCCGGCCCACCGGTGACCCGGGTGTACGCGGACCTCGACGACATCCTCACCGGGCTGGCCGCGTACGCCGGGCGCGGCACGGTGACCAGCCGCAACGCGCGGCGCGCCGACGAGGGCACCACCTTCGAGGCGTCCTGCTACACCGACCCGCTCGCCCTGGAGCACCTGACCGGCAGTTGGCGGCGCGCGGTGCAGCACTTCGCGGACTGGGACGCCCCCGTGCAACTGCGCTGGACCACCAAGTACGCCGATGTGGACACCTTCGTGGGGCTGCCGCACGCCGGCCGGACCCGGGTCCGCTTCAGCGTCAACTGCGCCCCGGTGAGCGTTCGGTTCGAGGGCGGCACCGCCCGGGTGTCGGACCGGCTGGCCGCGTTGCGCCGGCTCGCCCTCGACGGCTACCCGGTCGGGCTGACCATCGCGCCGATCATCGCGCTGCCGGACTGGCGGGAACGCTACGGCGAACTGCTCGACCAGGTCCGCGCGGCGGTCGACGGGGTGCCGGACCTGGACCTGACGGCCGAGCTGATCACCCACCGGTTCACGCCGGGCAGCAAGGAGGTGCTGCTCGGCTGGTACCCGCGCACCCGGCTGGAGATGGACGAGGAGTCCCGCACCCGCAAGCACGGCAAGTTCGGCGCGGTGAAGTACGTCTACCCTCGCGAGCAGATGACCGAGCTGCGCGACTGGTTCACCGCCGAGCTGACCGCCCGCGTGCCAGCCTGCCGGGTCCTCTACTGGACCTGACCGCTCAGCCAACCGACGAGCGGGCGACCGGGGCGGCGAAGAACGTGTCCGGGTACGGCTCGTCGCGCAGGCTGTAGTGCCACCACTCACGGTCGTAGTTGACGAACCCGGCGTCGGTCATCAGCCGCTGCAACAACCGACGGTTGTCCCGCGCCGTCGGCGTGACGCGGGGGTCGGCGGTGTGCGCCCGTGGGTCGAAACAGTCGAAGCCCGTGCCCATGTCGATGCTGTTGTCGGCGAAGCGCTGCCCGCGCGGCGCGGTGCAGGCGACCAGTGGTTGCCCGACCCGGTACGGAGGTTGGCTGGCGGCGGGCTCGTCGACAAGGGTCAGGTCCAGGGTGCTGCCGCGGCTGTGCGCGGTGGGCGCGCCGATGTAACCGTCGGCGAAGAGCCGGTTCTTGGCCAGGTCCGGGTAGAACTCGGCCTTGGTCTGCTGCTCACCAGGGCGCTTCGACCAGGCGACGAAGTCGTCCACCGCCGGTTGCGGGCGGTAGCAGTCGTACACCTTGAGGCTGTGCCCACCGGTCAGCGCGGCGTCCTGTACGCGGCGCAGCGCCTCGGCCGCCTGCCGGGTGAGCAGGCACAGCGGCTCACGGTAGCCGGTGATCGGTCGGCCGACGAAGTTGTGCGGCGTGGCGTAGCGGATGTCGGCGTGGATACGCGGGTCGAGGTCGGTCAGCACCACGAACCCGGGCAGCCGCTCGGCGGGGCTCGGCGACGGGGTGGGGCGCACCGGCGTCGGCTGCGGCATGGCCGGCACGGGCCGAGGCTCCGGCCGTGAGCAGCCGCCGAGCAGCACGGCGAACGCGAGCACGACGGCGACGCGGGTACGCACCGGTCCTGTCTATCAGCCCTGGCCGGGCCCCGCGCCGGATCGGCCGTCGACCGGTTCGGCCACGCCCGCCGGACGAGCCGGCTCGACCGGGTCAACGGACCAGCAGCGCGTCCTGCATACGTTCGGACAGCCAGTCGCTGAACGAACCCTCGGTCCACGATGGGGATCACCCGAGGCTCGAGCATCGGTTTCGGTGGCCTGCAGGGCCTCGCCAACCGCGAGGGCTGCAACCGCGCCGACCTCACCATCAACGCGAGTTGCGGCATCGGCTACACCATCCCGGCCCTGGTTGCCAAGGTGATCAACTTCTTCCTGAGAATCTTCAACGCCAAACCCATCGCCGCCGAGGGCGGGATCCCCAACCCGCCGCCAGTCGTCAACCTGGTCAACCAGCACTGGGTCACGAACCGGCCGGTGTGTCAGCACTGAGATCGCCACCAACGACGAGGACCCGGCTGCCCAGGCGTCGCTTCTCGCAGCCGGGGTCTCATCAGGCTCCGTGCACGAACCGTGGTTGAGCCCTGAGAGCCCTTTCCCGGTGGCGGAAAGCCGGCCGACACGGAACTGCCGCGGGCCGGCGCGGCGAAAGGTAGCCGAAATATATCCGGAATACTTCCGTAACTCCGCCGAGCGCTGGAACCAACCGGGCGTGTCGTCAACCCCTATCGGTGAGGCAAGATGACGCGAGGAACGGTGCACGCCGTTCCGGGACACACGGTGGCGACGGCATGCTGTCGCTTCCGGAGCGGTGAAGGAGACGCGGGTGGGCGCGGACGACGGACGCAGGGTGACCATCACCGCGATCGCACGGGAGGCCGGGGTGTCGGTGCCGACCGTGTCACGGGTGCTGAACGGACGCTCCGATGTGGCCCCGGACACCCGGGAGCGGGTCGAGGAGTTGTTGCGTCACCACGGCTACCGGCGACGCACCAGCCGCAGTGTTCGCCGTGCCGGTCTCGTCGACCTGGTCTTCAACGACCTGGACAGCCCCTGGGCCGTGGAGATCATCCGCGGCGTGGAGGATGTCGGGCACGGCGCGGGCGTCGGCACTGTGGTCTCCGCGATCCACCGGCAGCCCACCGCGGCCCGGCAGTGGTTGCAGAACCTGCGCACCCGGGCCACCGACGGCGTCATCTTCGTGACCTCGCACCTGAGCCCGCCGCTGCACGCGCAGCTGCGTCGCCTCAACGTGCCGGTAGTGGTCGTGGACCCGGCCGGCGTGCCGGCCATGGACGTGCCGACGATCGGCGCCACCAACTGGGCCGGCGGGCTCGCCGCGACCGAACATCTGCTCGCGATCGGGCACCGGCGCATCGGCTTCGTGGCCGGGCCGACGCACCTGCTGTGCAGCCGGGCCCGGCTCGACGGTTACCGGGCCGGGCTGGAGGCCGCCGGGGTGCCGGTGGACGACGCGCTGATCTACCCGGGCGACTTCTACCACGCCTCCGGGTTCGCTGGCGGGACCGCGCTGCTCGACCTCGCCGACCCTCCGACCGGCATCTTCGCGTCCAGCGACCAGATGGCCTTCGGCGTCTACGAGGCCATCCGGCGCCGAGGGCTCCGCGTGCCGGACGACGTGAGCGTGGTGGGGTTCGACGATCTGCCGGAAGCCCGCTGGGCCTCACCCCCACTGACCACCGTGCGCCAACCGTTGGTCGAGATGGGACGGTTGGCAGCCCGGACCGTGCTGCGCCTGGCTCAGGGCGAGGGCATCGACTCGCCCCGGGTGGAACTCGCCACCGAGTTGGTCGTTCGGGACAGCACCGCCGCCCCGCTGACCGGGTCGCCCGCCTCGACGTGACGGCCGGAACCACGGCGGAAACCGGTTGGATCGGTCCCGGTCCGTTCCCGAAAATTCCGACGAGGCCGGGCCCGACCGAAAGTCACCCCACGGCGGGCGCGGTGAGCGACCGACGGTCCCCCACCGCGCCGCACGGTCAGTGGTGGTGGTGCCAGCGGACGGCCTTGCGGATGGTCACCGGCAGTGCGGGCGCGCCGTCGACCGGCGCCGGGTCCTCGGCGGTCGGTGCCACTCCCCCGGCGGCGATCCGGTCCAGGGTGGCCAGGCCGGCCCCGTCGACCTCGCCGAAGATCGTGTAGTTGGGGCGCAGCGCGGAGTTGGCGTAGACCAGGAAGAACTGGCTGCCGTTGGTGTCCGGCCCGGCGTTGGCCATGGCCAGCACGCCCCGGGCGTACACCCGGCGCTCCCCGGTCGGGTCGGTGGGCGCGGGCGGCAGGTCGGTCGGCAACTCGTCGCGGTACCGGTAGCCCGGACCGCCCTCACCGGTGCCGGACGGGTCACCGCACTGCAGCACGCTCAGCGTCGGGTACGCGGTGAGCCGGTGGCACGGGGTGCGGTCGTAAAACCGCTTGTTGACCAGGTGCAGGAAGCTCTGCACCGTGCACGGCGCGGCGGCCCGGTCCACTGTCAGCCCGATCGGCCCGTGGTTGGTCGCCAGAGTCACCCGGACGCTGCCCCGGGCCGGGGTGCGCCGCGGGTCGGGCGGCAGCGGCACCGGCCGGGCCGCCGGCTCGTCCGGGGTCTCGGTGTACGCGCACGGGCCGTGGGTGGTGCGTGGCGGTCGGGTGGCGGCGTCGGCGTCGGCGGGTGGCGCGGCAGAGACGCGCACCGTGTCGGCCGACGGGCCCGGGGCGGCCAGCGCGGTGGCGGACGAGCCGACGACCAGCGCCCCGGCGAGCACTGTCACCCCCGCGAGGCGGGTCAGGGCGCGCACCGGCCGGCGGGGTGCCGCCACTGCGGGGCGCGGTTCGAGTTCACTCGACACAGGGATCCTCCTGGACTGGTGGTGCCAGAAAGACCGGAGTCTATGGAGGGCAGCGCCCGATGTCGATCCGTCAGGGCATCCGGCGGCGACGCCGCCACAGCAGGCCGCCCAACAACGCCACCACCGTCGCACCGCTCACCGCGGTCACCGACCAGAGCCACTCCGAGCCGGTACGCGCGGGTCCGCTGGCCGCCGCTGGGCGGGGCGCGCCGGGTGCCGCCAGCGCGGACGGCACCGCCGACGGGGTGGCGGTCAGCTCGCCGGGCTCGACCAGTCGACCCACGGCGGCGTCCCGGGGCAGCGTGAAGCCCCAGTCCAGGAGGGCCGCGCCCTGCTCCCAGCCGCGCGCCGGTGCCGATTCGGCGCCCAGCAGAGTCACCACCAGCCGCCGCCCGCCGCGTTCCGCCGCCCCCACGTAGGTGTGCCGGGCCAGGTCGGTGAAGCCGGTCTTGCCGCCGAGCGCCCCCGGGTACCGGTAGATGAGCTGGTTCTCGTTCTGGATCTCGAAGCCCTTGGTGCGTTGCGCCGGCTGGACCGGAATCGACGTCTGCTCGGTCAGCGCGTACCGGCGGAAGGTCGGCTGGGCGAAGCAGGCCCGAGCGATCAGCGCCAGGTCGTACGCGCTGGTGAACTGCCCCTTGCCGTCCAGCCCGGACGGGGTGACCGCGTGCGTCTGGAGCGCGCCGAGGTGGTGCGCCTGCTCGTTCATGGCGCGTACGCCGGCGGCGCTGTCCGTCCCGCTGCCCAGTCGGGCCAGCGCGTTGGCGGCCTCGTTGCCGGAGTTGAGCAGCAACCCGAGCCAGATGGTCTCGATGGTGTACCGGCCGCCCGCGACCAGGCCCACGGCCGAGGAGCCGGGTTCGATGTTCATGTCCGCGTCGGTGACGGTGACCGTCTGCTTCGGGTCGAGCTTGGGCAGCATCGTGGCCGCCAGCAGGAGCTTCTGCACGCTCGCCGGTGTGCCGTACTCGTGGGGGCCGCAGCCGCCGAGCACCTGGCCGCTGTCCAGGTCGGCGACCAGCCACGACGTGGCGGTCACCCTCGGCGGCGCGGCGACGCCGGCCGGCACGACCAGGCCGGCCGTGTCCAGCGCCGCGCCGCCGATGATCCGCTGCGCGGG
>NZ_QGSY01000099.1 GCF_003857035.1 Micromonospora arida
CCGCCCCACCCAGGCCCGCGTCGATCTTGCAGTTTTGGTTGCCGTTGTGCGTGGTATGTCCCTTTGGTCGGGACAGAAAGTGCAAGATCGCGGGGGTGTCCGAGGTTGAGCGGGGCGTTGTTGGGTCAGGTTGGCAGCGGGCCGGTGAGGTAACGCTGGATCGTGGGGCCGATCGCGGCCACCAGGGTTTCCGGGTCCGCCGACGCGACCGGCTCAAGGCGCACCACGTGCCGCATCATGGCCAGGCCGATCATCTGGGTGGCCACCAGAGAGCCCCGCAGCGGTAGCTCGACCGGGTCGACGTCGAGGTTTTCCAGCACCCGGCGCAGCAGTTGGGTGGTGACGAACTCACGCAGCAGTCGGGCGGTCCACTCGTTGCTCACCGCGGAGCGCAGCAGTGCCTGTGCCGCGCTGCCTGTCGGGGAGTCCCAGACGCCGAGGAAGATGCGCACCATCCGCTCACCGACGCCGTCCCGGTCGCCGGCGAGCACCTTCGGCACCAGTTGACCGGGGTCGACCGGAAAGTTCATCGCGGCCAGGAAGAGCTGGTCCTTGCTGCCGAAGTAGTGGTGCACGAGCGCCGGGTCGACCTGCGCCGTGGCGGCGATGCCCCGGATCGAGGCGACGTCGTAGCCACGTTCGGCGAATGCCGTCCGCGCCGCGTCGAGAATCGCCTCCCGGGTGCCCGGGTTGCCGGGTCTCCGGCCGGTCCGCCGCGTCATCGCCGCCCTTCGTTCGTCCGCCTCGGCCCGTCGTGGGCCCGGCCCAGGCCGGGGTCGGCTGCCGCGCCGGCCGCCGCCCCCGGCGCTGGCGGTCAGCCGCTGCGTCGGCGCAGGGTGGCCGCCGCGAGCACCAGTGCCAGCACCACAGCGCCGAACACCACCGCGACGTCGCGCCACATCCGGCCGGTCGGTTCGGCGTGGGCGCCGACCTCCTGCAACGCCTCGATGGCGTACGACAGGGGGAAGGCGTCACTGAGCGCCTGGAGCCAGCCGGCCATCTGGTCGCGGGCCACGAACAGCCCGCAGAGCAGCAGTTGGGGGATCACCACGACTGGCAGGAACTGTACTGCCTGGAACTCGGTGCGCGCGAAGGCACTGCACAGCAGCCCGAGGGCGACGCCGAGCACTGCGTCGAGCACGGCGATCCCGATCACCAGCCCGATGCTGCCGGCGGTCTCCAGATCGAAGATCCAGTACGCCACCGCGGCGGCGACGGCTGCCTGCACGGCGGCGGCCAGCCCGAACGCGATCCCGTACCCGAAGAGCAGATCGAGCTTGCCCAGCGGGGTGGTGAGCAGCCGCTCCAGCGTGCCCGAGGTGCGTTCCCGCAGCATGGCGATGCTGGTCACCAGAAACATGATCACGAAGGGGAAGATGCCGAGCATCACCAGCGCGATCCGGTCGAAGGTCGTCGGCTGGTCGGGCGGGGTCGGTTGGTCGGCGTACATGAAGTAGACCAGGGTGAGCAGGACGGCCGGCACCACCACGAGCAGCGCGATGGTCCGCCGGTCGTGCCGGAGCTGACGCAGGATGCGGCCGGTGGTGGCGGCGAGAATTCGCGCGTTCATGCTGTCTCCCGGGCGGCTGTCGCGTCGGTGCTGGTGGAGGCGGCCTCGCCGGCCCGGATGAGCCGCAGGAACGCCTCGTCGAGGTCGTCCACGCCGGCGGCGGCGCGGATGGCGGCGGGGCTGTCGTCGGCGATCAACCGCCCCTGGCGGATCAGCAGCAGTTGGTCGCAGCGGGCCGCCTCGTCCATCACGTGGCTGGACACCAGCAGGGTGGTGCCGGCGGCGGCCATCGCGTGGAACCGGGCCCACAGGTCGGCCCGCAGCACCGGGTCCTGGCCGACGGTCGGCTCGTCGAGGATGACCAGCTCCGGCTCCCCGACCAGGGCACACGCCAGCGAGGCTCGGCTGCGTTGACCGCCGGAGAGGGTGCCGACCAGTTGACCGGCGGCCTCGGCCAGCCCGACATCGCTGATCGCCCGGTCGGCCTCGACGCGCCCACGCCCGTACAGGGCCGCGAAATAGCGGGCGTTCTCCCGGACGGTCAGGTCGGCGTAGACGCTCGGTGCCTGGGTCAGGTAGCCCACCCGGTGCCGCAGCGCGGGGGTGCCCGCCGGTTGGCCGAGCACGGTGACCGTCCCGCCACTGACCAACTGCACCCCGACCACCGCCCGCATGAACGTGGTCTTGCCACTGCCGCTGGGGCCGAGCAGCCCGGTGACCGCGCCGCGCGGGACCCGGCAGCTGATGCCGTCCAGCACCCGCCGCCCACCCCGGTCCACGACAAGGTCTCGGACGGCTATCGCATCGTCCATCACGCACCTCCACAGAAACTCATCACCTGTTGAACTCAACGCTAGATGAAATATGACGTCGTGCGCAACGCCCGCACTCGTGTCGGGCTGGCCGACCGTCGCGCGGAGCGCGAGAACGGGCAGTAGGCTCCGGACCGGACACGAAGTCCGCCAACGGGCATTGCGCGCTGATCGGACGTACGGCACGATGGCGCGGTGGGTCACGCTCCGTTACCGGATAGCGGTTTTCTTGAGGACTGGGCCGCGCGGTTGCGGCAGGCCGCCGAGCGGCCGGTGGTCGGCATCCTGTTGCGCGGCAGCCACGCCCGCCGCGCCGCCACCGCGCACAGCGACGTCGACCTCGACGTGTTGGTCGGCGGCGCCCCCTACGCGGCCCGTCGGGCCTACCTGGACGAGTCCGCAGGCCAGGTCACTCACGTCTCGGTGGCCGCCCGGGACATCCGGTCCTGGGTGCACCGCCTGGGCGAACCGGCCGACTGGGCGTTCGGGCTGCCGGTCACCGCGCCGGCGCGGCTGCTCTGGGCCGACCCGCACTGGCGGCCCCGGATCGACCTGCCGGTGCTCTGCCAGCCCGCCGAGCCACCCCGACTGGAAGAGATGATCGCCACGCTGGGTAAGGCCGCCTCCGCCCGCGCGGCCGGCGACCGCCTCGGGGTCCGGCTCGCCGTCGCCGACCTGGCGCGGCTCTGCCCCTCGGTGCTGCGACCGGCCAACCCGTCCGTACGGGTCCACTCCCGCCGGGCGGCCTTCGCAGCGGCCCTGGAACTGCCGGTGGCCCCACCCGGCTACCGGGCGGACATGCTGCTCTGCCTCGGGCTGCGCCCGGGCGCCACCGGGCAGCTCTGGGCCGCCGCCGTACGGCTGGTCGCCGGCACGCTGCCGTTGATCCGGCCGTACGCCGAGGAGATCGCCGACACGGCCGGCGCGGACCTGGCCGCCGCCCTGGTGGACGGCCGGCTGGACCGCTACGTCGCCCAACTGGCCCGGCCGGCCGGGCCCTTGTCGCAATCCCGGTCCTCGTCGCAGGCCGGGCCCTCGTCGCAGCCTCGGCCCTTGTCGCAGCCCTGGCTCTCGGGGCCTCCGCCGCAGCCCTGGCGGGAGCGGTCGGCGGTGCCCGCGCCGCGTGCGGGAGAATTGGTGACTGTGCCCGTACCTGACTCGCCGGTGACCGGCGTCCCCAGCGATCCGAACCAGCTGGCCGCGCCCGCGCCGGCGCGCCCGTCCCGGCTCGACCCGGCCATCGCGGCCCAGTTGCGCCGCACCGCCGACGGTCTGGTCGCCGCCGTGGTGCGCGCGCACGACTCCGGTGAGGTGCTGATGGTCGCGTGGATGGACGACGAGGCGTTGCACCGCACCCTCACCACCGGCCGGGCCACCTACTGGTCGCGCAGCCGCCGCGAATACTGGGTCAAGGGCGCCACCTCCGGGCACCACCAGTACGTGCGGTCGGTCGCCCTGGACTGCGACGGGGACGCGCTGCTGGTGAGCGTGGACCAGGTTGGCGCGGCCTGCCACACCGGGCACAGGACCTGCTTCTTCACCGAGCTGCCCGTCACCGGGACGGAGGCACCGTGAGCGCGCGGAATGCAGCGCGGCGAGGCACCGCAGTCGCGATCGAAAGGCGGGTCGGCTGATGACCGACGGCACCCTCAGCCCCGACCTGGCCACCTTCACGGCGCTGGCCGCCGACTGGCGGGTCGTGCCGGTCACCCGGCGACTGCTGGCCGACGCGGAGACGCCGGTCGGGGTCTACCGCAAGCTGGCCGGTGGACCGGGCACGTTCCTGTTGGAATCGGCCGAGCAGGGCGTCGGTTCGGCCGGCATGGCCTGGTCGCGGTACTCGTTCATCGGCGTACGCAGCAGCGCGACCCTGATCGAGCGCGACGGCGTGGCGACCTGGCTCGGCCAGCCGCCGGCCGGGTTGAGCACCGAGGGTGACCCGGTACGGATGCTGCGGGAGACGGTGGCGGCGCTGGCCGGCCCGGTCGGGGACCCATCCGATGGTCTGCCGCCGCTGACCGGGGGCATGGTCGGCTACCTCGGCTACGACCTGATCCGGCGCTTCGAGCGGTTGCCCGAGCTGACCGAGGACGACCTGGGTGTCCCGGAGCTGGGCATGATGCTCGCCACCGACCTGGTGGTGCTCGACCACTACGACGGCTCGGCGATCCTGGTCGCCAACGCGGTGCTGCCGCCGTTGGACGCCCCGGACCGCGCCCCGCATGTCGCCGCCGCCTACCACCACGCGGTGGGCCGGTTGGACGCGATGACCACGGCGCTGTCCCGGCCCATCCCGCCGATGATCTCCACGGTCGAGCGTCCGCCGGCCGGCGAGGTGCTCTGCCGTACGCCCGACGGCGGCTACCCGAAGGCGGTGGAGGCGGCCAAGGAGGCGATCAGGGCCGGTGAGTGCTTCCAGATCGTGCTCTCCCAGCGCTTCGAGCGGTCGACCCACGCCGACCCGCTGGACGTCTACCGGGTGCTGCGTACCAGCAACCCCAGCCCGTACATGTACCTGCTGCGCTTCGACGGGTTCGACATCGTCGGCTCGTCCCCGGAGGCGCACCTGAAGGTCACCGGGGCCGCGGACGGGCGGCGCCGGGCGTTGTTGCACCCGATCGCCGGCACCCGGCCGCGGGGCGGCACCCCCGCCGCCGACGCCGCGCTCGCCGCCGAGCTGCTCGCCGACCCGAAGGAACGAGCCGAGCACGTGATGCTGGTCGACCTCGGCCGCAACGACCTGGGTCGGGTCTGTCAGCCCGGCAGCGTGGAGGTGCCCGAGTTCGCCACCATCGAGCGGTACAGCCACGTCATGCACATCGTCTCCACGGTCACCGGCACGCTGCGTGACGACCAGAGCGCCTTCGACGCGCTCGCCGCGACCTTCCCGGCCGGCACGCTCTCCGGGGCGCCCAAGGTGCGCGCCATGGAGATCATCGAGGAGTTGGAGCCGGTCCGTCGTGGCCTCTACGGCGGCACCGTCGGCTACTTCGGCTTCGGCGGTGACCTGGACATGGCGATCGCCATCCGGACCGCGCTCATCCGCGACGGTCGCGCCTACGTCCAGGCCGGGGCGGGGGTGGTCGCCGACTCGGACCCGGCCGCCGAGGACCAGGAGACGCGGAACAAGGCCGCGGCCGTGCTGGCCGCGATCGCTGCCGCCGAGACCCTCCGGGCTGCACGGTGAGCGCGAGGAGTGCAGCGAAGCGGAGCCCCGCAGTCGCGAACGAAAGGCCGGCTCGGTGAGCGCGAGGAGTGCAGCGAAGCGGAGCCCCGCAGTCGCGAACGAAAGGCCGGCTCGGTGAGCGCGAGGAGTGCAGCGAAGCGGAGCCCCGCAGTCGCGAACGAAGGGATGAATTCGTGAGCGGCGGGGAGCGGTCCGTCGGGGGCCGGCGCGCGTTGACGTACGCCGTACTGCTCTGCCTGGCCGGCGCGGGCCTGGCGCTGTGGGCCGCGACGCGCAGCTGGTCGGTCGAGCTGACGGTACGTCCGGCGCCGCTGCCGCCGGTGCGTGACACCCGCAGCGGTGCGAGCCTGCTGCCCTGGCTGCCGGCGTTGGCCCTGGTGACCTTGGCCGGGGGTGGCGCGGTGCTGGCCACCCGGGGCCGCCTGCGTCGGGTGCTCGGGGCGCTGCTCGGCGTGCTCGGTCTGGCGGTGGCGGCCGGCGGCGGGTATGGGCTGGTAGCCGACATGGCTGGCGACGTGAGCCGGCAGTGGCCGGCGCTCTGCCTGCTCGGTGGCCTGCTGGCCGCCGGGGGCGGCTGGTGGACGGCCGTGCGTGGCGGTGACTGGCCGGCGATGGGCGCCCGGTACGAACGTCCGGCGCGGAACGCTCCGCAGGCCGCGCCGGCGCAGAGCGACCCGGCCGGGCCGCCGACGCCGATGGCCGGGCGGCGGACCACCGAGGCGTGGGACGCGCTGGACCGGGGCGAGGACCCCACGGCCGACTGACGCGGCGGGCGGCGGGCGGTCAGCCGACCGGCTGGCGCTCCCACTGGGCGTGGCTACTGGCGGCGCGGGCGGCGGTCAGCTCGGCGACCAGGCGGTTCAGCTCCGCGCGTTGGTCGGCGCGGGCCCGGTCGGCGCAGACCGCCTCCCAGGCGTTGCCCCGTGCCGTCCGCATCCGTCCCTCGCCCACCACGGCCCGTTCCACGGTGTGCACCACTCCGACGGCGAGCGACGCCACCGTCCGCGAGATGGTGGTCAGTCCGATGGTCTGGTTCGGCTCGGAAATGCTCATGGTCACCTCGCACGAGGAGTTGCTGCGGTCGGGCAGGCGCGCCATCGAGTCTGCCCGAGGACGATGCTCGCCCGTCGACGTTTCGCCGCGGTGACCGCCCGGTCAACTGTCTCGTCTCGGCCGTGACCAGGCACCGTCCGTTCGGCCTTGAGCTTGCTCACAGCATCGATTGGCGTCGCTGCCGTCGGGCGCCGAGCGGAAACTGGTGGCATGATCGATGGGTCGGCCCGGTCTGACTGCGGCCGCCAGGCTCCATACCGCGTGACGGTGGTCGATACCGGAGGTGGCGCTGCGTGACAACCCCTTCACGGCAAGTCGGCCATTATGCCGCAGCCCTTTTCGTGAGCAGCGCCATACCCCCGGCATTCGGCGTCGGTCGGCTGCCCCTAGCATCGGCCCATGACGCCCGGAGAGGGGAGTCCGTTCGTGACTGCTGAGCGTGCGCACGCGGAGGGTGACGAGGCCGGCCAGGCAGCGTCCGTAAGCGTGCTCGACGAGATTCTGGCCGGCGTGCGTGAAGACGTCGCCCGACGCCAGGAGCAGGTTCCGCTGGAGCGGATCCGTGAACTGGCAGCGGCGGCGCCGCCGCCGATGGACGCGTACGCGGCGCTGCGCAAGCCCGGCGTGGCCGTGATCGCCGAGGTGAAGCGTTCGTCGCCGTCCAAGGGCCGGCTGGCCGAGATCGCCGATCCGGCTGACCTCGCGGTCGACTACGCGGCCGGTGGGGCCCGTGCGATCAGCGTGCTGACCGAGGGGCGCTGGTTCGGTGGTTCGCTGGACGACCTGGCGGCCGTCCGTGCCGCGGTCACCGTGCCGGTGCTGCGTAAGGACTTCGTGGTCTCCAGCTATCAGATCCACGAGGCCCGTGCGCACGGCGCCGACCTGGTTCTGCTGATCGTCGCCGCACTCGAGCAGAACGTCCTGATGGGCCTGCTGGAGCGGATCGAGTCGCTGGGCATGACCGCCCTGGTC
This sequence comes from Micromonospora arida, assembly GCF_003857035.1. Classification (GTDB taxonomy): domain Bacteria; phylum Actinomycetota; class Actinomycetes; order Mycobacteriales; family Micromonosporaceae; genus Micromonospora; species Micromonospora arida. The sequence continues at coordinate 7,535 of NZ_QGSY01000099.1, forward strand.
GAGGTGCACGACGAGGAAGAGGCCGACCGCGCGCTGGAGGCCGGCGCGCAGGTGATCGGGGTCAACGCCCGTGACCTGCGTACCCTGGAGGTCGACCGATCGGTGTTCGAGCGGATCGCGCCCGGCCTGCCCAGCAGCGTCGTCAAGATCGCCGAATCCGGCGTTCGCGGCCCGCACGACCTGATCCGGTACGCCTCCGCGGGCGCCGACGCGGTCCTCGTGGGCGAGGGCCTGGTCACTCAGAAGAGCCCCCGCGAGGCGGTCGCCGAGTTGGTCAACGCCGGCAACCACCCGGCAACGCCCCGGCCGGTGCGCTGACCCGCACCGGTCTGACGTCCCACCGAGAGGATTCCCGATGAGCGCCGACGCGCTGGCCCCGGTGGCCGGCCCGCAGCCCGACTCCGCCGGCCACTTCGGCCGCTTCGGTGGTCGGTTCGTTCCCGAGGCCCTGGTGGCCGCGCTGGACGAGCTCGACGGGGCGTGGCGTACGGCGATGGCGGACGAGTCCTTCCGGGCGGAGTTCGGTGCGCTGTTGCGCGACTACGCCGGCACGCCTTCGCTGCTCTACGAGGCCCGGCGGTTCTCGGCGAAGGTCGGCGCGCGGGTGCTGCTCAAGCGCGAGGACCTCAACCACACGGGTGCGCACAAGGTGCGCAACGTGCTCGGCCAGGCGCTGCTCACCAAGCGGATGGGCAAGACCCGGGTGATCGCGGAGACCGGCGCCGGCCAGCACGGTGTCGCCACCGCGACCGCCGCCGCCCTGTTCGACCTGGAGTGCGTGGTCTACATGGGCCAGGTCGACACCGAGCGGCAGGCGCTCAACGTGGCTCGGATGCGGATGCTCGGCGCGACCGTCGTCCCGGTCACCAACGGCTCGCGCACCCTCAAGGACGCGATGAACGAGGCGATGCGCGACTGGGTGGCCAACGTCGACGAGACGCACTACCTGATCGGCACCGCCGCGGGCCCGCACCCGTTCCCGGCGATGGTGCGCGACTTCGTCCGGGGCATCGGTGACGAGGCCCGTCAACAGTGCCTGGACCTCACCGGTGGGTTGCCGGACGCCGTCACCGCCTGCGTCGGTGGCGGCTCCAACGCGCTGGGCATCTTCCACGCCTTCGTGGGCGACGAAGCCGTGCGGCTGTACGGCTTCGAAGCCGGTGGCGACGGGGTGTCCACCGGCCGGCATGCGGCGAGCATCACCGGCGGGTCGGCAGGGGTGCTGCACGGCACCCGCACCTTCGTGCTCCAGGACGCCGACGGGCAGACCCTGGAGTCGCACTCGATCTCCGCCGGCCTGGACTACCCGGGCGTCGGGCCCGAGCACGCGTGGCTGCACGACACCGGCCGGGCGAACTACCTGCCGGTCACCGACGACGAGGCGATGGCCGCGTTCGAGCTGCTCTGCCGTACCGAGGGCATCATCCCGGCGATCGAGAGCGCACATGCGCTCGCCGGCACCGTGGCGCTGGCTCCGAAGCTCGCCGCGGAGCTGGGCCGGGAGCCCACCATCGTGGTCAACCTCTCCGGGCGGGGCGACAAGGACGTGCACACCGCCGGCGACTACTTCGGCATCCTCGACAAGGAGCGGTGAGATGAGCCGGATCGGGGTGGCCTTCGACAAGGCCCGCGCCGACGGACGGGCACTGCTGGTCGGCTGCATGCCGGCCGGTTTCCCCACCGTCGAGGGCAGCATCGCCGCGATGACCGCCATGGTCGAGGCCGGCGTGGACGTGATCGAGGTGGAGATTCCCTACTCCGACCCGGTGATGGACGGGCCGGTGATCCAGCGGGCCAGTGACATCGCGCTGGCCGGGGGCGTACGCACCGCGGACACGATGCGCATCATCGAGGCGGTGGCGGCCACCGGCGCTCCGGTGGTCACCATGACCTACTGGAACCCGGTGGAGCGGTACGGCGTGGACGTCTTCGCCCGTGACCTGGCCTCCGCAGGCGGCACCGGCCTGATCACCCCGGACCTCATCCCTGACGAGGCCGACGAGTGGCTGGCGGCCTCGGACGCGCACGGGCTGGACCGCACGTTCCTGGTCTCGCCGTCGTCCACCGACGCTCGGCTGGCGATGACGGTGCAGCACTGCCGCGGCTTCGTCTACGCGACCGCCGTGATGGGGGTGACCGGTGCCCGGGCGCGTACCTCCGACGCCGCCCCGACGCTGGTCTCCCGGGCCCGCGCGGTCACCGACCTGCCGATCGGTGTCGGCCTGGGTGTGGGTACCGGCGCGCAGGCCGGCACCGTCGCCGGTTACGCCGATGGGGTGATCGTGGGCAGCGCGCTCGTCCGGTGTGTGCTTGACGCGCCCACCGAGGCCGACGGGCTTGCCGCCCTGCGCACGCTCAGCGCCGAACTCGCCGAGGGCGTCCGTAACCCCACCCGCTGAGCCCGGCCCGCGCTGAGCTCGGCTCGGCTCAACGCTCGGCCCGGCTCAACGCTCGGCCCGGCTCAACGCTCGGCGCTCGTGCCGGCGCGGCGGCCAGGCTGTCCGCGACCACGCGGCGGACCTCGGGACGGTCGCGGATGGTCAAGGGTGCAGGGACGGGTTCGCGGCCTCGCCGCGTTGCTCCGGTGGCTGCCCCGCTCCCGGATACCCGTCGTGGCTGGTCGCGGGCTGCGGCATGTCGTGGTCGGTCGCGGGCCGCTGCTCGTCCTGGCCGGTCTCCGGGGGCCGCGCGTCCTGGTCGGCTGCCGGCCGGCCGTCCTCGGCCGGGCGAGCCGCCGGCAGCGGCGCGGAGTCGACGGTGCCGGGCACGCAGCCGACGTCGCGGAGCACGCCGGAGCGGCCGGCGGTCGCGTCGGTGACGGCGGCCCGGGTGAGCGGGGTGACCACCTCCGGCAGCGCGTCGGGGGAGTGCCAGGACAATCGGCAGCCCGGCGGGGGGTCGGTGGCGGGTCGGACCCCGGCCGCGCGGGCCCGGAACACGTGCACGAGGACGTCCGGAAGCGGGCCGGCGCGCCCCGCTGCGGCCTCTCCCGAAGCGCCGCTCACCTGGTAGATGCCGACCAGGTCGGTCAGCTCGATGTCCCAGCCGGTCTCCGCGCGAATGTCTCGTAGCGCCGCCCGCACCGGGCCCTCGGCCGGGCGCAGCCGCCCGCCGGGCAGCGCGTAGCGGCGGGCACCCCGACCCTGCTGGCAGAGCAGCACCCGACCGGTGTCGTCGGTGACGACCGCGGCGACCGCCCAGGTGAGCGCGCTCATGGACAAAGAGCCTACGGCGGTGCAAACCAGAAGTCACCGGGATGCGCCCTCCAACGGCCCGGGGTGCCGCTGCGGGGGTGTGCAGCGGTAGCGTGTGCACCCGTGACCCTCGCCTCGCTCTCTCCCCAGGCGGCCCTGCCCAGCCCCAGCACCGCGGTCTGGCAGCTCGGGCCGGTGCCGATCCGGGCCTACGCGCTCTGCATCATTGCCGGCATCGTGCTGGCCTGCTGGGTGACGGAGCGCCGGCTGCGGCAGCGCGGCGTCGCGCCCGGCGCGGTGCTCGACATTGCCGTCTGGGCGGTGCCCGCCGGCATCATCGGCGCCCGGATCTACCACGTGATCACCTCACCCGAGAAGTACTTCGGGGCCGGTGGGGACCCGATGAAGGCGTTCGCCATCTGGGAGGGCGGTCTGGGCATCTGGGGCGCGGTCGCCGGTGGCGCGCTCGGTGCCTGGATCGCGGCCCGACAGCTCGGCATTCCGTTCGGCGTGGTGGCCGACGCGCTGGCCCCCGGGCTGCCGCTGGCCCAGGCCGTCGGCCGCATCGGCAACTGGTTCAACAACGAGCTCTTCGGTGGCCGGACGACCCTGCCGTGGGGTCTGGAGATCCACCGGATGGACCCGGACAACCCCGGGCACGCCCTCCGCGACGACGCCGGGCAGCCGATCCTCGAACCGGGTCTCTACCAGCCGACCTTCCTCTACGAGGCGCTGTGGAACCTCGGCGTCGTAGCTCTGGTCCTCGTCCTCGACCGCCGCTTCAAGCTGGGCCGGGGCCGGGCGTTCGCGCTCTACGTGATGGGTTACACCGTCGGCCGGTTCTGGATCGAGCTGATGCGCACCGACGAGGCCAACCAGATCCTCGGCGTCCGGCTCAACGTCTGGACCGCCGCCCTGGTCTTCCTCGGCGCCCTGATCTACTTCGTACGGGTGCGTGGTCCTCGGGACTACCTGATCCCGCTCGGCCCGGCGGCGACGACGACCCCGCCCCCCACGTCCGACCTGTCCCAGGTCGACCTCTCCGAGCGGGAGACCCCCGCGCGGGCCGCCGCGCCGGAGGGCTACCGGGTGGTGAGCGAGGAGCAGTACGCCGCCTGGCAGGACACCGGCGTCGTACCGCCGGCGGACGACGACTCCCGGTCGGATGATGGCCAGCCGTCCGACGACACGGCAGCCGCCGACCTCACGTCGAGCGACGACGAGCCGGTGGACGAACCGTCGGCCGCTCGCACCGACCGGGCCGACGCCACGGGCGCGCGTCCCGCCGACCGGGACAGCTGAGCGGCACCGATGCGAAGCGCGGTGGTGGTCGGCGCAGGGGTCGGTGGCCTCGCGGTGGCCGGCGCGCTGGCCCGTTCCGGCTGGCAGGTCACCCTGTTGGAACGCGCCGAACGGGTCCGCCCCGAGCCGACCGCAGTGGTGCTCTGGCCCAACGGCGTCCGCGCGCTCCAGGCCCTCGGCCTCGGCGCCGGCCTGGCCGCCATCGCCACCCCGTTGCCCGACGGCGGGGTCCGTCGCCCGGACGGGCACTGGCTCGTGCAGCCCCGGCCCATCCCGGCCGACCGGATGCCGGTGGTGGTGCACCGGGAGGATCTGCACGACGCGCTGATCGCCGGCCTCGGCGAGCGGGTCGAGTTGCGGACCGGGGTGTCCGTGCGCCACGTCCGCGTCGAGCCGGGCGAGCGGCCGGGAGTCAGCGACGGGCGGCACACCATCGAGGCCGATCTGGTGGTGGCCGCCGACGGCACGGACAGCGGCATCCGTCGCCAACTCGCGCCAGAGTCCCGGGTGGTCAGCTCCGGGTGCGCCGCCTGGCGGGCCGTCATCCCCTGGTACCAGGCACCTCGACTCCCCGACGATCAGCCGCTGGCCGGTGAGATTCTCGGCGCGGGTTACCGGTTCGTGGCCGCGTCGCTGGGCGAGCGCGGCTCCTCGGGCGGGTCCACCCGGGGCGGCATCTACTGGGTGGCCACCGCCGCTGGCGCGCCCCGTCCGGAACCACCGGAGACCCAGCTCGCCCTGCTGCGCCGCTGGTACGCGGGCTGGCCCGCGCCGGTCGGCGCGCTGCTCGACGCCACGGACCCGGCCGACCTGGTCCAACAGGAGGTTCGCGAGCTGCGCCCGCTGCCCCGGGCGTACGGCTTTCCGGTGGGGCCCGGTGGGGTGGTGCTGCTCGGCGACGCGGCGCACGCCATGCCGCCGCACCTCGGGCAGGGCGCCTGCCTCGCGTTCGAGGACGCCGCCACGCTCGCGTCGCTGCTGCGGGAGGCCCGGCTGCCCGACGCCGTCCAGGCGTACGACCGGGTGCGCCGCCCCCGGGCCGCGACCGTGGTCCGGCAGACCCGGCGGATGTCGGCGGTGCTCCAGACCCGGGGCCGGTTGGCGCTGCGCGCCCGGGACGCGGCGCTGGGCACGATCAACTCCCGACTGCTCTCCAGCGCCGCCGCCTCCGCCGCCCAGTGGCGCCCACCGACCTGACCTCGGCCGCGAGGCTGGTCAGCGGGGCGAGGCAGGTCAGGGGATGAGCGCGGCGGGTTCGGCGATGCAGGCGGTGCCGATTCGGCGAAAGCCGACCCGCAGGTAGACCCGCGCGATCTCCTCGCTGCCCGCGGAGAGGAAGACCAGTTCGGTGCCGGCGGCGAGGAGTTCCCGGGCCAGGGTGGCGGTGAGCGCGGCGCCCAGCCCGCGTCGTCGGGCGGACGGCAGGGTGGCCACCCCGGCGATCTCCGCGACGTCGTCCACCCGCATCGCCATGCCGCTGGCCAGCGCGCCCTCGGTCGGCGTGCCGGCCAGCGCGGAGATCCGTCGCCCCTCGGCGATCCGGACGCGCTCCTCGTCGAGCGCGGCCAGTTCGAGTTCGGTGACGGCGGCGTCGCGTTCGGCCGGGCCGGCCTCGCCGGGCGCGGTGCCGGCGGCGGCGAATGCCACCGCTGCCACCGCACGCCGGGCGGCGACATCGGCGGCGAAGCCGGGGGAGTCGGCTGCCAGCACCCGCACCGCCGCGTCGGAGAGCGTCGCCGGGTCGGGCAGCGCGCTCGGGTCGAGCACCATCAGCGGCGCCTCCAGCACGTTGAGTCCCGCCGAGCGGGCCACCGCCAGCAGCTCCGGGGTCGTCTCGTGCACCCACTCGAAGGCTTCCGGCAGGCCCAGCTTCCGCTGGCGCTCGCGGACCGAGACCACGTCGGCCAGCGACGGCGGCTCGGTGGCGTCGATCCGGGGGCGGGCGTAGAACGGCCAGCCGGCACCTTCGCGGACGAACAGCACCAGCGCGCCATGTTCCTCCGCGCCGGCGACGTCGCGGGGCACCGCGTCGTAGAAGCGTTCCAACCGGTCGAAGACGTGCTTGTGTCGCGGATCCACCGCGCGAGACTACACGTCCCAGCCAGTGGACGGTGTGATCAATCTCGGGTGGCCGTGCGACCCCGGCCCTAACGTAGACTCAATAGACCCACGGGCCGACGTCGTCCCCACCATGATCCAACCTGAGTGACGACAGGAGGCCCGGTGGCTCAGCCGTACGCGGACACAGAACAGCCGCACCCGCACAGCCCGCAGGCGTCCCCGACGCCCCACCCCCGTCCGTCCGCCCAGGGCCTCTACGACCCAGCGCAGGAGCATGATGCCTGCGGCGTGGCCTTCGTGGCGGACCTGCACGGCCGACGTTCACACTCGGTCGTCGCCAACGGGCTCGGCGCGCTCTGTCGGCTGGACCACCGGGGCGCCCGTGGCGCGGAGCCGAACACCGGCGACGGCGCCGGCATCATGATCCAGGTGCCCGACGCGTTCCTGCGTGCGGTGGCCGACGTGGCGCTTCCCCCGGCGGGCGAGTACGCCACGGGGCTGGTCTTCCTTCCCGACGACGATGCCGCCGAGGCGCGTGCCCGCCGGGTGGTCGAGAAGTACGCCCTGGTCGAGGGCGCCGACCTGCTCGGCTGGCGGGACGTGCCGATCGACCCGAGTGACCTGGGCGAAACCGCCCTCGCGGCGATGCCCCGGGTCCGGCAGCTCTTCCTGGCCGCGCACCGCCTCACCGACGCGCCCGACGGGCCGGCCGGCTCCCCACTGCGCGGCATCGAGCTGGACCGGGTGGCGTTCTGCCTGCGCAAGCAGGCCGAACGGGAGACCGCCGAGCGCGGCGTTCCGGCGTACTTCCCGTCGCTGTCCAGCCGCACCATGGTCTACAAGGGCATGCTCACGCCCGACCAGTTGCCGGCGTTCTACCCGGACCTGCGCGACGAGCGGGTGGACAGCGCCATCGCGCTGGTGCACTCCCGCTTCTCCACCAACACCTTCCCGTCCTGGCCGCTGGCGCACCCGTACCGGTTCATCGCCCACAACGGCGAGATCAACACGATCCGGGGCAACCGCAACTGGATGCAGGCCCGCGAGGCGCTCCTGCGCTCGCCGAACGTGCCGGGCAACATCCGGCGGGTCTTCCCGGTCTGCACCCCCGCCGCCTCCGACTCGGCGAACTTCGACGAGGTCCTGGAGTTGCTGCACCTGGCCGGGCGGAGCCTGCCGCACGCGGTGCTCATGATGATCCCCGAGGCCTGGGAGAACGACCCGGGGATGGACCCGGCCAAGCGCGCCTTCTACCGCTTCCACGCCAGCCTGATGGAGCCGTGGGACGGTCCGGCGTCGGTGGCCTTCACCGACGGCGAGATCGTCGGCGCGGTGCTGGACCGCAACGGGCTGCGCCCGGGGCGCTGGTGGCAGACCGACGACGGGCTCGTGGTGCTCGGCTCCGAGGCGGGCGTCCTCGACCTCGACCCGGCCCACGTGGTCGCCAAGGGGCGACTCCAGCCGGGCCGGATGTTCCTGGTCGACACAGTGGCCGGGCGGATCGTGCACGACGAGGAGATCAAGTCCGAGTTGGCCGCCGCCCAGCCGTACGGCGAGTGGCTGCACGCCGGGCTGATCGAGCTGAACGACCTGCCGGCCCGCGAGCACACCGTCTACACGCACGACTCGGTGCGCCGCCGGCAGCAGACCTTCGGCTACACAGTGGAAGAGCTGAAGATCCTGCTCGGGCCGATGGCCCGCACCGGCGTCGAGCCGCTCGGCTCGATGGGTACCGACACCCCGATCGCGCCGCTGTCCACCCGGCCGCGGCTGCTCTACGACTACTTCCACCAGCTCTTCGCCCAGGTCACCAACCCGCCGCTGGACGCCATCCGCGAGGAGTTGGTGACCAGCCTGGCGTCGACCATCGGGCCGGAGGGCAACCTGCTCGACCCGGGCGCCGCGAGCTGCCGGCAGATCGTGCTCCCGCACCCGATCATCGACAACGACGAGCTGGCGAAGATCCTCTCCATCGATGAGGACGGCGACCTGCCCGGCTTCAAGGCGGTCCGGGTCTCCGGGCTGTACCGGATCCGGGAGGGCGCCGCCGGGATCAAGGCGCGGCTGACCGAGATCTGCCGGCACGTCTCCGAGGCGATCGAGGACGGCGTCCGCATCCTGGTGCTCTCCGACCGGGACTCCAACGCCGACCTGGCGCCGATTCCGTCGCTGCTGCTCACCGCCGCCGTGCACCAGCACCTGGTCCGCGAGCAGACCCGTACGCGGGCGGCGCTGGTCGTCGAGTCCGGGGACTGCCGGGAGGTGCACCACGCGGCGGTGCTGATCGGCTACGGCGCGGCGGCGGTCAACCCGTACCTGGCGTTCGAGTCGGTCGAGGACATGATCGCCACCGGCTTGTTGGCCGGGGTGGAGCCGGCCGCGGCGGTGCGCAACTACGCGAAGGCGCTCGGCAAGGGCGTCCTGAAGATCATGTCCAAGATGGGCATCTCGACGGTCTCCTCGTACTGCGGTGCGCAGGTCTTCGAGGCGGTCGGCCTGGACAGCCGGCTGGTCGAGCGCTACTTCCGGGGCACCCCCAGCCGCATCGGCGGGGTGGGTCTCGCCGGCGTGCACACCGAGGTGGCCGCACGACACGCGTTGGCCTGGCCGCCGGCCGGCACCGCCACCTCCGACCGGTTGGAGGTCGGTGGCGAGTACCAGTGGCGCCGCGAGGGTGAGCTGCACCTGTTCAACCCGGAGACGGTCTTCCTGCTGCAGCACGCCACCCGCAGCCGGCAGTACGACGTCTTCCGGCAGTACACCGCCAAGGTCGACGCGCTCGCCGCGCAGGCCGGCTCGCTGCGCGGGTTGTTCACTTTGCGCACCGGCGTCCGTCCGGCGGTGCCGATCGAGGAGGTCGAGCCGGCCACCGAGATCGTCAAGCGGTTCGCCACCGGCGCCATGTCGTACGGGTCGATCTCGGCGGAGGCCCACGAGACGCTCGCCATCGCCATGAACCGGCTCGGCGGCAAGTCCAACACCGGCGAGGGCGGCGAGGACGTCGAACGGCTGCACGACCCGGCCCGGCGGTCGGCGGTCAAGCAGATCGCCAGCGGCCGCTTCGGTGTGACCAGCGAATACCTGGTCAACGCCGACGACCTCCAGATCAAGATGGCCCAGGGCGCCAAGCCGGGCGAGGGCGGTCAGCTGCCCGGCAACAAGGTCTGGCCGTGGATCGCCCGGACCCGGCACGCCACTCCCGGCGTGGGTCTGATCTCCCCACCGCCGCACCACGACATCTACTCCATCGAGGACCTCGCCCAGTTGGTGCACGACCTGAAGTGCGTCAACCCGGCGGCCCGGGTGCACGTCAAGCTGGTCAGCGAGGTCGGCGTCGGCACCGTCGCCGCCGGGGTGGCGAAGCTCAAGGCGGACGTCATCCTGATCTCCGGCCACGACGGCGGCACGGGCGCCTCCCCGATGAACTCGCTCAAGCACGCCGGCACCCCGTGGGAGCTGGGGCTGGCCGAGGCGCAGCAGACGCTGTTGCTCAACAAGCTGCGCGACCGGGTCACCGTGCAGGTCGACGGTCAGCTCAAGACCGGCCGGGACGTGCTGATCGCGGCGCTGCTCGGCGCGGAGGAGTTCGGCTTCGCGACCGCGCCGCTGATCGTCGAGGGCTGCGTGATGATGCGGGTCTGCCACCTGGACACCTGCCCGGTCGGCATCGCCACCCAGAATCCGGTGCTGCGGGAGCGCTTCACCGGCAAGCCGGAGTTCGTGGAGAACTTCTTCCTCTTCCTCGCCGAGGAGGTCCGGGGTTACCTGGCCGAGTTGGGCTTCCGGTCGATCGAGGAGGCGATCGGGCAGTCCGAGGTGCTCGACGTGGCCCCGGCGGTGACGCACTGGAAGGCGCACGGGTTGGACCTGGCGCCCGTCCTGCACCTGCCGGAGCTGCCCGCCGGCGCGGCCCGACGCGGGGTCCGCGCGCAGGATCACGGCCTGGAGCAGGCGCTCGACAACGAGCTGATCGCGCTGGCCCGTCCGGCCCTGGAGGACGGGGCGCCGGTGCGGGTCGAGGTGGCGGTGCGCAACGAGCACCGCAGCGTCGGCGCGATGCTCGGCGGTGAGGTGACCCGTCGCTTCGGCGGCGCCGGCCTTCCCGAGGACACCATCGAGTTCGTGCTGCATGGCACGGCAGGGCAGTCGTTCGGCGCGTTCCTGCCGCGCGGGGTGACCCTGCGCCTGCACGGCGACGCCAACGACTACGTGGGCAAGGGCCTCTCCGGGGGTCGGCTCATCGTCCGTCCGGACGCCGCCGCGCCGTTCCTCGACCCGGACGCCGAGCCGGGACAGCGGGCCGAGGACCAGATCATCGCCGGCAACACCATCCTGTACGGGGCCACGGCGGGCGAGGTCTTCCTGCGCGGCCGGGTGGGGGAGCGGTTCGCGGTCCGTAACTCCGGCGCGATCGCCGTGGTCGAGGGCGTCGGCGACCATGGCTGCGAGTACATGACCGGCGGCACGGTGGTGGTGCTGGGCGGGACCGGCCGGAACTTCGCGGCCGGCATGTCCGGCGGCACGGCGTACGTGCACCACCTGGACCGTGCCCGGGTCAACGCGGAGCTGGTCGACCTGTTGCCGCTGGGCGAGCAGGAGCAGTCGCTGCTGCACGAGCTGGTTCAACGGCACGTGGCCGAGACCGGGTCGGCGGTCGCCGAGGAGCTGCTCAAGCGGTGGCCGGAGGCGGTGGCCGAGTTCACCGCGGTGGTACCCCGCGACTACCGCCGGGTGCTGGAGATCATGCGGGCCGCCGAAGCAGCCGGCCGCGACGTCGACGACGCGGTGATGGGCGCGCTCAGCGCCCCCGCCGCGCCGGTGCCGCCCGCCCCGCGGGTGGTTGCCCAGGAGGTGGCACGTGCCTGACCCGAACGGTTTCCTGCGCTACGACCGGCGGCTGCCGGCCCGCCGCCCGGTGCCGGTGCGGATCAGCGACTGGCGGGAGGTGTACCCGCCGGCCGGCGAGGACTTGGTCCGTGAGCAGGCCACGCGATGCATGGACTGCGGCATCCCGTTCTGCCACGACGGCTGCCCGCTGGGCAATCGCATCCCGGACTGGAACGACCTGGTGCGTACCGGCAACTGGGACGCCGCGGTGGAGTCCCTGCACGCCACCAACAACTTCCCGGAGTTCACCGGCCGGCTCTGCCCGGCGCCCTGCGAGGCGGCCTGCGTGCTCGGCATCTCCGGCGGTCAACCGGTGACCATCAAGCAGGTCGAGGTGGAGATCGCCGACGCTGCCGCGGCGCGGGGGTTCACCCCCCACCCGGTGCCGTCGCCGTCGGGCCGGTCGGTCGCCGTCGTCGGCTCCGGGCCCGCCGGCCTCGCCGCCGCCCAGCAGTTGGCCCGCGCCGGTCACGCGGTGACGGTGTACGAACGCGACGACGCGATCGGTGGCCTGCTCCGGTACGGCATTCCCGACTTCAAGTTGGAGAAGCGGCACATCGATGCCCGGTTGGCCCAGCTCACCGCCGAGGGGGTGCGCTTCCGCACCGGCGTGAACGTCGGGGTGGACGTGACCGCCGAGCAGTTGCGCGCCGAGCACGACGCGGTGCTGCTGGCCTGCGGGGCGTTGCAGGGCCGGGACACGCCGGAAACCCCGGGGCGGGCGCTTCGGGGCGTACACCAGGCGATGGCGCACCTGGTCGCGGCGAATCGCGCGGTCGCCACCGCGGCCGCCGACCAGGCCGGCGTGGTGGCCACCGCCGAGCGTCGGCTGGCGCCGGCGGTGTTGCCGGACGGCACGCCGATCGACGCGGCCGGCAAGCACGTGGTGATCATCGGTGGCGGTGACACGGCGGCCGACTGTCTCGGTGTCGCGCACCGCCAGGGCGCCGCGGGCGTGCACCAGCTCGACCTGTACCCGCAGCCGCCGCAGGAGCGCGACGAGGCACGGGACCCGTGGCCGACCTGGCCGTGGGTGCTGCGCAGCTACCCGGCGCACGAGGAGGGTGGCGAGCGGGTCTTCGCCGTGGCGGTGCAGGAGTTCGTGGACGACGGCACCGGCCAGGTGCGGGCGGTGCGGATCGCCGAGGTGACAGTGGAGAAGCGTGACGGCCGACGGGTCGTCACCGTCGTGCCGGGCTCGGAGCGGGAGTTGCCGGCCGATCTGGTGCTGCTGGCGATCGGTTTCGAGGGCACCGAGCAGCAGCCGTTGCTGGCCCAGTTCGGTGTGACCCGCAACCCTCGGGGCGCCATCGACGCCCGTGACGACTGGCAGACCGACGCCGACGGGGTGTTCGTGGCCGGTGACATGCACCGGGGCGCTTCGTTGATCGTCTGGGCCATCGCCGAGGGGCGGGCGGTCGCCGCCGCCATCCACGGCTATCTGGGCGGGTTCGGTGCGTTGCCGGCCCCGGTGGGTCCGGCCGCGCAGGCTCTCGCCGCTCGCTGAGGTGCGGGCGTCTGGTCGGTGCGGCAGGTCCGCCGCCGCACCGACCAGACATTCCGCTGGTGAAGCCGCTCACAAATGTGGGCAAAAAGGTTTAAGCCGGCAAGACTTGCCGGCTGCCGAACCGCGCCGCGATCGGTGTGAATGATCATGCTGCCGATCGCTGGAGGTTCGTCGTGGCCAGAGGTGCCACCTTCGCCGCGTTGCGCCACCGCAACTACCGGATCTGGGCCCTCGCCGGCTTCATCTCCGTCATCGGCACCTGGATGCAGGTCCTCGGCGTCAACTGGTACGTCCTGAAGGAAACCGGCTCGGCGACGTCCATGGGCTTCGCCGTGCTGCTCCAGGCGGCGCCCACGCTGCTGCTGAGCGTCTGGGGTGGCGTGCTGGCCGACCGGCTGCCCGCCCGCCCGTTGCTGATCGCCGCCCAGGGCGCCCACGCGGTGCTCGCCGCCGGACTGGCGGCGGTCGCCCTGACCGGGGTCGGCGGCCTGCCGCTGATCTTCGCGATCTCGCTGGCCACCGGTGCCGTCTCGGCGATCGAAGGCCCGGTGATGGGGCGCTGGGCCGCCAGCCTCGTCGACCGGGAGACGCTGGGCAACGCGCTGGCGCTCGGCTCGCTCACCAACTCCGCCGGCCGCATCCTCGGCATGAGCCTCGGTGCCGTGGTGGTGGCCGCCGTCGGACCCGCCCTGCTGTTCGGCATCAACGCCGCCAGCTTCGCCGCCGTGGTGGTGGCGCTGTTCGCCGTACGCCCGGCAGGCGTGCCCGGCCTCCCGGTCCCGGACGCCGGCCGGGCCCGGGACGGTGTCCGCGCCGGGTTCGCCTACCTGCGCGGGCAGCCGGTGCTGCTCCTCGCGCTCGCCCTGTCGTTCGTGCTCGGCAGCCTGGGCCGCAACTACCAGGTGACCATGGCCGCGATGAGCGACGGGCCGCTGGACGCCGGCGCCTCCGGGTACGGCCTGCTGTCGACAGTGTTCGCAGTCGGAACGGTGGTGGGCGCGCTCGTCGCCGCCCGGCGGCGTTCCCTGGGCTACCGGACGCTCGTCGTCGCGGGCCTGTTCGCCAGCGGATTGCAGATCGTCGCCGGCCTCGCACCGGGCACCTGGAGTTTCGCCGCGGTGATCCTGCCGATTGCCGCCGCCGCGGTGGTCATCGACACCACCGTCGGCACCCGCGCCCAGCTCGACACCGACGGCGCGATGCGGGGCCGGGTGCTCGCCGCCCTGGCGGTCACCGGCTCCGTCTCCGCCGCGGTCGGCGCCCCGCTGCTCGGCTGGCTCGCCGAACACGCCGGGCCCCGGCAGACGCTCGTCCTCGCCGGAGCCGCGGCGGCGATCGCCACGACGGCGGCGGGCGTCGCCCTGGACCGCCAGCGCGGCCGCACTGCGACCCTCGCGCTTGTCGTTCCGCGACCTCGCCATCCGGTACGACGAGCGGCGTTCCGGGCCGCCCGCATCGTCCGGCCCACCGGTGCGGTCTGCGTCATCGCGCCCGCCGAAGCCGGTGCGGTGCGGTCGGGCGGGGTCCGGCTCCGGGAGTTGGCCACCGCCGGGCCGGTGACGAACCGCTGAGACAGCGGTCACCCCCGGCTGCCCGCTTCCGGGACAGGGCGACCTGAAGATCATCGTTACGCTGCGATCATGGACATTGAGGAGCGACTACGGCGAACCCGCCGATGGCTGTGGATCGTGCTGATCGGGCTCTTCCTGAGTGGTGTCACCGCGTTTCCGCTGGAGATCGAGGTGCGCTGGCTGCTGCGCGTACTGGATCCGCTCGCCGGCCAACTGCCCGCGCTGGTCGCCTGGATCGAGCGGGTGCACACCGGGCTCGTGACGGCCGGGGAGGACTACCCGTTCCTGCTCTACGGCACCGACTGGTTGGCCTTCGCCCACCTGGTGCTGGCGGTGGCCTTCTGGGGGCCGCTGCGCGACCCGGTGCGCAACGTCTGGGTGGTGCAGGTCGGCATGATCGCCTGCGCCGGCATCGTCCCGCTGGCGCTGATCTGCGGCCCGATCCGGGACATCCCCTGGTTCTGGACGGTCGTCGACCTGTCCTTCGCGGTCGGGGCGTTCCCGCCGCTCTGGTTCGCGTACCGGCACATCCGCGCCATCGAGGCGAGCACTGCGGAGGCGGCAGGCTCCCCAGCGGTTTCGTGAGCGCGCCCCGGCAGGCGGCTGGACAAACGCGGCCGGAGACTCCCGCCTGCGCGACGGGTGCCTCCGGCCGACGCTAAGTCCTAGTGCGACATCAGGTGGTGCGACTCGCGGATCTTGGCCCAGGACCTGGGCTCGGTCGGCGGGGCGGCCTTGCGGGCGGCGCTGGCCACCTCGGGCCGGCCGGCGGTGAACAGCCAGGTGGTGAACAGGTCATCCAGGTCCAGCCCGGAGATCCGCTCGGCCAGGGCCTGGAACTGCTCGATGGTGCCGTTGCCGTAGCGGCGCTCGGCGGTCCAGGTCGGCAGGATCTCGAAGAACGCGTCGTCGCCGACGGCCAGCCGCAGCTGGTGCAGGGTCATCGCGCCCCGGTCGTAGACGGCGTTGTCGAAGACCCGGGCGGCGCCCGGGTCGCCGGGCAGCACCTGCCAGAACTCGTCGTCGGCCGGGTAACTGGCGTAGGTGAAGTCGAAGACCTCCTGGGCGGTGCCCTCACCCTGCTCCTCCGACCAGAGCCACTCGGCGTACGAGGCGAAGCCCTCGTTGAGCCAGATGTTGCGCCAGTCGGCCACCGAGACCGAGTCGCCGAACCACTGGTGAGCCAGCTCGTGCGTCACCACGTAGGTGTTGGCGCCGCGTCGCCAGAAGCCCGGCCCGTACACCGGCCGGGTCTGCGTCTCCAGCGCGAAGCCGATGCCGTCGACCGGCCCGGCCACGCCGCCCTGCGCCTCGAACGGGTACGGGCCGAAGATCCCGCTCTCCCAGTCGACGATCTCGGCGGTCCGCTCGATGCTGGCCCGCGCGGCCGGCCCGAGGGCGCCCAGCGAGGTGCTGTACGCGTTGATCACCGGCTGGCCGCTCGGGGCGGTGTCGGTGACGATGTCGTACTGGCCGATGGCCATGAAGGCCAGGTAGGTGGCGGTGGGGGAGGTGGTCCGCCAGATCCACCGGGTGCGGTTGCCGGCCTCGGCCAGCGGTGGCCTCGGCTGCACGCCGTTGCTGATCACCTCGACGCCGGTGGGCACCGACACCGAGATGTCGTAGGTGGCCTTGTCCAGTGGGTGGTCGTTGCTCGGGAACCACCACCACGCCGACTCGGGCTCGTTGACGGCGAGGGCGCCGTCGTCAGTACGCGTCCAGCCGGTGTAGCCGTTGACCAGGGCCTCCGAGGGGACACCGGAGTAGCGCACGACGATGGTGAGCTGTTGACCCCGGGTCACCGTGCGGGCCGGGGTGACCACCAACTCGTGCGCCCCCGCGGTGCTGGTGGTGGCCGCCCATCCGTTGACCCGGACCGACTCGACGTCGAGCAGGAAATCCAGATTGAACGTCGAAAGGTCCTCAGTGGCGGTGGCGAGGATGGTGGTGGTGCCGGTGAGCAGGTCGGTGGCCGGTTCGTAGCGCAGCCGGACGTCGTAGTGCTCGACGTCGTAGCCGCCGTTGCCGTAGTCGGGGAAGTAGCTGTCGCCCAGTCCGGGCGCGCCGGGTTGCGGCGCGGCGGAGACGACCGGACGGCCCCAGCCCGTCGGGGCGGCCTGGCCGGGGGTGCCGGCGAGCATGGTGCCGGCGGTGGTGAGGGTCAGGGCGGTGGTGGCCGCCGTGAGGACTCGTCGCACGGGGTGGACTCCCTCCATCGGGTGTTCGCCAGGTCAACCTAATCGACAACTGTGAACGTCGCCGGCCCGGCGCGCGGTGTCGTCGAGGCATTCCATTGATCTGCAAGTTTCGATAGCATTACCGACTAGTAACAACAGATCACCCCTGGCCACGCGCGGTCGCAGGATCCCACCACCCCTGTCCTGTGGAGGTCCCTCATGCCCCACCGCCCGCTCGCGCGCGTCCTGGCCGTGCTGGTCGCACTCCTCACCGCTGCCCTCGGCGTGGTGCTCGTGCCCGGCGCCGCCCACGCCGCCGCCGTCAACTACGTCGCGCTCGGCGACTCGTACTCCTCCGGCGTCGGCGCTGGCCCCTACGACTCGTCCGGCTGCCTGCGCAGCCAGAAGTCGTACGCTCCGCTCTGGGCGGCCGCCCATGGCGTGACCAACTTCAACTTCCGGGCCTGTGGCGGCGCGGTCACCGCCGACGTGCTCAACGACCAGGTCAGCGCGCTCAGCGCCAGCACCACACTGGTCACCATCACCATCGGCGGCAACGACGCCGGTTTCGTCAACGTCATCACCAGTTGCCGCTTCGGCAGCACCTCGTCCTGCACCAACGCCGTCAACACCGCGAAGAACTTCGCCACCACGACGCTGCCCGCCCGGCTGGACGCCACCTACGCCGCCATCCGCAACCGGGCACCCAACGCCCGGCTGATCGTCCTCGGCTACCCGCGACTGTTCGAGACCGGCTCCTGCGGGTGGTTGGCGATGAGCACCTACAAGCGCACCATCCTCAACGAGGCCGCCGACGTGCTCGCCTCGGTCACGGCTGGCCGGGCCAGCGCCGCCGGCGCCACCTTCGCCGACACCCGGAGCACCTTCGCCGGACACGGCGTCTGCGCCGGCGACCCGTGGATCAACGACATCTCCGGGATCATCGAGGCGTACCACCCGGACGCCGACGGCTACCGCCACGGATACCTGCCGGCACTGAACGCCGTCACCGGCTGACCGGAGCACAGCACCGGATCCACACCGTCGTACCCGTACCGGCCGGCGGTCGAGCGTCCCCTGTGGGCACTCGGCCGCCGGCCGGCCCAACGCCTGTACACGATGCGTCACACTCAGTGGGATCGGAGGTGATGCATGCGACGGTCGGAGGTTCCCGGGCGGGAGTTGACCGGGCAGAGGCAGTCGACCGCGGGTCGGGAACGGCTGCCGGCCGGCGGGTTGGAGTTGTTCGCGCTGCTCGCCCGGCTCTTGCGGCGACCCCGCCGAGGCGACCGCCGGCTGCCGCTGCTGTGGCTGGTCCGCTCCGACACCGCGGATCTGATGGTGCCGCTGCGCCGGTTCCTCGGCCAGGGCCCCCGGCGGCGGGTCCCGCACGCCGTGCTGGACGCCGACGCGCCGCCCGGCGCCGGGGACGTGCCGGCGCTGCTGCGCGAGCTGCACCGGCAGCTCTCCCTGGAGGCCTTCGGCGCCGCCCGACTGCGCTTCCGGCACTATCCGCTCGCCGACTGGCTGATGCAGCAGAGCCTCAGTCTGGGCGTCGACGCCGACGACAGCCGTGCCGCCCTGGTCCGCCGGCTGCGCGACCGCAAGGGCCCGCGCACACCGGAGGCGTTGCCCGCCGGCGGCGACGCGGTCAGCATCGCCTCGCAGGTCCTGCTCTGGCTGGTCCGTCGCGCCGTGCCGGGGGTGGTCTTCCGGGCCGCCGTCTCCGGTCGGGTGCCGGTGCTCGGGCGCCACTACAACTGGTTCATGCGCCAGCAGTACCTGGCGCCCCGGCAGTCGGTCACCTTCCTCGGCTTCGCCGAGCGCCTCACCGCGGGCTGGCGCGACGGGGAGCAACCCGACCAGGTCAACAAGCTGCTGCTGCACGCGTTTTTGGAGGACCTGCGGCAGGCGTACCGGCGTCGGCCGTGGCGCCCGTCGGACTGGCGGCGCACCGCGTACCCGGCTCTGCTGATCGACAACGTCGCCCCCGGCAACGTCGGCGGGGAGCTGGTCCGCCTGATCGGCGACGTCCGCACCGAAACCGGCCGCAACGACCCGCTGCTGATCGTCGCGTCCGGTGGGCAACCCCCACCGGACCTGCCCGAACCGCACCCGTTGACCGAGGCCGACGAGGCGTACGACGAGTGGGCCGGTGCGCTGCCGGAGATGCGACGGCTACGCCGCCCGGCCGCCTGGCTGGTGGCGCTGCGTCCCGACGAGACGGACACCGGCCCACCGTCACGTGGCGGGCTGCGGCCCTTCTCCGCGCCCGACCCGCCGTGGTGGTCGCGGCGCTTCCTGCCGACAGCGCTCTGCCTGGTGCTGGTGGCGGTGCTCGGTCTGTGGGTGGCCAGCCGGTGGGGGCCGGGCTGTCACCCCTCGCTCACCGGCCAGGTCTCGGTCGAGGTGGTCGGCAGCGGCGAGTGTGTCGGCTACAGCGACAGCGCCGCCCAGGTGTTCAACAACGACCCCGGTCAGGACCGGCTGCGCACAGTTCAAGAGCGCATCTTCGCGCAGAACCGCGCCGCCGAGGAGGTCTGGCAGCGCAGCGACCGACGCCGGCCCTTCCTCACCCTGGTCTACCTCGGCACCCTCACCGGCAACCGGACCCGCGCGGACGAGGAGTCGTACGTCTCCGAGCGCGAGGAGCTCGAAGGGATGGCCACCGCCCAGTACGCGTTGTTGAAGGAGTCGGCCGGCGCCGACGGCGCCGCGCTGCTGCGGATCGTGGTGGCCAACGGTGGCCGCCAGATGATCTACGCCGACCGGGCCGTGGCGATGCTGGCCGAACTGGCCCGGGACGACCCCACGGTGCTCGGGGTGGTCGGGCTGGTGGAGAGCCGCACCAGCACCGCACGCGCGCTGCGCGAGCTGAACCAGGTCGGGCTGCCGGTGCTGGCGCCCACCCTCTCCGCCGACAAGATGGACGCCAACTCCCGCCTCTACCTGCAGATCTCCGCACCGAACAAGGACCAGGTGAAGCTGGTCGACGCGTACGCCAGGCAGGTGCTGAAGGTCAACGAGGCACACGTCTTCTACACCACCCTGGAGGGCAGCTCGCTCACCGAGGACCTCTACGTGGGCACCCTCGTCGACGGGCTCCGACAACAGTTCGGCCGCCGGATCACCCGCCTCGACGAGTGGCGCACCGGGCGGCGGCTGACCGACGAGTGCGGCTACCCCGGGATGCTCTTCTACGCGGGTCGATGGTCGGAGTTCGACGGTTTCCTGCGGGCGCTGCGCGAGTGCGGCGGCAACCCGCCCCGGCACCTCGTCGCCGACGACTCGGCCAACCGGTACATGGCCAACCCGGGGCTGCGCGCCGCCGCGCCCGGCAACCTGCCCGTCACGTACGTCTCCAAGGCGTCCCTGGCCACCTGCGCGGTGCTGCGGGCCGCCCAGGACCGGCGCGACGACGACGCCCGGGCCAGCTTTCTGTCCTGGATCCAGGCCGACGACCTGCTCGACCCGCCACGCTGCCGGCCGGGCTCCGAGGAGCAGGTCGGCGAGCGGGTCAGCCTCGCCTACGACGCGTCGATGATGCTGGTCCGGGCGGTGGAGAGCCTCGCCGCCCGGCTGCACCACGCCGACCCCCGGCAACGCTGGGAGCCGGATTCGGTCAACCCGGTGGGCGTGCACGCGGAGGTGCTCCGGCAGAACGCCGGGCAGGGTTACCCGGGGGTGGCCGGGCTGATCCGGTTCACGCCCGACTCGGGGGAGCCGGTCGACAAGCGGCTGGCCCTGATGCGGGTGGAGCAGGTGCCCGACGTGGCGAGGGCGCCGGTGGAGGTGTTCCGCTGCGGGGCGGCCGACGCGTCCGGTCCGGCGGCGTGCGGCCCCGCCTGACCGGTCCGGCGTGACACGTCCTCGCAGGACTGTCCGGGTGCCGCCGGTGTCCGTTAGGGTTCCTGGGACCAGACGGCCGTGGCGTTGGGGGCAGAGGGTGGGCAGGCTCGCGTCGGCGTACGGGCAGGCGGTCAACTCCCACCGGGCGGCTCGCGCGCATCTGGACACTGCCCGTAGCGTCCTGGGGGCGACACCGACCGCCGTCGCGCCGGTCGGCGGCGACGACCTGGTGACCCGCCTCGCCCGCCTCGGCGGTGCCCTGGCAACCCCCGCCCCGGGTGTCACGCCGCTGACCGACGAGGCGGCCGCGGTGCGGATCGGCGAGGCGTCCACCTCGGACGGCGCCTTTCCGGTGCTGGTTCCGCTCGGCGGCGGCCACCACCTCGCCCTGGACACCGACGCCCGGGACCCGCAGGTCGCCGGGCTGCTGCGGGCGCTGGTGCTGCGGCTGGTCGCCACCGCGCCGCCCGGTCAGGTCCGCGTCGCCGGCATCGACACCGCCGCGCTCGGCGCCACCTTCGGCCCGCTGCGACCACTGCTCGACGCCGGGGTGCTCGACCCGCCGGCCACCGGTGAGGCCGAGGTGGCCGCGCTGCTGGACGCCGCCGAGCAGCACGCCCGCGCCGCGCAGCACGGTCAGCCCGGTGCCCGTCGCCTGTTGGTGGTGGTCGCCACCGCCGCGCCGCCGCCGCGCGAACTTGCCCGGCTCGCCGCGCTCACCCACGCCGGCCCGGCCGCCGCCGTGTGCGTGCTGCTCGCCGGCCACCCGTCCCGGCTGCCCGGCGAGACCGCGCCTCCGCTGGGCGGCACCACCGCCGTGCGGCTCAACCAGGGGTACGCGCACGTCGGCGACCCACCCGGCACGCCGTTCAGCGCCGACGGCAGCGGGCTCGCCGCACCCGTCCTGCTCGACGGCGACCCGCCGCCCGCCTCGGTACGCGCGCTCGCCGAGCACCTCGGCACCGCCACCCGTCGCGCCGACGCGTTGCCCTTCACCGACCTGCTGCCCGAACGGCGCTGGGCCGAGTCCGCCGGGAACGGCCTGCGTACGGTGATCGGCCGGGCCGGCGGCGGTGGCGCCTTCGGCACCGCGCTGACGCTCGCCTTCGACGACGCCACCCCACACTGGCTGGTCGGTGGGCGCACCGGCGCCGGCAAGACCGTGTTCCTCCTCGACGTCCTCTACGGGCTGGCCGCCCGCTACTCGCCGGCCGAGTTGCAGCTCTACCTGCTCGACTTCAAGGAGGGCGTGAGCTTCACCGAGTTCGTGCCCACCGGCCGGGACCCGTCCTGGCTGCCGCACGCCCGTGCCGTCGGCATCGAGTCCGACCGCGAGTACGGTCTCGCCGTGCTGCGCGAGCTGCGCCGGGAGGCGCAACGCCGGGCCACCGCACTCAAGCGGCACGGGGTCACCAAGCTCGCCGACCTGCCCCGGGACAATCCGCTGCCGCGCATCGTGACGGTCATCGACGAGTTCCACGTGCTGCTCGGCGGCAACGACGCGCTGGCCCGCGAGTCGGTCGACCTGCTGGAGGAGTTGGCCCGCAAGGGCCGCTCGTACGGCATCCACCTGGTGCTCGCCAGCCAGAGCATGACCGGCATCGAAGCCCTCTACGGGCGGGCCGAGGCGATCTTCGGGCAGTTCGCGTTGCGGGTGGCGCTGCCCGGCGGTGGTGGGGTGCTCGACCAGCTCAACGACGCCGCCGCGGCCCTGCCGGTCGGCTCCGCCGTGGTCAACACCGCCGCCGGCGCGGTCGGCGCCGACACCGTGCTGCGCTTCCCGGACGCGCACGCCGCCGCGGCCGACCTCGCCGCGTTACGCCACGACCTGTGGCACGCCCGCCCGCCGGGCTCGCGGGCCCCAGCGGTCTTCAAGGGGTACGAATCCGCGCGGATCGAGGACGACAGCACGTTCGCCGGGTTGCGCCCCGGTGGTCGACGCCCGATGGCCCTGGTCGGCCGAACCGTCGACGTGCACGGCACCACCGCACTGTTCCTGATGGACACCACCCCCGGCCGGCACCTCGCCGTGGTGGGCACCGCACCGACCGGCGCGGACGTGCTGCGCGCCGCGACGCTCAGCCTTGCCCGCCAGCACGCCCCCGGCGACGCCCGCTTCCACCTGGCCTGCCTGGTCACCGTCGCCGACCCGGTCGCCGACGACACCGAAACGCTGCTGCGGGCCGCCGGCCACCCGGTGCAGCGCCTCGACGCGGCCGGGCTGCGCGACCGGATCGCCGCGCTGGCCGCCGAGCCCATCGGCCGCGAATACCTCGTGGTGTTCGGCATGGACGCCGCCGCGGCCGTCCTCGGGGCCACCGACCCCGGCACGTTCCGCTCCGGCCTGGACGACCTGCGTACCGTCCTGCGCCAGGGCCCCGGGCAGGGGGTGCACCTGCTCGGCTGGTGGCGGGGCCTGCGCCGGCTCGCCGACGACCTCGGCGGCAGCCAGAACCGTGACGACGTCGCCTGCCTGGTCGCGCTCAACGTGCCCGGCGCCGAGCTGGCCCTGCACCTCGGAGCGCACGACCTGGCCTACACGCCCCGCCCCGACCGGGCGCTGCTGATCGACCGGCACGACCAGCGCACCCGGCTGATCGTCCCGTTCGTCGGCGACGGGCACGACGACCCCGACGGGGAGCGGTGACAGTGTCCTTCGAGGAGTACGCGGCGCTGGCCCGACAACTCTCCGCCCAGCACCGCGCCGGGGAACAGCACGCCGCCGCCGAGTCCGCGCGCCGCCGCGACCTGCACGCCGCCGTCGACTACCTCCAGCAGCGGCTGACCGCCCAGGGGCAGCGCCTCGACCAGCTCGGCCGAGCCATCGGCGTCGACCAACCACCCCCTGCCCCTGCCCCCGCAGCTG
>NZ_QGSY01000313.1 GCF_003857035.1 Micromonospora arida
AGCTGGCCGGCGCGGTCGGCCTCCTGGTGCCGGCGACCGCGCGGGTGGCAGCGGCCGGGCTCGGCCTGCTCATGCTCGCCATGTTCCCGGCCAACGTCTCGGCCGCCCGCCGCAAACTGACCCTCGCCGGCCGCCCGGTCACCCCACTCGCACAGCGAACCGCCCTGCAGATCGTGTTCGTGGCCACCGCTGCGGCAATTTCGTTTGGCCCCTGACTATCAGGGGGCTAACCTACGTGTCGTGGAACTCGTGACCCTCCAGGACGTGCCGCTCGGCCGGCTGCTGGTGGTGGCCGGGCACCTGGTCGGGCAGCGGTGGAACCGCTACCTCGCCGAGGAGCACGGCCTCACCCAGGCCGGCATGATCACCCTGTTGACGCTCGCCCGACACGGCGAGCTACCGCACCGGGCGGTCGCCGAGAAGGGGTTCGTCCGGCCGGCGACCCTGACCGGCATCGTCGACACGCTCGAGCGCGACGGTCTGGTCGAGCGCCAGCGCGACGACAACGACCGACGCAGCATCCGACTCGCCATCACCCCCGCCGGGCGGGAACGGGTGGCCGCGCTCGGCGCGCTCATGCACTCCGGACGGCCCCTCACCTCGGTCGACGCCGACCCGGCGAAGGCCCAGGTGATCCGGGAGTTCCTGCTTGAGGTCATCGGCAGCGGAGACGACCCGCGGATGACCGGACGCCCTACCGAAACGAAGGACCCGGCGTGCTGATCCGACTCCTGCGCGGCCAACTGCGCACCTATCAGAGACCGTTGCTGGCGGTCGTGCTGCTCCAGTTCGTGGGCACCATGGCCTCGCTCTACCTGCCCAGCCTCAACGCGGACATCATCGACCAGGGTGTGGCCCGGGGCGACACCGATTACATCGTGCGCACCGGCGGCTGGATGCTGCTGGTCAGCCTCATCCAGATCGTCTGCTCGATCGCGGCGGTCTACCTCGGCGCTCGGGTCGCGATGGGCTTCGGCCGCGACGTACGCGCCGAACTGTTCGGGCACGTCAACCGCTTCTCCGCCCGCGAGGTGGCCCGGTTCGGTGCGCCGTCGCTGATCACCCGCAACACCAACGACGTGCAGCAGGTGCAGATGCTCGTGCTGATGAGCTGCACGATGCTCGTCGCCGCACCGATCATGAGCGTCGGCGGCGTGTTCATGGCGTTGCGTGAGGACGTCGGGCTCTCCTGGCTGATGCTGGTCAGCGTGCCGGTGCTGGCCATCGCCCTCGGCGCGATCATCCGTCGGATGGTGCCGGGCTTCCGGCTGATGCAGACCCGCATCGACACGGTCAACCGGGTGCTGCGGGAGCAGATCACCGGCATCCGGGTGGTCCGTGCGTTCGTCCGAGAGCCGTACGAGACGGACCGCTTCGGCGTCGCCAACGCCGACCTGACCGCGACCGCGCTGCGTACCGGTCGGTTGCTGGCGTTGATCTTCCCGGTGGTCATGCTGGTGCTGAACGTCTCCAGCGTGGCGGTGCTCTGGTTCGGCGCGCAGCGGGTGGACGCCGGCGCGATCCAGGTCGGCGCGCTCACCGCGTTCCTGCAGTACCTGATGCAGATCCTGATGGCGGTCATGATGGCCACCTTCATGCTGATGATGGTGCCGAGGGCGGCGGTCTGCGCCGAGCGGATCGTCGAGGTGCTGGACACCAACTCCTCGGTGGTCCCGGCCGCCGCGCCGGTCACCGAGCTGCCCACCCGAGCCGAGTTGGAGCTGCGCGGGGTGCGCTTCCAGTACCCGGGCGCGGTGGAGCCGGTGCTGCGCGACATCTCCTTCCGGGCGACCCCGGGCACCACCACGGCGATCATCGGCAGCACCGGCGCGGGCAAGACGACGCTGCTGTCGCTGATCCCCCGCCTGGTCGACGTCACCGACGGCGCGGTGCTGGTCGACGGGGTGGACGTGCGGGAGTTGGCGCCGGACGAGCTGTGGCGACGCATCGGCCTGGTGCCGCAGCGGCCGTACCTGTTCACCGGGACGGTCGCCAGCAACCTGCGCTACGGCAACCCGGACGCCACCGACGAGGAGCTGTGGACGGCGCTGGAGATCGCCCAGGCCCGGGACTTCGTGGCCCAGATGCCCGGCGGGCTGGACGCCCCGATCGCGCAGGGCGGCACCACCGTCTCCGGTGGGCAGCGGCAGCGCCTGGCCATCGCCCGGGCCCTGGTCCGGCAACCGGAGATCTACCTCTTCGACGACTCGTTCTCCGCGCTCGACCTGGGCACCGACGCGCGGCTGCGAGCGGCCCTGCGGCCGGTCACCGCGCAGGCAGCGGTGGTGATCGTGGCCCAACGGGTCTCCACGATCATCGACGCCGATCAGATCATCGTCCTGGAGAACGGAGGGGTCGTCGGAGTGGGACGACATGCTGAGTTGTTGGACACCTGCCCGACGTACGCCGAGATCGTGGCCTCGCAGCAGACGACGGAGGTGGCGGCATGAGCGAGCGTGACGAGCCGCGCACCGCGGCCGTACCCAGTCAGAAGCCGGCCGGCGACGGACGGACGCCGGATGAGACCGCGCAGCAACCCGGCGGGGAATCCGCGCCGGAGGCCGGCAGTGGCGCGCCGACGCCGAAGCGGCTGCCGCCCGGCCGTCAGGGCGGCGGCCCGGCGTGGATGAGCGCCGGGATGCCCGCCGAGAAGTCGATGAACTTCGGGCCGTCGGCCCGACGGCTGCTCGGCCGGCTGCGCTCGCACCGACTGCACCTGGCCGCGATCATCACGTTGGCCGTGGTGAGTGTCGGGTTCAGCGTGGCCGGGCCGAAGATCCTCGGCCACGCCACCGACCTGATCTTCACTGGGGTGATCGGTCGGCAACTGCCCGCCGGCACCACCGCCGAGCAGGCCGTCGCGGCGGCCCGGGCCAGCGGCAACGACAGCTTCGCCGACATGCTGGCAAGGATGGACGTGGTGCCCGGGGTGGGCATCGACTTCAGCGCCCTGAGTCGGGTGCTGCTGTTGGCGCTCGGGCTCTACCTCGCGGCGAGCCTGCTGTCCTGGTGGCAGGGTTGGCTGCTCAACGGGGTGGTCCAGCGCACCGTGCTGCGGCTGCGCGCCGAGGTGGAGGAGAAGCTCAACCGGCTGCCGCTGCCCTACTTCGACAGACAGCCGCGCGGTGAGTTGCTCAGCCGGGTCACCAACGACATCGACAACATCTCCACCAGCCTGCAGCAGACCCTCAGCCAGTTGCTGACCTCGCTGCTGACCGTCGTCGGCGTGCTGGCCGTGATGTTCTGGATCTCGCCGGTGCTGGCCCTGGTGGCCCTGGTCGCGGTGCCGTTGTCGGTGCTGGTCACCCAGCGCATCGCCAAGCGCTCGCAGAAGCAGTTCATCGCCCAGTGGACGCACACCGGCGAGTTGAACGGCCAGATCGAGGAGGCGTACACCGGTCATGAGCTGGTGAAGGTCTTCGGCCGGCAGCGTGAGGTCGAGGCCGCGTTCCACGCGAAGAACGAGGAGCTGTTCCGGGCCAGCTTCGGGGCGCAGTTCATCTCCGGGATCATCATGCCGTCGATGATGTTCATCGGAAACCTGAGCTACGTGGCGATCGCCGTGGTCGGCGGGCTGCGGGTCGCCTCCGGCACGATGAGCCTCGGTGACGTGCAGGCGTTCATCCAGTACTCCCGCCAGTTCACCCAGCCGCTCACCCAACTCGCCTCGATGGCCAACCTGCTCCAGTCCGGGGTGGCCTCGGCCGAGCGGGTCTTCGCGGTGCTCGACGCTGACGAGCAGACCCCCGACCCGGTCGCGCCGGCCCGGGTCACCGACCCGCACGGTCGGGTCG
Source organism: Micromonospora arida (assembly GCF_003857035.1). Taxonomy (GTDB): domain Bacteria; phylum Actinomycetota; class Actinomycetes; order Mycobacteriales; family Micromonosporaceae; genus Micromonospora; species Micromonospora arida. Next base: position 3,795 of record NZ_QGSY01000313.1, read on the forward strand.
AGTTCGAGCACGTCTCGTTCCGCTACGAGCCGGACAAGCCGCTGATCGACGACCTGTCGCTGGTCGCCGAGCCCGGACACACCGTGGCCATCGTCGGCCCGACCGGCGCCGGCAAGACCACCCTGGTCAACCTGGTGATGCGGTTCTACGAACTGGACGCCGGCCGGATCACGCTCGACGGGGTGGACATCACCACGATGCGCCGCGACGACCTGCGCGGCCGGATCGGCATGGTGCTCCAGGACACCTGGCTGTTCGGCGGCACCATCCGGGACAACATCGCCTACGGGCGGCCGGACGCGACCGAGGAGGAGATCCTCGCCGCCGCCCGGGCCACCTTCGTGGACCGGTTCGTGCGCAGCCTGCCCGACGGCTACGACACCGTCATCGACGAGGAGGGCAGCAACGTCAGCGCCGGCGAGAAGCAGCTCATCACCATCGCGCGGGCGTTCCTCGCCGAGCCGTCACTGCTGATCCTCGACGAGGCCACCAGCTCGGTGGACACCCGCACCGAGGTGCTGCTGCAACGGGCGATGGCCGCGCTGCGCTCGGACCGGACCAGCTTCGTGATCGCGCACCGGCTCTCCACCATCCGCGACGCAGACCTGATCCTGATGATGGAGGACGGTCGGATCGTCGAGCAGGGCACCCACGAGCAGTTGCTCGCCGCCCAGGGCGCGTACCACCGGCTCTACCGCTCACAGTTCACCGGCGCGGTGGTCGACGAGGAACCGGCCGCCCAACCGGCGTCGGTCTGAGGTCGGGCGGCCGTGCGCGCGAGACGATCGGTGGGCGTGTCAGTCCGACGGCAGCAGGTCGGTCGCGCGGGCGTCGACCTGCCCGGCGATCAGGGCGAGAGCCGCGTCGGCGGGCATCGGGGCCAGGGCGCGGCCGCCGCGCAGGCGCAACGCGAGGTGCCCGTCGGCCACCTCCCGGGCACCCAACACCCCGAGATACGGGACGCGGCGGCGGGCCGCGTCCCGGACCCGGGCACCCAGCGAGCCGGCGGGGTCGACCTCGACCCGCAGGCCGGCGTCGCCCGCCCGTCGGGCCAGGTCGGCCGCCGCGTCGGCCTGGCCGTCGCCGACCGGCAGCAGCACCAACTGGACGGGCGCGTACCAGGCCGGGAACGCCCCCTCGTGCACCTCGATGAGGTACGCGAACAGCCGCTCCATGCTGCCGACCAGGCTGCGGTGCACCATGACCGGCCGACGACGGCTGCCGTCCGAGTCGGTGTACGACAGGTCGAACCGTTCCGGCTTGTCGAAGTCCAGTTGGATGGTGGAGATGGTCGACTCCCGGCCGGCGGCGTCCACGATCTGAATGTCGATCTTCGGACCGTAGAAGGCAGCCTCCCCCGGCGCCTCGACGTACTCCACCCCGGCCAGCCCCTCCCGGAGCAACTCCTCGGCGCGGGCCCACTGGGCGTCGTCGCCGACGTACTTCTCGCCCGGCCCGCGCAGCGACAGCCGGAACCCGGCCGGCCGGACACCGAGCGCGGCGTGCGCGGCACGGATCAGCCCGAGGATCTCGACGACCTCCGCGCCGACCTGCTCGGGGGCGCAGAAGGTGTGCGCGTCGTTGAGCGAGATGGCGCGGACCCGGGACAGCCCGCCGAGCACCCCGGAGCGCTCCGAGCGGTACATCCCGCCCAGCTCCGCGATCCGCAACGGCAACTCCCGGTAGGAACGGCCCCGCGCCCGGAAGACCAACGCGTGGTGCGGGCAGAGCGCCGGCCGGAGCACGAACTCGTCGTCGGCGCTCAGCCGCATCGGCGGGAACATGTCGTCGGCGAAGTAGCCGAGATGGCCGGAGAGTTCGAAGAGTTCCCGCTTGCCCAGAGGCGGCGAGTAGACGTGCTGATGGCCGGAGCGGCGCTCCAACTCCCGGACGTACTCTTCGACGGCGTGCCGGGCGGCGGCGCCGGCCGGCAGCCAGATCGGCAGGCCGGCACCGGCCAGCGGGTCGGAGACGAAGAGGTCCAGCTCACGGCCGAGCCTACGGTGGTCGATCATGTCGGGCTCCTGGATCGGGTACGACCCGGAGGCGACCTGAGCTCCGAACGGCGCGCTGCCCTCGGGGGCGGATCGCCCCGGGGCCTGGTCGACGGTGGTTACGTCAGAGCGGCGCGCCGGGGACACCCGGCGTCGTGGTCATCACTACCGCGCTGCGCATACGGCGACCGTACCCGCGCGACGATCGGGGATGCACCCGGATTTGCGGCGGAAGGGTGGGCCGCCGGCGCGGGACCCGCCGGCGGCCCTGGCGGCCGAATCGTCAGGAACGGGGGACCCGACGGGCGTGGCCGCGCCGACAACGGTACGCCGACGAACGGCGTTCTGCCGCCCGCCTCGAACGGGTGGAACAGCCTCCGAACCCGTCACCCGGCAGCGATCGGCCTCGTTGTAGCTGGGTGGCCCAGTCGTGTCGACGGTCACGACGGGCCGGGGCCGTCCACGGTGACGCCGGACACGACGTCAGGCTCAAGACACCCAATCGGCCGCATCCGGCGAGGTGGCAGGCGTGCCCGAACTTCTGACTGACGTCGCGTCGCCGACGTGGGCGTACCTGGTGCTGCTCGCGCTGCTGATCGCGGACGCCTTCGTGCCGGTGATCCCCACCCAGATCGTCATGATCACCAGTGGTGCGCTCACCGTCTACGGCGGGCTCAGCCTGCCGGTCACCATCGCCGTCGGCGCGCTCGGCGTATTCGCCGGCGACCTGGCCTGCTACCTGCTCGGGCGCAGCGCACCGGACCGGCGGCCACCCCGGCACGCCGAGCTGAGCCGTGCCCGCCGGGTGGCCAGCCGGGTCACCCAGGGGCTGCGACAACCCGGGCCGCTGGTCATCCTGCTCTGCCGGTTCGTGCCCGGCGGTCGGATGGCGGCCTGCTTCTCAGCCGGGCGTAGCCGCTACCCGTACCGCCTGTTCGTGCTCTACGAGGCCGTCGCCGCGCTGGGCTGGGCCACCTACGGCGCGCTGGTCGGGCACCTGGGCGGCACCGCACTCACCGAGTCGGCCTGGCGGCTGGCCATCATCGCCACCGCCGCGGCGGCCGGCTTCGCCGCGGCCGGGTGGGCGATGACAGTGGTCAGCGCCCGCCACGCCCGCGCCGCCGCCGCAGTCGACGTCCCCATCGACTGAGTGTCGCGCCCCAGCCTCCGCGATCTTGCACTTACTGTCCCGGCAATTGGGGCATGCCGCACATACGAACAACCGAAGATGCAAGATCGCGGCGGGTTGGCAACAGGCCTCTAGGGGTGGTCCCGGGGGTCGATTTCGGTGGCTGTCCCGGATTCGGCTGGGGTGCCTGCGGCGACAGGCTGAGGCATGCCTGTTACCCGGAGTACCGGCCTACTGGCCCTGGTCGGGATCGCCCTGGCGGCGCTGCTCACCGTGATCGGCCACCTCGAAGTCAACGACGACCTCAACCCCTGGGCGTTGACCATCAGCGACTTCGCGGTCTCCGACCGGGGTGGCGTCATCGACATCGCCATGGTGGTGCTCGCGCTCGCCACCGTGGCGTTGCTGTACGGACTACGCCGAGCCAGCCCACCCCGGCCGCGCTCCGGTCGAACGGTCGAGCTGCTGCTCGGCGCATGGGTGGGTGGGCTGCTGCTGGCCGCCGTGGTGCCGACGAACGAGCCGGGCACCGCCATGACCACCGCCGCCTACCTGCACCGGTACGCGTCGGTGATCGCCTTCCTGGCGTTGCCGGTCGCCGGTTGGTTGCTCGCCCGGCGACCCGACCTGACGCCCGCCGCCCGGACGCTACGCGCCCTGGTCCTGTTGAGCCTGGCCCTGGCGGCGGCGATGATCTGGTCCGCCTACCCCGGCGACCGGATGCTCATCGGCCTGGCCGAACGTCTCCTGATCCTCGCCGAGGTGGCGGTCCTGGTGACGGTAGCGACGAGCCTGACCCGGCCCGCACACGCCGATCATGGAGTTGTGGTGCCTCACAAAAGGGGTGTGGCAGCGTGAAACGGCCACCACGAGCCCATGATCGACGAGAACGGTTGGGTCACTCCAACTCGTGCAGCATGAGCTGGCGGGCCGCCTCGGTGATGGAGCCGGACAGCGACGGGTAGATGGTGATGGTCTGGGCCAGCTCGTTGACCGTGAGGTTGTTCTCCACCGCCATGGTGATGGGCAGGATCAGCTCGCTGGCCTTCGGAGCAACCACCACACCGCCGATCACCTGGCCGCTGGCGGGACGGCAGAACAGCTTCACGAAACCGTCGGAGAGGTCGTCCATCTTGGCCCGGGCGTTGCCGGACAGCGGCAGCATCACCTGCCGGGCCGGCACCTTGCCCGCGTCCACCTCGTCCTGCGAGACACCCACAGTGGCCAGCTCCGGGTCGGTGAAGACGTTCGCCGCGACGGTACGCAGCCGCAGCGGGCGGACCGCCTCGCCGAGCGCGTGCCACATGGCGATCCGGCCCTGCATGGCGGCGACGCTGGCCAGCAGCAGCACGCCGGTGCAGTCGCCGGCGGCGTAGATACCGGGCACGTTGGTCCGGGAGGCCCGGTCGACCGTCAGGTAGCCGCCCCGGCCCAGCTCCACCCCGTACTCGGTCAGACCCAGGTTCGCGGTGTTCGGGATGGAACCGACGGTGATCAGCGCGTGTGAGCCGGTCACCTTGCGGCCGTCGGAGAGCTCCACCTCGACGCCGTCGGCGGTACGCCGCACCGCGTCGGCCCGGGAGTTGTTGAGGATCTCCATGCCCCGGTTGCGGAACACCCGCTCGATGGCGGAGGCGGCGTCGGCGTCCTCGTGCGGCATCACCCGGTCCCGGCTGGAGACCAGGGTCACCTGGACCCCCATCGCCAGGTACGCGCTGGCGAACTCCGCGCCGGTCACACCGGACCCGACCACGATCAGGTGCTCGGGCAGCTCCGGTAGGTCGTACACCTGTCGCCAGGTCAGGATGCGCTCACCGTCCGGAACGGCGGTGGGCAGCTGACGGGGCGTCGAACCGGTGGCCACCAGCACGGTGGACGCGTCGATCGAGTACTCCGCGCCGCCGTCGGCGGGGGTGACGACGACCCGGTGGGTGTGCCCGAGGGAGTCCTCGCCGAGCCGGGCGGTGCCGGCCACGAAGGTGACCCCCGCCTTCAGCAGCTTGGCGTGGATGTCCGCGGACTGCGCCAGGGCCAGCCGCTTGACCCGCCCGTGCACCGCCCGCGCGTCGACGGTGACCGCCTCCAAGCCGTCCGAGTGCACCCCGAACTCCTCGGTGTCGCGGTAGCCGGTGACCACCCCCGAGCTGGCGATGAAGGTCTTCGACGGTACGCAGTCGGAGAGCACGCAGGCACCGCCGGCACCGTCGGCCTCCACCACTGTGACATCGGCGTCCAGCTGGGCGGCGACCAGTGCCGCCTCGTACCCGGCCGGCCCCCCGCCGATGATCACGATCCGGCTCACAGCTTTCGCCCTTCGTCCATGCTCACATTGACATCCTCCCGGCCTTAAGTGCCGGGATTTCCTACCCTTGCGGGTCGGATTTCCTGGTTCAACGCAGACAGCGCGAACGGTTGCCCGTCGCGTCTGACGTCGGCTCCGCAGGCGTTTCGACTCTCCACCAGTCCGGCGGCGAGCATGATGTTCCTAGCGGCGTTGACGTCCCGATCATGTCGGGTGCCGCAGCCCGGACACGCCCAATGGCGCGTGCCGAGAGAAAGTTTTGCGAGCAGGTTCCCGCAAACCGAACAGGTTTTGCTGCTCGGATACCAGCGATCGACTACCGCGACGGTACGTCCGTCACGGTGCGCCTTGTAGGTCAACATGCTCCGGAACTCAGCCCAACCTGTACGGGAGATCGCCTTCGCCAAGCTCCGGTTACGGACCATGTTAGCCACGGCGAGGTCTTCCACCGCAACGGCATCAAACCGGCGCACCAGATCGGTGCTGGCCTTGTGCAGGAAGTCTCGTCGCGCGTCCCGCACCCGAGAGTGGGCTCGGGCGACCTTCCGCTTAGCCTTGGCACGGTTCGCAGAGCCCTTCTCCTTGCGTGCCATCATCCGCTGATACCGCTTCAGGCGGCGTTCCCGCCGCTCCATGTGCTTGGGATGGGCAATGCGCTCCCCGGTGGAGAGCACCGCGAAGTCAGCCAGGCCGAGGTCAACGCCGACAACGTCGCCGGTCGACTCCGGCGCGGCGGGTGCCTCGACGTCGACGGCGAAGGTCACGAACCAACGGCCGTCGGGTTCGCGAGAAACCGTGACCATCGTCGGGTCGAGTTGAGTCACGTCGATGTCGGGCCACGACCAGACGAACGCGAGCACCCCCGGGGTCTTGCCCAAGCTGAGCTGCCCGTCGCGCATGCGGAACGCCGACCGGGTATAGGAGGCGGATTGCCGTCCGTGGCGAGACTTGTAGCGCGGATACCTGGCCCGCTTTTGAAAGAACGCGGTCATGGCGGTGTGTTGGTGACGCAGGGTCTGTTGCAACGGCACCGACGACACCTCGTTGAGGAAGGCCAGTTCCAGAAGCTTCTTCGCTTCGGTGAGCGCCCGGTCCGTCTCTGCGTACGAAGTGGGTTTGTGTTCGGCGTGCCAGCGGGCGTGGCGGGCGGCGAGTGTGCGGTTCCAGACGACACGCACACACCCGAAGGTGCGATTGAGTACCACCACCTGCCCCGGGGCCGGGTACGCCCGGCATTTATATGCCGTCCTCACGCGAAAATTTTACCAAAAAAGATGATCATGGCTGAGGCGGGTCCGCCATTTCCTTCCACCCTGAAAGCCCGAGCATCCTGGCGGCTTGTGTGGTGATTTCTTCTCCGGCGCGAAGTCGACACGCACTGTCGTATTCTCCCCCACCCGTCGGCCGGGCTATCGTCATCGCCGTGCGTCATCACGCCGCCTACGGCTCAAATCTCGACCCTGCCCGGATGCGCGCCTACTGTCCGCATTCGCCGATGGTTGGCACCGGCTGGCTGGAGGGCTGGCGGCTGACCTTCGCCGGGGCGGACGTGATCGGCTGGGAGGGTGCGGTGAGCACCCTGGTCGAGTCTCCCGGTGACCGGGTCTTCGTGGCGCTCTACGACATCCACCCCTACGACGCGGGCCAACTCGACGAGATCGAGGGGGTGACCGCCGGCACGTACCGCAAGCTGCACGTGCGGGTCTCCACCCTCGACGGCGACGTGACCGCGTGGATCTACGTCTTCAACGGGTACGAGGGTGGCCTGCCGACCTCGTGGTATCTGTCGGAGATCGCGAACGCCGCCGAGAAGGCGGGCGCCCCGGACGACTACGTCACCGAGTTGCGGGCCCGCCCCACCGGCACCGCCTCGCCGTAGCAGCGCGTATCGCACCCCACCAGTCTGCTACCGCTGTCGAGCGGAGCACCGGCCGGGCCGGACCGGGGTCGTCAATCACACACCGGCCGCCGGAACGGCAAGTTCGTACATGTCGGTCCACTGGGTCTCCCGCAGGCCCACCGACCGGTACAGCGACAGCGGGGCGGTCGGGTTGGTGAGGTCGACGCCCAGGCCGACCGCCCGTCGCCCCTTCTCGGCGTAGCGGGCGAAGGCGCGGCGCAGCAACGCCGCACCCACTCCCCTGCGCCGGTACGCGGACACCACCGACAGGCTCTTCACCCAGCCCGACTGCTGATCGAGCGCCTGGTCGGAGGACTGCAACGCGCCGACCGGCACCCCGTCCACCTCGGCGACGAACCACTCGTCCCAGGCGGTCAGGTCGCCGATCCGGGCCCGCCACCGCTCGTACGACAGCGGCTCGTGGTCCGGGGTGTCGCCGAAGGCGGCCTCGTAGATCCGGTGGAACTCCACCAGGTCGGCCTCGTCGTCCGGGCGGACCGGCCGCACCGTGACGGCCGATGGACCGGCCGGCTCGTCGGGCAGGTCGTCCAACGGCCGGCTCATCCGGACGTACCGCTTGACGAGGGTGAACCCGAGCCCGCGCAGGGCGTGTTCCCAGTCACGTTCCGGGGCGAAGACCGCGCAGCGGACGGTGAGCGACGGCAGCCCCCGCTCGGCAGCGCGCTCGGCGACCCGGTCCAGTTGGCGGAGCAGCAACGGCGCGCGGACGACGGCGGCCCGTACCGGATCGACGTAGACCTCCACGAACTCCCGACCCACGCCGGTCGGGTTGTCCACCGTCGCCCAGCCGACAACGGTGTCGTCCGGGTCGATGGCCAGCCAGGAGTCCCGGGTCGGGTCGAAGTGGGGGGCGGTCAGCGACGCCGCGACGTCCTCGGCGTCGAAGTCGGGATGGCCGATGGCGAAGGTGTCGGCGGCGTGCACCACAGCGAGGATCGCCGGCACGTCGTCGAGGGTGGGTCGGCGCGTCGTCCAACCAGCGGGAAGGGTCACGGCAGGACATCCTGGCAGCCGCTCGGCTGCGGCGCCGCCCATTTTTCGGCCGACGAAAGGCTCAGCCGAGGTCGGCCCGGGTGTGGTGCAGCAACTCCACCAACTCCGCGCCGTCGGCGGGCCCGAGGGCCGTGAACGCCGGCGCGGCCAGCCGGTTGGTCGCCGCCTCCGCCCAGAGCCGGCGGCGCACCAGCGGCCCGATCGGCGGGTACGGCGGCGGCCAGCCACAGGCCACCGCCCCGGCCTCGCCCTCCGGCCCGGCCAGCACGGCCTCCAGCGGGGTCATCCCGGCGGCACGTACCGCCAGCAGGTAGGCGCCGGTGAAGTGTTCCCGGAGCAGCCGCAGCCCGGCGGCGCTGCGAGCCCCGGGCGAGAGATCCGGAAGCGGCATGGCCCGCCACGCGGCGAAGAGCGGCATCCCACTGGCCTCCGCCGCCACCACGGCCCGCTCGACGAGCGCCGACAGGCGCTCGGTGCCGGGCAGGGGGCCGAGCTGCTGCGCCCCCCACCGGCAGCATTCGGCGAGGCTCGCGGCGGCCACCTCGAACGGCGGAACGACCCGGGCGGCGGCGTCCCAACCGTCGGCGACCGCGTCCGGGGCGATGAACCCGAGTGCGGCGGCGGCCGTCTCGGCCCGCACACCGCCGAGCGCGCCGGCCCGGCCGCTGATGTAGAAGGCCCAGCCGGAGACGCCGAGCAGTCGGGCCCGGCGCAACGTGGTCGGGTCCCGGCTGAAGGCGTCGCCCAGGTCGAGCACGACGGGCTTACTGGCGGCCGCGACCTGCTCCGGAGTCACCGCGCCGCCCCGCTCGGGCAACCCGACCCGGCGACCACGACCACGCCCCGACCCGGGGCCACTCGCCGTGTACGGCCCGAACACTCGTCGTCGTCCATCGATGGTCAGTCTGCCGCGCCACCGCCCGCGTCCGCATCCCCCTCTTCGGCCGCCAGTGCCTCGACCGCCGCCTCGACCTCGCCGGCGCGCCGCCGGGCCACGGTGACCGCCCGCTCGGCGGCACGCCGGGCGAGCTTGGCCCGGCTGAGGTCCTGCTCGGCGACCGCGCGCTGCCGCTCCAGCTCGGCCAGTTCGGCCTCAAGACGATCGAGTACGGCCGCACCGTCGCGCTCCTGCCCGGTCGCCTCGGTCAGCTCGGTCTCGGCCCGCTCCTGGTCGGCCTGGGCCTTCGCCAACTCCCGGTCCAGGGCGCGGCGCTGCCGGGCCCGCTCGGCTCGGGCCGCCCGCTGTGCGGCGCGTTCGGCCTGCTCGGCCGCCCGGTCCGTACGGGGTGCCGCCTCGGGACGGCCCCGTTGGGGGCCGGGTCGGCGGGCCGGGCGTTCCTCCTCACGTTCCTCGTCATCGCCGGTGACCAGCCGCAGTTGCGGCCGCGGCACCTCACCGAAGCCGGCGTAGCTGGCCGCCCGCAGCAGGCGGCCCGCCCGCACCTGCTCGGCGACCTCGACGTCGGAGAACGCGGCGTTCAGCGTCGCCTCCACCTCGGCCAGGGGCAGCCGGCTCGCCGGTGGCGCGTCCGGCTCGGCCGCGGCGAGCTTGCGAACCTCGGCGACCAGGGCGCCGACCACCGCCCGGCGCTGCGCGGACAACTCCCGCAGTCGGGGCCCACGCAACTCCCGCTGGGCGACTCGCAGAGCGTCGGCGAGCTGCACCAGATCGGCGACCAGTTCCGGGCGTCGGATGGCGAGCAGGTTCACCAACCAGGCGGCCACCGTCGGTCGACGCAGTCGGGCCAGTTGCCGGGCGGTGGTCGGGTCGCCGGCCCGGCGGGCCTCGGCCACAGCGGCATCCCGGGCGGCCACGAACCGGTCCGGTGGGGTGCGGTAGAGCTGCTGCACCAGCTCCGCGGAGAGGCCGGGCATCGGGTCAGACGTCCACCCGGCTACCGGGCTCCAGGCGCTGGTATTCGGTGCCGGACATCGCGGTGTACTGCCGGTCGAGCACGCCCAGCCCGTTGTCGTTGAGCAACGCGTCGTGCAGGGCGTACGCGCGCCGCGGTGCGACCGCGCGAATGAAGTCGACCACCTCGGAGAACTTGGACCAGGGCGCGTGGATCGGTGCGAAGAGCGTGTCGACGGGTGTCTCGTCGGGCACCACCAGGGAGTCTCCCGGGTGGTAGACCACGTCGTTGATCAGGTAACCGAGGTTGTCGACCACGGGGATGTCGGGGTGGATCACGGCGTGCCGCCCCCCGTACGCGCGCACCGCGACCCCGGCGGCGGTGAACGACTCACCGACGCTGACCGGGCGCAGCACGTCGGCCGCGTCGCCCAGGGTCTCGCCGAGTGAGGCGGGCCCGTGGATCGGGAAGGGCTGTCGGTCGAGTTGGAGGCGCACCGCTGCCAGGTCGAGGTGGTCGGGGTGTTCGTGGGTGATCAGCACCGCGTCCGCACCGTCCAGCGCCGCCGCGGCGTCGCTGAACACCCCGGGGTCGACGACGAGCACTCCCCCGTCGTGTTCCACCCGAAGGCAGGAGTGGGCGTACTTGGTGAGCCGCATCGTGACTCCTCGATTATCGAATCGTGACGTCCTCAGCGCAGTCTGCCGGAACCAGCCGGTGTGCGCGTCGCGTCCGAGCTATCGCCACACCGGTTGACGACGATGGGAGCGGGGATGGACGGACAGGTGGGAAGACGCCGCAATGCGCTGCTGGCGGCGACGACACTGGCGGCGGCCCTGGCGCTGACGGGGTGCGGTGCCGGCGACAGCGGGGCGCGGGACAACGCGGGCACGGCGGCCGAGGCGCCAGCCGCCAACGGCGGCGAGGTGGCCCGGGACGCCGCCGCAGGCGCGCCGGAGGGGGCCGGTGCCGGCGCACCGGACCTACGGGTCGACCAGCGGGCGATCATCTACACCGGAAAGATGCGGGTGCAGGTGAACGATGTGGACTCTGCCGCCCGCGAGGCCACCGCCGTGGCCACCCAGGCCGGCGGCTTCGTCGGCGGCGACCAGCGGCACAGCGCCGACGCCGACGCGGTGGCGGAGTTGGAGTTGCGGGTGCCGGCGGCGAAGTTCACCGGCGTGGTGGAGGAGATCGCGAAGCTCGGTCGGCAGCAGAGCCGGGAGATCAACACTCAGGACGTCACCGAGGAGACGGTCGACCTGGAGGCCCGGATCACCAGTCAGCGGGCCCGGGTGGAGAGCGCCCGCCGGTTGCTGTCCCGAGCCACCTCGATCACCGACCTGGTGTCGCTGGAGAACGAGTTGGGTCGACGGGAGGCCGACCTGGCCTCGCTGGAGGCCAAGAAGCGACGCCTGGCCGACCTGACGGCCCTCTCCACGATCACCGTGTCGCTGGCCGGGCCGGCGGCGAAGGAGACCGAGGAGAAGGCCGAGACCGGCTTCCTGGTCGGGCTCAGGGGCGGCTGGAAGGCGTTTGTCGTCTCGATGACCGTCCTGCTCACGGTGCTCGGGGCACTGCTGCCCTGGCTGGTGGCGCTGGGCGTACCGCTGGTGGCGCTGCTGGTGGTGCTGCGCCGACGGCGCAAGCCCTCGGCTCCGGTCGCGCCGGTCAGCGCGCCGCCGCCAGTGCCCGCAACGCGGTCTGCACCATGACGCGGACGCCGACCGCGATGGACCGCTCGTCCACGTCGAAGCTCGCCCGGTGCAGGTCGACGTTGGGGCCGGAGCGACCCACGCCGAGCCGGGCGAGGGCGCCGGGGACGTACTCCAGGTACCAGGAGAAGTCCTCGCCGCCCATGCTCTGCGGTGTCTCGGCGATCCCGTCCGGGCCGAGGGCGGCGGCGGTGGCGGCGGTCAGCACCTGGATGGCGCGGGCGTCGTTGCACACCGGCGGTCTGCCGCGCAGGTATTCCAGGTCGACGGTGGCACCGGTCGGCGCGATCACGTCCCGCACCACCTGAGCGACGATCTTGGGAGCCTGCTCCCAGGTGTCGCGGTCCATCACCCGGAGGGTGCCGGACGCGCTCGCCTCGGACGGGATGACGTTGTAGCGGGTGCCGGCCGAGGCGTGGCCGAAGACCAGCAGCAGGCCGCTGTTGGCCGGCACCCGGCGACTGACCAGGGCCGGCACCTCGGTGATCAGCCGACCGAGCGCGTCGACCATGTCGACGGTCAGGTGTGGGCGGGCGGTGTGCCCGCCCGGGCCGGAGAGTCGGACGGTGACATTGTCGGCGGCAGCGGTGATCGGGCCGACCCGCAGGCCGACCTGGCCCACCGGCAGGTTCGGGTCGCAGTGCAGCGCGAAGATCTGCACCACGTCGTCCAGGCCGCCGGCCTCGATGACCTCCAGCGAACCGCAGGGCAGGATCTCCTCGGCCGGCTGGAAGATGAGCCGGACTCGACCGTCCAGCTCACCGAGGTCGGCGAGCTGGGCCAGCAGCATGCCGACGCCGAGCAGGACCGTGGTGTGCACGTCGTGCCCGCAGGCGTGGCAGACGCCCTCCACGGTCGACCGGTACGGGACGTCCTTGGGATCGTCCAGCGGTAGGGCGTCGATGTCGGCGCGCAGCGCCACGACCGGGCCGTCCGGTCTGCCGTTGACGTCGCAGATCACGCCGTTGCCCTTGGGCAGCAGGCGCGGGTTCAGCCCGGCCAGCGACAGCTCCCGGGCGATCAGCGCGGCCGTCTCGAACTCGTTGCCGGAAAGCTCCGGGTGCGAGTGGAGGTGACGGCGCGTAGCGATCAGCCCCGGTACCCGGAGCGCGAGAAGGTGGTCCAGCTCGCGGGGCAGGGGCTGGGATCCCGGTGGCGTCTCCGGCCAGGACGACGCCAGCTGGCCGCCTGTGGGCAGCGTCAACGCACTCGTCACGTCGAATTCTCGATCACTAGGAATGGATGGATCATCGGGGACAGCAGACAGCCTAGACCTCCGACGGTGACGCTGCGCAACCTCGTTACGGTAATGATCGGACCGCACAGAGTCACGTATGCCCTGCTGGGGGCGCTCGTCAAGGCGCGGGACAGCAGGTAGATCACGGTCAAACGCCGTCATCAGCCCCTCACCTCCTACAACGCGTAACCGAGCGCGGCAGTCACGAATCCCGGCGCCGGTCGGAGACCCGTTGCCAAATTGTCGCATTAGTCGGGGTGATGAACTGACACTCCGACAATTAGCCGACCACACACCGCAACGAGCCGGATAAGGACGCTCACACGCACCCACCCACCGTGGGCGCACAGGGTGTGCGTCCCGCCTCAACCGACCGGATACCCGCTGAGAGCGCCGGACACACCGCGCCCCGAGGCCGCAGCCGCCGCCGGTGCGCTCAGAATCGGTCGGTGGGGCGGTACAGCCCCCACACCTCGCGCAACGTCCCGCAGACCTCACCCACTGTCGCCCGGGCCCGCAGCGCCTCCTTCATCGGGTACAACACGTTCTCCGTGCCCTCGGCGGCGGCCCGGAGATCGGCAAGCGCTCGCGTGACCGCGTCGGCGTCCCGCTCGGAGCGCAGCCGGGCCAGCCGGTCGGCCTGGGCCGCCTCGATCGTCGGGTCGACCCGCAGCGGCTCGTACGGCTCCTCCTCGTCCACGGTGAACCGGTTGAGCCCGACCACCACCCGTTCCCCCGAGTCGATCTCCTGGGCGATCCGGTACGCGGACTGCTCGATCTCCCGCTTCTGGAACCCGGCCTCGATCGCGTCCACCGCCGAGCCGTGGTCGGTCACCCGCTCCATCAACTCGACGGCGGCGGCCTCGATCTCGGCGGTCATCGCCTCCACCACGTACGACCCGGCGAACGGGTCGACGGTGGCGGTCAGGTCCGTCTCGTAGGCCAGCACCTGCTGGGTACGCAGCGCGAGCCGGGCTGCCTTCTCGGTGGGCAGCGCGATCGCCTCGTCGAAGCTGTTGGTGTGCAGCGACTGGGTGCCACCGAGCACGGCACCCAGACCCTGCACCGCCACCCGAACCAGGTTCACCTCCGGCTGCTGGGCGGTGAGCTGCACGCCAGCGGTCTGGGTGTGGAACCGCAGCATCATCGACTTCGGATCCTTGGCGCCGAAGTCGTCGCGCATCAGCCGGGCCCAGATCCGCCGGGCGGCGCGGAACTTCGCCACCTCCTCCAGCAGCGTGGTGCGGGCCACGAAGAAGAACGACAGCCGGGGCGCGAAGTCGTCGACGGCGAGCCCGGCGGCCAGCGCGGCCCGTACGTACTCCACCCCGTTGGCCAGGGTGAACGCGATCTCCTGCGCGGGCGTCGCGCCGGCCTCAGCCATGTGGTAACCGGAAATGGAGATGGTGTTCCACTTCGGCACCTCGCTGCGGCAGTACGCGAACGTGTCGGCCACCAGGCGCAGCGACGGCTTCGGCGGGAAGATGTACGTCCCCCGGGCGATGTACTCCTTGAGGATGTCGTTCTGGATGGTGCCGTTGAGCGCCGCGCCCGGCACCCCGTTCTCCTCGGCGACGAGTTGGTAGAGCAGCAGCAGCACCGAGCCGGGCGCGTTGATGGTCATCGAGGTGGACACCTTGTCCAGGGGGATGTCGGCGAAGAGCAGCCGCATGTCCTCGATGGAGTCGATCGCGACACCCACCTTGCCGACCTCGCCGTGCGCGATCGGCTCGTCCGAGTCGTAGCCCATCTGGGTCGGCAGGTCGAACGCGACCGACAGGCCCATCGTGCCGGCCCGCAACAGCTGGTGGTATCGCGCGTTGGACTCGGTGGCGGTGCCGAAGCCGGCGTACTGGCGCATGGTCCACGGGCGGGAGGTGTACATGGTGGGGTAGACACCCCGGGTGTACGGGAACTCGCCCGGGCTGCCGAGCCGGGAGTCCAGGTCCTCCGGAAGGTCGGCCTCCGTGTAGACGCCGTTGATCGGGAAACCGGACTCACTTGACCGCCGTTGGTTCATCCCCGGATGGTAGGACGCCTGGCCACGTCCTCGGGTGAGGGATACCGCACAGTGCGTCCCGACCCGTCGACACCAGGTGAACGACAGGGCACGTTCTGTCGACTTCGATAAACGTCCGTCGCGTCGGCTTTCGCATCGGGCGTCGGAACCAGCAAGATAGGGGGGTTGTGTCCCAGCCCCCCTCGATTTCCCCCGGTGGCTTTTCTGTGACTCAGATCCCGACGTGGAGCGGCGGACCAGTTAGTCCCGCCAACGGACGAGCGGCGCCCGGCACCACCATTGGTGGCCGGTACTCGCTGCGATCCTCGGTGGGCAACGGCGGCATGGGCACGGTGTGGCGCGCCACAGACACCCTGCTGCGCCGTGACGTGGCGGTGAAGGAGGTCGTCCTGCCCCCGGGGCTGGCCCCCAGCGACCGCGACGCGATGTACGAACGCACCCTGCGCGAGGCCCGCGCCGCCGCCGCCATCCAGCACCCCGCTGTGGTGCAGGTGTACGACGTGGTCACCGAGGCCGGTCGGCCGTGGATCGTGATGGAGCTGCTGGACGCCCGCAGCCTCGCCGACATGGTGATCGAGGACGGGCCGGTCGCGCCCCGCGCCGTCGCCAAGATCGGCATCGCGCTGCTCGGCGCGTTGGAGGTCGCGCACGCGATCGGCGTGCTGCACCGCGACGTCAAACCCGCAAACGTGCTGATCTGCACCGACGGGCGCTGCGTGCTGACCGACTTCGGGGTCGCCCGGATGCCCACCGACGTGCAGCTCACCACCCCCGGCATGGTGCTCGGCTCGCCGCACTTCATCTCGCCCGAGCGGGCCATGGGCCAGGAGTTCGGCCCGCCCAGTGACCTCTTCTCGCTGGGTGTGACGCTCTACACCGCGGTCGAGGGGCGGCCCCCGTTCGACAAGGGCGACCCGATCGAGACCATGCACGCCGTGGTGGAGGACCCACCCGCCCCACCGCAGCGCAGCGGCCCGCTGACCCGGGTGCTGATGGGTCTGCTCGAGAAGGACCCGGCGCGCCGACTCGACGTGCACACCTCCCGGGCCATGCTGCGCGAGCTGCTCGCCGGCCCGCTGGGCAGCACGGCGACGGCTGTGCACTCGGTCACCGACCCGTACGCCGTGGTGCCGGTGCAGCAGCGCCCCATCCCCGTCCTCCCGCCTGCCCAGCCGGAGTCGAAGCCGGACAGCCAGATCGGTGGCAAGGCGATGCTGGCCCCGGGCGAGTCCCTGACCGACCGGCTGGCCTCGCCGCGCCGGGGCGAGCGCCCGCAGGCGACTTCCGCGACCGGCGCCACCGGTGGGCTCGACGAGACCAGCGCCGACGCATTGGCCGGCCCGCTGCACACGCCGACCGGCGCGATGCCGACCACGGGCCGACCGGCGGCCGGGCGCACCTACGGCGGCAACGCGGACGCCACCCAGCGGGTGGACGCCGGCGGGCACCCCGACGCCACCCAGCGGGTCAGCTACGGCAGCCCGGCCGATGCCACCCAGCAGGTCGGGTACGGCGGCGCACCGGAGGCCACCCAGCGCGTCGGCGGCACCTACGGCGGCAACCAGTGGTCGGTGCCGGGCACCGGCCAGCCCTGGGCCGCCACGCCCGCCGCTTCGGGCGGCAGCGCGCTGGACAAGGTCCGGGCCACCGGTGGTCAGCTCGTCACCACGGTCAAGGGCTGGCCGCGCAAGGTGCAGCTCGCCGCGGCCGGCGGGTTGGTCGTCGTGCTGCTGCTCACGGCGGTGGCGCTCTCCGGCGGCGACGACGCCACCCCGCCGAACACCCCGGCCGCGCAGCCCACCACGTCCGCCCCGGCGGCTCCCACTGTCGAGATGCAGGAGCACACGGCCCGCGGAATCCAGGTCATGGTGCCGAAGGGCTGGAAGAAGGCCACCGGTGGCTCGTACACCGACTACATCGACCCGGCGGACAGCGGCCGCAAGGTCCGCATCATCACCGAGAAGTGGAGCAGCAGCTCCGTCCGGTGGGCCGAGACGGCCGAGAACGGCCTCAAGACCCGGAGCACCTCCTGCGTCAAGCCGTACAACCAGATCTCCTCCACCGAGACGGAGCTGGCCAGCAAGCCGGCAGCCGAATTCGAGTACACCTGCGGCGAGGGTGACGCGATGCGGCACGGCGTCTGGCGGGGCGTGGCCCAGGACGGCAAGGCGTACTCGTTCTACCTCACCGCCACGGACGCCAAGTTCGCCGAGAGCAAGCCGATCTTCGACGAGATGACGCGGACGTTCCAGCTCACCGGGAACGGCTGAGCCGGAGGGAACCCACAGGGGTGATCCGCCGCCGTGCTATCAAGGGGCATGGCGGCGGACACCACTGACATTGACGACATTCGCGAGCAAGCCCGGCGTTGGCTGGCCGACGACCCCGACCCGGCCAGCCGGGACGAGCTGACGGCGGTGCTCGACGGGCTTCCGGCGAGCGCCCCGGAGCTGGCCGACCGGTTCGCCGGCCCGTTGACCTTCGGCACGGCGGGCCTACGCGGCCCGCTGCGCGCCGGCCCGAACGGCATGAACCTCGCCGTGGTCACCCAGGCCGCTGCCGGCCTGGTCACCTGGCTCGCGGCCCAGGGTGGCACCGGCCCGCTGGTGATCGGGTACGACGCTCGGCACGGCTCCCGGGAGTTCGCCGAGCGCACCGCCCAGGTGGCCACCGGCGCTGGCCGCCCGGCGCTGCTGCTGCCCCGCCCGCTACCCACCCCGGTGCTGGCGTACGCCGTGCGGCACCTCGGCGGTGTCGCCGGGGTGATGGTCACGGCCAGCCACAACCCGCCGCAGGACAACGGCTACAAGGTCTACCTGGGCGCGGAGCTGGGCGGCGAGTTGGGCGCCGGCGCGCAGATCGTGCCACCCGCCGACGCCGGCATCGAGGCGGCCATCCGATCGGTCGGGCCGCTGGCCCAGGTGCCGTTGGGTGAGCCCGGTCAGGTGCTCGGCGACGACCTGGTCGCTTCGTACGTCGAACGGGCCACCGCGGTGATCGACCCGGACGGGCCACGGGACCTGACGGTGGCGTACACGCCGCTGCACGGGGTGGGCGCTGCGGTGCTCACCGCCGCCTTCGCCCGCGCTGGCTTCCCGACCCCCGGGGTGGTGCCCGACCAGGCCGAACCGGACCCGGCGTTTCCCACCGTGTCGTTCCCCAACCCGGAGGAGCCGGGTGCGGTGGACCGGCTGATCGCCCTGGCCGACTCCACCGGCGCGGACCTCGCCATCGCCAACGACCCGGACGCCGACCGTTGCGCGGTGGTCGTCCGGGACGACCGCGACGGCTGGCGGATGCTGCGCGGCGACGAGGTGGGTGTCCTGCTCGCCGACCACCTGATGCGCCGGGGGGTGACCGGGCTCTACGCCACCACCATCGTGTCGTCGTCACTGCTGCGGGCGATGTGCGCGGCTCGGGGCCTGCCCTACGACGAGACGCTGACGGGCTTCAAGTGGATCGTGCGGGCCGGGGGTGGAAGCGCCCCGCTGGTCTTCGGCTACGAGGAGGCGCTCGGCTACTGCGTGGCCCCGGAACACGTCCGGGACAAGGACGGCATCACCGCCGCGCTGACCGTGGCCGAGTTGGCCGCCGGCCTGAAGTCGCAGGGTCGTACGCTGACCGACCGGCTGGACGAGCTGGCTGCCGAGTTCGGCGTGCACCATACCGACCAGCTCTCCGTCCGGGTGGACGACCTGCGGGTCATCGCCGACGCGATGGCCCGGATCCGGGCGGACACCCCGACCACTCTGCTCGGGCAGTCGGTGGACAGCGCCCGGGACCTGCTGCCCGAGTCGGACGTGGTGATCCTGCGGACCGCGACGGCCCGGGTGGTGATCCGCCCGTCCGGCACCGAGCCGAAGCTCAAGGCGTACCTCGAGGTGGTGGAACCGGTCGTGGACGGTGACGTGCCGACGGCCCGCAGCAGGGCGGCGTCGGCCGTCGCCGCGCTCCGGGCCGAGGTCAGCGCTGCCCTGGGCATCTGAGCCCCGCAGCACCCACCCACAACAAGTCCGCCCTTTGCTCTGCACCCGCGGAAGCGCCATTCGACTGTCGTCCGGTGGCGCCTGGGCGGGTGCAGAGCAAAGGGCACGTCGAGCGGGGTCGAGCCGACGGTCAGCGGCGCGGGCCGAGGGCCTGGTCGACGGCCCTGGCCAGGGCGGCGACGACCAGGCCGACCGACGGGCGGACCACCGAATTGTCGGTGCTCACCTCGCCGGAGAACCCGGCGCCGGTGGCGATCTCCGTCAGCCGGCGGCGGGCGTCGGCGGCGTCCTCTCCGCTCACCCCGAGCGCGGACTCCATCCGGAGCACCACGACCAGGGTGGCCAGCGCGGCGGTCCGCTCGTCCGGGGCTGCCGCGCCGGTCAGCGCCTCGGCCAGCCGCTGGCGGGTCTCCGCCTCGACGGAGGTGTCCACGACCGGGTAACGATGCACGTGGATGAAGCCCAGCTCGGTCTCGTCGACGTCCCGGACGACGCCCTGCCGGCACAGGTCGGCGAGGATCCGGTCGCGCAGGCCGTGCCGCAGACGCTGCACCCAGGACGCCGGGGTGTGCGGGGTGTCGGCGGCGATCCGGCTGAGGACGTCGTCGCTGAACGGCTCGCCGGTCGGCGTCGGGTCGATCACCGTCAGGGACCCGTCGGCGTACGCGATCCGGCCGGCCAGGGCCAGCTCGACCAGCACCGCGGCGGCCATGCCCAGGTCCAGGCTGATCCGTGGCATGGTCGCCTTGCCGGTCGTGTCGTCGTAGGCGAGGAGCAGCAACTCCTCGGCGAGCGCAACACCAGTCATGGCCGGAGACGGTAGCGGGTCCACGCACCCCGCGCACGGACCCGCCGGACCCGGCACCGACCGGGTTTCGCCTCAGAAGCGGGGCATGCCACCGAACTGGCGGTCGCCGGCGTCGCCGAGGCCGGGGACGATGAACATGCGGTCGTTGAGCCCCTCGTCGATCGAGGCCGTGACCAGGCGCAACGGCAGGCCGGAGCGCTCCAGCCGCTCGATGCCGACCGGGGCGGCGAGCACACAGAGCACTGTGATGTCGGTACAGCCCCGATCGGCCAGCAGCCGACAGGAGTGCTCCAGCGAACCACCGGTGGCCAGCATCGGGTCGAGCACCAGCACCGGCAGCCCGGCCAGGTCGCGTGGCAGCGACTCCATGTACGCGCGAGGCTCGTAGGTCACCTCGTCGCGGGCCAGGCCCACGAAACCCATCGACGACTCGGGCAGCAGGCCCAACGCGGCGTCCGCCATGCCCAGCCCGGCGCGCAGCACCGGGACCAGCAGCGGCGGGTTGGCCAGCCGGGTGCCCTCGGTGCCGGTGACCGGCGTCTGCACCGGGTACCGCTCGACGGGGAAGGTGCGCGCCGCCTCGTACACCAGCATGGTGGTCAGTTCGTGCAGCGCCGCCCGGAACGTCGAGGAATCGGTGCGCGCGTCCCGCATGGCAGTCAACCTGGACTGGGCCAGCGGGTGGTCAATGACGTGTACGTCCACGATCGCTCAACCTACCGGTCCGTACCGCGCGGCGGTGCGGGTGCGGTCGGACCAGGGACGCCGCTCACGTCGGCACGTCATCGAGCGGTCATGAGCAAGATCACTCGGCGGTCTCGTGCGTAGACTTCTCGGCATGACGGCGACAACGACGTCGGCCCGGTCGGAGCTCTCCGAGCTGGGACGATCCGAGACCGCTCTGCGGACCTTCCTGCACGGCCTGCCCGGCGTGGACCAGGTCGGCGCGGAGCAGCGGGCGGCACAGCTCAGCACCCGCTCCATCAAAACCACCGCCAAGGCCCAGGCGATCGACCTGGCGATCCGGATGGTCGACCTGACCACCCTGGAGGGGGCGGACACCCCGGGCAAGGTGCGCGCGCTCGCCGCGAAGGCCCTGCGTCCAGACCCGGCTGACCCGTCCTGCCCGCACGTCGGAGCGGTCTGCGTCTACCCGGCGATGGTCCCGCACGTGGCCGAGGTGTTGCGCGGCTCCGCCGTGCACCTGGCCAGCGTGGCGACCGCGTTCCCGTCGGGTCAGGCACCGTTGGAGATCAAGCTGGCCGACACCCGGGCCGCCGTCGCGGCCGGCGCCGACGAGATCGACATGGTGATCAACCGGGGTGCGTTCCTGGCCGGGCGGTACAAGGAGGTCTACGACGAGATCGTGGCCACCAAGGAAGCCTCCGGGGACGCCCACCTCAAGGTGATCCTTGAGACCGGCGAGCTGGCCACCTACGACAACGTCCGGCGGGCTTCCTGGCTGGCCATGCTGGCCGGCGGCGACTTCATCAAGACCTCCACCGGCAAGGTCCCGATCGCGGCGACGATGCCGGTGAGCCTGGTGATGCTGGAAGCGGTCCGTGACTTCCGCGAGGCGACCGGGCGGCAGGTGGGCGTGAAGCCCGCCGGTGGCATCAAGACCACCAAGGACGCGATCAAGTACCTGGTGATGGTCAACGAGACCGTCGGCCCGGACTGGCTCGACCCGGACTGGTTCCGCTTCGGCGCGTCCAGCCTGCTCAACGACCTGCTGATGCAGCGCACCAAGCTGACGACCGGCACCTACTCCGGTCCCGACTACTTCACCCTGGACTGATAGCCGATGTTCGAATACGCCCCCGCCCCCGAGTCCCGCTCGGTGGTGGACCTCAAACCCTCGTACGGGCTGTTCATCGACGGCACGTTCGTCGACCCCACCGACGGTGGCAGCTTCAAGTCGATCAACCCCGCCTCCGAGGAGGTGCTGGCCGAGGTCGCCGAGGCCGGCGCCCAGGACGTGGAACGCGCCGTGCGCGCCGCCCGCAAGGCGTACGACAAGGTCTGGGGCCCGATGCCGGGCCGGGACCGGGCGAAGTACCTGTACCGGATCGCCCGGCTCATCCAGGAGCGCTCCCGCGAGCTGGCCGTCCTGGAATCGCTGGACAACGGCAAGCCGATCCGCGAGTCCCGGGACGTCGACCTGCCACTGGTCGCCGCGCACTTCTTCTACTACGCGGGCTGGGCCGACAAGCTGGAGCACGCCGGCTTCGGCGCGAATCCGCGGCCCATCGGCGTGGCGGCGCAGGTCATCCCGTGGAACTTCCCGCTGCTCATGCTGGCCTGGAAGATCGCCCCGGCGCTGGCCGCGGGCAACACTGTGGTGCTGAAGCCGGCCGAGACCACCCCGCTGACCGCGTTGCTCTTCGCCGAGATCTGCCAGCAGGCCGACCTGCCGGCCGGTGTGGTCAACATCCTCACCGGCGCCGGCGACACCGGCCGCACGCTGGTCGAACACGCCGGCGTGGACAAGGTCGCCTTCACCGGCTCCACCGACGTGGGCCGGGCCATCGCCCGGTCGGTCGCCGGCACCAGCAAGAAGCTCACCCTGGAACTGGGCGGCAAGGCCGCCAACATCGTCTTCGACGACGCACCCATCGACCAGGCCGTCGAGGGCATCGTCAACGGCATCTTCTTCAACCAGGGGCACGTCTGCTGCGCAGGCTCCCGACTGCTGGTGCAGGAGAACGTGGCCGACCGGGTGCTGGAGTCGCTGAAGCGACGGATGGCTCAGCTCCGGGTCGGGGACCCGCTGGACAAGAACACCGACGTCGGCGCAATCAACTCGGCAGCCCAACTGGAGCGGATCCGCGAGCTGTCCGACGCCGGCTCGGCCGAGGGTGCCGAGCGCTGGTCACCGCCGTGCGACCTGCCCGACCGGGGCTTCTGGTTCGCGCCGACCATCTTCACCGGCGTCACCCAGGCACACCGGATCGCCCGCGAGGAGATCTTCGGCCCGGTGCTGTCGGTGCTCACCTTCCGCACCCCGGCCGAGGCCGTGGAGAAGGCCAACAACACGCCGTACGGGCTGTCGGCCGGGATCTGGACCGACAAGGGTTCCCGGATCCTGTGGATGGCCGACCGGCTGCGCGCCGGCGTCGTCTGGGCCAACACCTTCAACAAGTTCGACCCCACCTCGCCGTTCGGTGGTTACAAGGAGTCGGGCTACGGTCGCGAGGGCGGCCGGCACGGGCTGGAGGGGTACCTCAATGTCTGAGCGGGTCGCGGTACGCAAGACGTACAAGCTCTTCATCGGCGGGAAGTTCCCGCGCAGCGAGTCGGGACGGTCGTATCTCGTGCAGTCCTCGAATGTGTCACTGGCCTCCCGCAAGGACGCCCGGGACGCGGTGGTCGCCGCCCGCGCCGCCGTCAAGGGCTGGGCCGGCGCGACCGCGTACAACCGGGGTCAGATCCTCTACCGGGCCGCCGAGATGCTGGAGGGCCGCCGCGAGCAGTTCGTCGCCCTGGGCATCCCCGGCGACGAGGTGGACGCCGCGGTCGACCGCTGGGTCTGGTACGCCGGCTGGGCCGACAAGCTCGCCCAGGTGTACGGCGGCGCCAACCCGGTCGCCGGCCCGTACTTCAACATCTCCGCGCCCGAGCCGACCGGCGTGGTCGCGGCGGTCGCCCCGGAGCGCCCGGCGCTGCTCGGCCTGGTCAGCGTGATCGCCCCGGCGATCGTCACCGGCAACACAGTGGTGGTGGCGGCGTCGGCGACCGAGCCGCTGGCGGCGGTGACGCTGGCCGAGGTGCTGGCCACCTCCGACCTGCCCGGCGGTGTGGTCAACATCCTCACCGGCGCGATCACCGAGACCGCGCCGACGCTGGCCGCGCACATGGACGTCAACGCGATCGACCTGACCGGGGTCACCGACGCCGCCCTCGCCACCGACCTCGAGGTCAAGGCGGCGGAGAACCTCAAGCGGGTGCTCCGACCGGCCCCGGCCGACCACGACTGGTCGGTCGACCCGGGCCTGGATCGGATGACGGCACTGTTGGAGACGAAGACGGTGTGGCACCCCAAGGGGGTGTGATTCGTTCCCGGCCTTTGGTTTTCCGGGGGAGCCCGCCCACTCCGGGCGGTCAGGCTTGATCCCTGCGTGGGCGGACTCCCCCGGAAAATCTGACCTGGGCCGGGTTCGTCGGGAAGGTCAGCTCACGGGCTCTGCCTTGGGTTGAGTTGCCTGCTCCTGCTCCTGCTCCTGCTCCTGCTCCTGCTCCTGCTCCTGCTCCTGCTCCTGCTCCTGCTCCAAGATCGCGCAGTTTCGTTGATGTAGTGGCCTCCTGGCGGATGGAGGCCACTACATCGTTGTTTGTGTGGGGATCTTGGCCGGGGCAGTGCCTGGTCGGGTGGGCCGGGGGTCTACTACCGGGGGTAGGATTGATTTGTGACTCGGTTGGGCGATCTTGAGCGTGCGGTGATGGACGTGCTGTGGGACGTGGTTCCCGGCACGTCGGACGGGGTGACCGTGCGCGAGGTGGCCGACGCGCTCGATGGCCGTGAGCTGGCGTACACCACTGTGATGACCGTGCTGGACCGGCTCGCCGGCAAGGGCATGGTGCAACGGGAGCGGGAGGGCCGGGCCTGGCGGTACCGTCCGGCGGCCAGCCGTGAGGCGCACATCGCTCAACTCATGCTCGACGCCCTCGACCTGGGTGGCAGCCGGGACGCCGCGCTGGTGCGCTTCGCCCGCTCGGTGACCGGCACCGAGGCCGAGGTGCTGCGAGCGGCCCTCGGCAGCGAGGCCGGCCTGACCGGGCCGGGCTCCACCCGCGGCGACGCGGGCGGGGCCGACGCCCTGACCGACCGGGTGGACGGGCCAGCGGGCCGACGACCCGCCGGCGAGGCAGCGGAGCGGTAGGGCGCGCACCATGGCCTACGCCGTGCACTTCGCCGCCACCATGCTGGCCTGCTATCTGACCGCCCAGGTGTTGGCCCGTTCCACCTGGACGTGGCGCAGCCCTCGGGTGGCGATCGTCTGCTGGCAGGCCGTCGGGCTGGCGTTGGGCCTATCGGCGATGGGCCTGCCGATGGCGCTCGGGTTGAGCGCGTACGGCCGTCCGACCGGTAGCGCGCTGCTCGCCCTGGCCAACGACCTCGTCCACGGCGCCCTGCCGATCGGGGTGGGCACGTTCCACCTGGCCGGTGTCGGCGTGGGCTTCGGCATCGGGGCGGTGCTGGTCACGACGACCGTGCGCAGCATCCACGGCACCGTACGCGCCCAGCGTCGCCACCGGGACCTGCTCTCCCTGGTCGCCCGGAACGACCCGGCCGCGCCGGGCGCGCTGGTGCTGGATCATCCGAGCGCCGCCGCGTACTGCCTGCCGGGCGTCAAGCCGCAGGTGGTGGTCAGCGCCGGCACCCTCAGCCTGTTGGACCGGGCCGAGCTGGCCGCGGTTCTCAGCCACGAGCGTGCGCACGCCCACGAGCGGCACGACCTGGTGCTGCTGCCGTTCACCGCGCTGTGCCGGGCGCTGCCGTGGTTCGGCTGGGTGCGCGACGCGCACGAGCGGGTCGCCCTGCTGGTCGAGATGCGCGCCGACGACAAGGCCCGCGAGTTGCACGCCGACGCACCGCTGGCGGGTGCGCTACGCCGGTTCGCGGCTGCCGGGCACCGGATCACCCCGGCCGGCGCGCTCGGCATGGGCGACCGGGATCTCGACGTACGGGTGCAGCGCCTGCTGGTCAGCGACCGGCCGCCCCGGGTTCTCGGTGCCACCGCCCTCGCGGTCGCCACCACCCTGGTCGCCCTCCCGGTCACCCTCTTCCTGAGCTGACGCCCACCACTTCCTGAGCTGACGCACGCACACTGGGCACCTCGCGCGGCGAGACGCTGCCCCACACCGCCGGGCCGACCACCATATCCAGGAGCCTGAGCACTCGATTGCTGCGCGGATAACACGACGCCAGGTCCGTCACTCCCGGAGCCCGCCCGCGCCCCCCGCAC